>NZ_JBJHPB010000024.1:0-83492 GCF_059412285.1 Vibrio sp. CB1-5 | reverse complement strand
TCGCTATGCGACTAGGCCTTCTAAAAGGTGTTAGCTTCTTAACTTACAAGCATTACTCATTAAGAGCGCTTTAAAATTAATCAGTTAAGCTAACTCATATCGATAAGTTACAAAATTAGCGCTCTATCACACTTCTCAATGAACTAAGGGAATGATACCCTTGTTACGTTATAACATTAGCCATCAGAGCCACTCCGTGAACGCCCCAATCCTTACAGTCAACCAGCTTTCAATCCAGTCAAAAGAACGCATCTTGTTCCAAGGTATTCAGTTCGACATTGGCGCAGGTGAAATGCTTGCGGTAATGGGTCCTTCTGGTATTGGTAAGTCTATGCTATCAAAGGCGATTGCTGGATTTACTCCTGATTCAATGTCAGTTTCAGGCGATATCCTCTTAGCGGGCACCAACGTAAGTAATGTGTCCATGATAGAACGAGCACCAGAGCAGCGCCCAGCGTTTATTTTTCAGGATGCTCTGCAGGCTCTGAATCCTCTTGTAACCGTTGAAGCTCAACTGACGCTGGCACACACCGGTTGGTACACCAAGCCCAAGACAGATGACCGAAGCACTATCGTCGCATTACTCACTCGACTTGGCTTCTCTGACCCTTCAACAATCCTCAAGCTTTATCCAAGCCAGCTATCTGGCGGTCAAAGACAGCGAGTCTGCATCGCAATCGGACTGCTAAGTAAGGCCTCTCTGCTCATTGCGGACGAACCAACGAGTGCGCTAGACCCAGTGACGGAACAAGAGATCCTAACGCTAATCAGAGAGAGTGTAAGAAATACCAATATGGCTGGCATTCTGATCACTCACGATCTCCATAGTGCATTAGAGTGCGACAAAATGGTGGTAATTGATGAAGGCCGAGTCATTGCCTACGGCGAGCCTCGCCATACGCTCGAGTGCAGCGAACATGATTTTTGCCAATCTTTAAGAGGATTGATCTGATGCTAGCTATTTCCTCGGGACAGGCTGTTTCTTTCGAACAAGCCAAGCGTGCAGAGAACGCAGCAGTATCAAGTGTACTGTTTGACGATGTAAGTGTGTACCACTACTCAGTGCCTAAGTGGTTGGGCGGTAAACCTTTTAAAGCGCTCGATAAGGTGTCGCTCAAGGTTGCCGAGCGCAGTGTGGCGATTGTCGGTCCTTCAGGCGCAGGCAAATCTACAATGATTGAACTCTTGTTTGGATTACGCTCGCCGCAAGAAGGTCGCATCAAGGTGTTAGGGCACACGCTGCCTATCGCCTCTAGCAAAGAGCGTCTTGCTCTGTGTAAGCAGATCCAGCTAATCCCGCAGGAGCCACATACTAGCCTCAACCCTTATTACACCGTTGCTCAAGTGTTGATTGAACCACTGGAAAGTCTAAGTATTGAGGGCAACCATCGGCACAAAGCCCAACGAGCACTAGAAGAAGTTGGGCTTCGACCAGAACTATTAGCCCTGACGCCAAGCCAACTCTCCACAGGCCAAGCACAGCGCGTAGCGATTGCCAGAGCGCTTATCGTTGAGCCTGAGTTACTGGTTGCCGATGAACCCACCAGCAACTTAGACCCCGTTAACCGCCAGCGTCTTATTGATCTGCTGAACACACTCAAGCAACAAAGAGCACTTAAACTCATTTTAGTCACACACGATCTCGGCGCAGCCAGTGCATTGTGCGATGACATTGTGGTCTTAGACCAAGGGCAAGTCGTAGAGCATGAATGCGCAACTCGCATTATGAACGCCCCGACTCACCCAACAACCAAGGCATTAATCCACGCCCAATCGCTATCTTCAGCGGTGAATAAACACAACACCAACTCACAAACATAATAGAGAACACTAACCATGCGTTTCCATTCAATTAAATTGGCATGTGCGCTTGCCTTAGCTTTGCCATTGACAGGCTGTTTTGATTCCAAAGAAGAGGCTCAAAATGCCGCGAGCGATACTGCAGTAAAATCTGAGATTCGAGTGGCTATGATGCAGCCACCGCGCACCGGTCTATCGCCACTTTCAGACGATGCTTTCAAGCTATCTCGTTGGAGCACGGCGGAAACGCTTATCAACCTAACACCTAAATCAGAAGCAGAGCCAATGCTTGCAACGGCATGGGAACAAATTGAACCACTAACTTGGCACTTTACGATTCGTGAAGGCGTCAAATTCCACGACGGTTCAATGCTGGACGCTAATGCTGTAGTAAACTCACTTCAAAAAGCACTCGACGCCGCGCCAAAGCCGCGCATCCTTGATGGTATCGACCTTGAAGTCACAGCATTAGATGCAAACCACGTTGAGATAAAAACGACCTTCAACGACCCACTGCTTCCAAGCCGACTATCAAGCCCTCAGTTGGCTATCCTAGCAAGCAGTGCCTACCAAGATAATGGCCGTGTTATTCCAACTGGAGCTGGCACAGGTCCATTCGAACTCGTTGAAATCAACGGCACCACCAGCGCTAAGCTGAAGCGTTTTGATGGCTACTGGGGCGAGAAAGCTAAGATTGAAACGGTTATCGCAGAATACGTTCCGAATGGCTTCGCTCGCGCAGCGGCTCTTCGCACTGGTGCCGCAGACCTAGTGGAAGCTGTACCCGTTTCCCAAATCGCAACACTGGATGAGAACTTATTGCACGAAGTGGCCATGCCCCGCACCAACACCCTTTACCTCAACAACCAATCTGAGGTATTTAGCCAGCTTGAACTTCGTAAAGTTGCTGCAGCAGCGATTGATCGCGAGCAAATCATTCGCACCGTTTACGAAAACCATGCTGATATTGCAGAAGGCCTGCTTGGTCCAGCACTGGCTTGGGCTGCACCTATTCGTCCAGAAGCGGCACCTCTAGAAAAAGGTAAAAAAGCCAACGGTGAGAAAATCTTGATCGGTACTTTTACTGACCGTGCAGAGCTACCAGAAGTTGCAGCACTACTGAAGCAGCAACTAGAGGCAGCAGGCTTTCAGGTAGAACTTGATATCCGCGAGTACGCGCAAATCGAAAACGATGCACTTTCTGGCAAGTTCGATGCCTTCATCCTCTCACGTGCCACTGTATTAGACTCAGGTGATCCCGTTGCTTACATGCAAAGTGATTTTGGCTGTGAAGGTTCATTCAACTTAGGTCAATTCTGTTCAGAGGCCGTTGACGACGCACTCACTCACGCAGACCTACAGCCCCTAGGTGAACAGCGCCAAAAAGCCATCATTGCTGCCGAGCAAAAAATACTTGGTGATTACGCTGCGATCCCACTGCTGCACGAACGTGTAGTTCAAGGAGAAAGCGAGCGTGTAACCGATGCGGTTCGTGACCCTAGCGAGCGCCGTCTAATCGACGTACAAACCAAGGTTAACTAAGCCTAATGATGTCTGCTGGTGCCCCTAGACTGTCGTTAAACGCGTTCGCCCCTTGGCTATCGCGTTTCGCTTCTCTTATTGTCGTTGTGATTCTTGTTGGCTTGATGCCGGATATTGCCGGTATCGATCCGAGCCAATCCATTCTTCGAGCGCGTGCTGGTCAGCAACATATGCTGACGCCCGAAGCACTTGCGGCGGTGAGAGAGGATCTTCAGCTCGATCGCTCTGCCACAGAAAGACTGATTGATTGGCTCGGTGATGCGCTTCACGGCAACCTCGGTGTGTCCTGGATAGATGGCACATCGGTCTCTGACGGCATTCAGCAGACATTGTTTACCTCTATTTTCTTAATGTTAGTCGCACTTGGGCTGACGTTTTTACTGTGCAGTCTTGGTTTACTGCACACGCTCTATCGATGGAAAACCAATAAGCTTAATCAAACCCACAATAGCTTGAGCACGATACTAATATCGCTGCCAGAGTATGTGGTAGCCTCGGTGCTGATCCTTGTTTTGTCTATTTGGTTGGGTATTTTCCCACCTTATGGCTGGCAAAGCTGGCAACACATTTGGCTACCTAGCTTCGCATTAGCGCTGCCAGCAAGTGGACTGTTTAGTCGATTGCTTAGAGACAGCTTGCAGCGAGTACTGAATGAGCCTTGGGTCATTACTTGGTTGAGCGCGAATGTGAGTTCAAACCAAATTTTTCGGTTTGCAATAAAGCGAGCCATAAGCAGCCTGATTCCGCAGATTTCGATGATCATGATTGGTTTGACCGGCGGCGCGGTTGCGGTTGAGCAGATTTTCTCAATTCCTGGTATTGGCCGGCTTATTCTCGGTGCTGCCAAAGCACAGGACTTACCAATGCTACAAGGTGGACTGTTAGTACTGCTACTGATCTCGATATTTATCAGCAGTATTGGATTACTCATCCAGCAATGGCTGCTGGGACACAGCTTAAAAAGTGGCAAACTGATCAGTAGCCACTCAACTTTCTCGCTTACTTCAAGTAAAGGAAAGCGCCTTACTGCCTACTCAATTTTTGCTGTGCTGTTCCTTGTTGTCTGCTGGTCGCTGGTTGCTGATCCTTATACCAGTCAATACGTTAGATTAGCAGCACCAAACCTTGAAGCGCCGCTTGGTGCTGACGGCATCGGCAGAGATCTAATGGCGCGCATTGGCGCTGGAATGTTATCGACCTTTAAAGAAGGCTTTATCGCTACCTTACTAAGCCTCCTCGTTGGTATTCTATTGGGTTTCAACACTCGAATTAGCCAAGGCCTTATCGAGATAACCAAAGGCGTACCGTACATCATTGCTGGTCTGTTGGTTGCGGGGTTAACTGGAATGCATCCAAGTAGCGCAATGATTGCCATTGTTTTTGTGTCATGGGCACCACTCGCAGCGCATTGCTCAAGCTTAATTACCGAAGCAAAAGCGCAACCCTACACCCACTTAGCCCCTATTTGGGGAATAGGCCGCGTTAAAATACTCAGACATTACATACTGCCTTATGTGATGCCACCTCTATTGAGACACGCATTGCTAAGACTGCCCGTGATTACCTTAAGCCTGACAGCACTAAGTTTTATTGGTCTTGGAGCAAAGCCGCCTTCACCTGAATGGGGTTTGATGATTGCAGAGAATTTGCCTTATATAGAACGAGCACCAATGGGTGTAATGGGACCAATAGCAGGCCTTGTTATGATGGGCGTTGCCATCAATTTGTTGTTTGATGATTAAACTGTCCATGATCCGAATCAAGGTAAAAACGCGTGCAACAAGATTAACATCTCGCAACACGAAATCTTGAGATCATTAAGATCTAACATCGCTCTCAATATAAAGCCTGATAATGAACAATAACAACTCTCACATTACCCTCGAAATGATCGACGGTGCGATCGCTAAAGTCGAATCAGCAAACCACATTTCCCTAGACGGTTTGAAAGTGCTTCTTAACCTACAGCCAGAGCAAACGGTGGAAATGTTTGGAGCGATGCGCGCTCTTGAGTCCATCGATGACAAATACAAACAATTGATGACCAAGTATCCACAGCTACTGGACAATGCCCAGCACGTTTTGGAAACCTCCATCCTGCTAGGATAAGTTGACCAACATATAGATTTTGCGCGCTGCACTCTCTTATTTGGCGCGCTCAATTGCCTCCATTCCAGCGCTTTACTAACGCAACCCCAACGCCCTCGCCTACCCTGATAATAAACACAATTGAACATATCTCTATTGCCAACCATACTGATATGTAACCTTTTTCCTTTTCGCTGGAGACTGTTCATCACTATTTTGATTTGAACGCTCACAGACTCTCAGAATGCAGGAAGCAATGTGCGATGCCGGAATCTAACCAACAATTCGAACTCATTTTCTTTGAAGAAATGGCTGAACATCTTGAAGAGATGGAATCCCTGTTACTTGAAATGAACCAAAATGATGACGAGTCTGACTTGGCGGATAAACTCAACGCTATTTTTCGGGCAGTTCACTCGATAAAAGGTGGCTCTGGTATTTTTGGTTTTGACGATATTACTCACGTCAGCCACGTTCTCGAGAACTTACTCGATAAGCTACGCAATCATCAAATTACCCTCACCCAAGCCGTTGTTGATGCCCTGCTTAATGCCCGTGACTTGCTCGACGTACTCAAAGGTTCCTATCAAACCGATCACGACTCAGCGTCATTCAAATCGCAAATCGATACTCTGTGTGATGAGCTGCAGCGCGCAACAGTGTCGCCAGAGACTCCATCAACAAATTCAGAGGCTGCCCCTTTCTCCATCAACGCCCCCTTGTCCGCGGCGGAGAAATCAACCATCAAAGTCCTTTTGGTTGAAGACAGTAAGGTGATACAAAAAGTCGCCAGTTTCACTTTAAACAAGATTGGCTTTAGTTCCGTAGAGGTTGCAGAAAATGGCGAGCATGCACTAGAGATCTTAAAGGCCTCGCAAGACGAGCCTTTCCAACTGATTCTCCTCGATTGCCAAATGCCGGTTATGGATGGATATCAAGCGACTGAAAAGATACGACAAGGCGCGGCGGGAGAGACACACAAGAGCGTAACCATTATCGCCATGACCGCAATGACGGGAGAGGAAGAGCAGCAAAGATGCATAGAAACAGGAATGGATGATTACCTGTTAAAGCCAATGAAAGCCGAACTAGTTGAGAAAAAAATAAACCAATGGCGCGGCAAAATACTCCCAAACTCTGAGCCAGCACCGTCCCCTACGCCCTCATCACAGCCGCGAAAAACCGTCAGCAATCAACGCGCAATCCCTGCGACCAAATCTCTGGAGTCAACCTCAATTCGGGTGAGCACGCAAAAAGTCGATCAGCTCATCAACCAAGTGGGTGAGCTCATCATCACTCAGTCTATGTTGCAAAAACTGACCTTCGATTTAGGGCTAAACAGCAACGAACTGCTCGCTGGTAGACTCAACCAGCTAGAAGCAAACACCAGAGATCTTCAAGCCACCGTCATGTCGGTACGCATGATGCCTATCGGCACCGTATTTGGCCGCTTTCCACGTATCGTAAGAGATCTTTCCCACGCCCTGAATAAAGAGATTCAGCTCATTATCGAGGGTGAGCAAACACAGCTCGACAAAGGCTTACTCGAAATGCTGGTCGATCCGCTCACTCATTTGGTTCGCAATAGCATTGACCACGGCATCGAGGCACCTGAGCAAAGAGCAGCTCTCAACAAGACACCTCACGGCACAATTACCTTGTCTGCGGTGTATCGCGGCGGTGACGTCATTGTCCATGTCGATGATGACGGTGCAGGTATCGATCCACAAAAAATCCTCGCAAAAGCCAAAAATAACGGGCTGACGCTGTCTCAAAACATGAGCGAGCAGGACATATTTCAATTGATCTTTTCTGCCGGTTTCTCAACAGCAGAACAAGTCACCGAAGTCTCTGGTCGAGGCGTGGGCATGGATGTGGTCAAACGTAATATCGCTAGCATGGGGGGCACAGTAGAAATAAGCTCCACTCTCGGGATAGGTACCAGAATGTCGATCCGATTGCCGCTCACCCTTGCCATACTTGAAGGGATGTCGATCAGTGTCGGTGAGCATGTCTACATTATTCCACTGACGAATATTGTCGAGTCGCTGCAACCAAAACAGCACGATCTCAAAAAACTTAACAGCGGCGAAACTATGATCAAAGTGCACGATGATTACATCCCAGTGCTTCGATTGCATAACTTCTTCAATCTAGACACCGACATCACCGAACTGAGCGATGGCATTATGGTGCTGCTCGAACACGGCAGCAAAACCATTGCCTTATTTGTTGATAGCCTACTCGGGCAGCAGCAAGTGGTGGTTAAAAACCTAGAGAACAACTTTCGCAAAATCCCTTGTGTTTCCGGCGCCACCATCATGGGAGACGGCCGAGTCTCGCTGATCTTGGATGTTGCCGATTTGGTTCGCCAGCCCGATACCTTGCACAGCAAATAACCGCCATCAACAAGTTAACTTGGTATAAGCCAACTATTTCCTAAACTATTTTCAACTCTATCAGTTCATTGCTCATAATGTGCTCACCTAAGGAGTGACATTCACCCAATGCAACAGATAACCACTTTGGAGATAGGAGCGAAAATAGTGAACAGCGCCTCCGACAACGACAACCAATCCGACGCAAAAGGCTACTTAACCTTTTGGCTTGGTGAAGAATATTACGGCATCGATATTCTCACGGTTCAAGAGATCATCACTTACAGTCAAGTGACTGCCATCGCCAACATGCCAACCTACATCAAAGGGGTCATGAACCTCCGTGGCGTGGTGATACCTATTGTGGATATGCGGATCAAGTTTCAGCTTGAAGACGTACGCTATCACGACATGACCGTCGTTATTATTCTCAATATCGGTGAGCGTATCGTTGGCATTGTGGTCGATAGCGTCGCTGATGTGGTTGCCATTGATGCCAACGACATACAACCTGCCCCAGACTTCGCTGGTGCACTTGATACCAAATACATTCAGGGGCTCGCTTCGCAAAACGAGCTCATGCTTATTCTTATTCACATCCAAAAACTGATGACCAGCCGTGACATGGCACTGTTCGAACAACTCGATAGTGACGCTTCGCTTGTCCACGACAATCAGTAAGGTTATGCCCATGAGTAACAATGACCAAGAATACCTTATCAAAGAAAACGAGATACTGGTGTCAACCACGGACATGTCTGGGCGCATTACTTTTGCCGATGACAATTTTGTCCGCGTCAGCGGTTTCTCAAAAGAAGAGTTAATCGGAAGTCCGCACAACATTGTTCGCCACCCAGACATGCCGAAAGAAGTGTTTGAAGATCTTTGGCGCGAGATCAAAGCCGGAAACTGCTGGTCAGGGATCCTCAAAAACAAACAGAAAAATGGCGGCTTCTACTGGGTAAAATCCGATGTGACCCCTCTATACAAAGACGGGAATCAACTTGGTTTCATGTCTGTTCGCTCCATGCCCGATAAAGCCGAACTCGATAATGTCAAAGCGCAGTATGCGAAGTTCAAAGACGGCGAACAAGATGACCACGTCATACAAAGTGGTAAGGTGATGAAAAAGCACCGGACCAACCCACTGCGTGCACTTACCATTAAACAGCGTCTGTTTGGCTTAGTCGCTATGGCTACCTTTGCCCTGATTACTGTCCTCGGTATCGGCATACACAGTTCATACACAGAAAAAGAAGCCGTTGAGCACCTTTACAACAATCATATCGAGTCCTATAGCCGACTTCATAGCATGGACAAACTCTGGATAGAGAATCGTTTATTGCTGCAATCTCTACTGCTACCCAACAGCTTTGACTATCACGTCACCTCGGGGCAACAGCTCAAGCAAAACACGACCGAGTTAGAGCAGCTAAGCGCAGCACTGATCAACAAATTTGATACTGAACACGCCTCCACCATTGAGAAGTATCGAGCCATCGCCAACCAAAGCACTCAGCTTGCAACCACAACCCTACCTGAAATTTACAGCACTCTGATGTCAAGCGATGCCAGCCTTCACGACAGTGAACTGTTTAGAACTCGCGTTTCTGTCGCCATTGCAGAAATCACCAGCTACGAAGACAATCTCGGCGCTTTGATTAGCGAGAACCGAGTTCAATCTGCGGAAATCTATGACCAAAGTAAGCAGGTATTCTGGTTTGAAGTCGCCTTGGCCTCGGCCATCACCCTGCTGTTTATCGGCATCTACTTGGTGTTTGCGTATCTGTTTAGCCACGACATCAATCGTCGACTCAAAGATATCCGCCGTTACTTTAAACGACTCGTCAAACAGGACTATCTGTTTGACATTGATATCAAAAACAACGACGAAATTGGCCAAGTTCTCCAGTCACTCAAAGTCATGAAAGTTCAATTAGCCCATAGCATGGAAAGCGTACGCCAAAAAGCAGTCTCGGCGACGCGAATCAAAATCGCGTTAGACAACGTGAGTACCAACATGATGATTGAAGACAGTGACCACACCATTATCTACGTCAATCCAGCCATCGAAGGTATGTTTGAGCAAGCCCAGCAAGAATTCCAAACCTTAGCTCCTGATTTTGATGCCACAAAGCTTGTGGGATCCAAAATCAAAGATCTAAATATTCCAGGGCTCTGCCCTCCACCCCACCAGCTCAGCTCTGCGAGTGGATTCGAGCAAGAGCCACCTTCAGCCAATAAAGAGCAGGTGCAGGAAGTGGATATCAACGGCCGCATTTTCCGCATCGTCAGTAATCCTGTTATCGACGCATCAGGCCAGCAAATTGGTTATGTGACCGAATGGTCAGATCGCACCACAGAGATCGCGGTCGAGAAAGAAATTGAGCATGTCATTGCCTCAGCCGTTGATGGTGACTTCACCAAACGCATGGCGCTTGATGGCAAGACCCCATTTTTCACCATGCTGTGTGGCAACATGAATCGCTTGCTAGAGATAAGCGAAGTGAGTTTGGCTGACATTGTTTCCGTGCTGTCTGCGTTAGCCAAAGGCGATCTCACCGCACAAATTGGCGCCGATTATTCTGGTGCTTTTGGCGAGCTTAAAACCAGCTCGAACCTTACTGTCAGTAAGCTCAAAGAGATGATTCAACATATAAAAATCTCGGCTGACACCATCAATACTGCGACCAAAGAAATTGCCATTGGCAACATCGATCTCGCGCAGCGCACTGAAAAACAAGCGCGCAGCCTTGAAGTGACCTCATCCAGCATGGAAGAGCTAACAATCACCGTAAAACAAAACTCCGAGCACTCCAAACAAGCCAACCTGCTTGCGAAACAAACCTCAGACAATGCACGTAAGGGCGGCGAAGTTGTTAAGCAAGTGGTTGATAACATGTCAGAGATCCATACTAGCTCACGAGAGATCATGAACATTATCTCCGTCATCGACAGCATTGCTTTTCAGACCAATATTCTCGCGCTCAATGCGGCTGTTGAGGCTGCCCGAGCTGGAGAGCAAGGACGTGGATTCGCTGTTGTTGCTACCGAAGTTCGTAACTTAGCACAGCGCTCTGCAGCGGCGGCCAAAGAGGTTGAGAGCCTGATTAATTCGTCAGTGAATAAGATTGAGACCGGCTCGAAGCTGGCCTCACAAGCCGGTGACTCTATTTCTGGCGTGGTTAATTCCATTCAAGATGTGGCACAGCTGATTGAAGAAATCACCCAAGCCTCAGTTGAGCAAAGTACGGGGATAGATCAGGTGACGCAAGCAATACTAGAAGTCGATGATGTGACCCAGCAAAACTCTGCTTTGGTGGAAGAAGGCTCCGCGGCAGCCAGTTCGCTCGAAGAACAGGTGGCTAACTTAGCGCTCTATGTCTCGGTGTTTGATACTGGGGATCAAAATGTCAGTGACACAGGAGAAGTGCAACTTCCCGCTCAGGAGAACCATTTAAGACCCGTCAGTCCTCGTCTGCTTTCCAACAGTGACAATGAGGATTGGGCTGAGTTTTGATGATCGTACATACTCATTTTGAATATACCGACGATGACTTTGCTGCGATCGCTTCCCTTATCTACAAAAGAGTCGGGATAGACCTTCACAGCAACAAAAAAAAACTGGTCTACAATCGGTTAGTCGGAAGATTAAGAGCGCATCAACTGACCCGTTTTGCTCAGTATATTGCCTTGCTTAGCGACCAATACCACGTTGAGTGGGAGTACTTTGTCAACGCGCTCACCACCAATTTAACCTATTTCTTCCGTGAGCCTTATCACTTTACGTTCCTCAAGCAGCATGTTCGCGACCATTATGTTGGTAATAGAGTCACTGAGCCAATCCGGATCTGGTGCAGTGCCTGCTCAACCGGTGAAGAGGCATACAGCATTGCTATCACCATGGCAGAGGCGTTTGAAAGCTATCAGCCTCCGGTCAAGATATTGGCGACGGATCTCAACACGCAAGTACTCGCGGCCGCAAAGCATGGATGCTATACATTGGATCAATTAGGAAGCACGAGTGAGGAGCAAAAAACACGCTTCTTTAACTTTAATAAAGCGGCGAAACTGTACGAAGTAAAGCCAGAGATACAAGCGTTGGTGCACTTTAAGAAACTGAACCTTATGGATCATCAATGGCCGATGCAAAAGCAGTTTCACGCCATTTTTTGTCGAAATGTGTTGATCTATTTCAACAGGGAGACCCAGCACTCTATCCTAACCAAGTTCGCGAATTACTTACCGAAAAACGCCTTGCTGTTTCTCGGTCATTCTGAAAGCTGCCCAGCGGAGCAAACGCCGTTCAAATTGCTCAAACAAACCACTTACCGACGAGTATAACAACGATGCTAAAAATACTTATCACCGATTCTAATAATGGTACCTGCCAACATCTAAAAAGCATCATCAGCAGTCAGTCCAACATGACGGTGGTCGGCGTCGCCCATGACGCTCATCAAGCCAGAGCGTTGATTAAAGAAGTCGAACCCGACGTGGTCACGCTCGCCATCGAATTGGTTGGTATGAATGGTCTTGCGTTTCTCGGCAAAATTATGACACTGCGTCCTATGCCAGTTGTCGTCATTTCTCAGCTTTTCTCCAATAACCCATTACTCGCCAAACAAGCCATCAAACTGGGCGCAGCGTCCTGCATTCAAAAGCCAAATTTATCCGCAGTGTCAGCAAGCCATTTTGATTCCTTCGCACGAGAGGTGATCAAAAAACTCAGAGAAGCGAAGTCTCAGTTCAAACGCGCGCAGCAAACCATGCATAATCAAAGCTACTCATCACCACTAAGACCGACATTGCAAAACGAGTCAGCATCAGTGTCGACAAGGCAAGTATCCCATCGACTCATTGCCATTGGCGCTTCAACTGGGGGAACCGAAGCCATTACCACACTACTTCGATGCCTGCCGGAAAATAGCCCCGGTATTGTCATTGCTCAGCACATGCCTTCAGGCTTTACCAGTTCATTTGCCTCACGGCTACAAGGTCTATGCTCGGTTCAAGTACAAGAAGCGCGCCATGATGAAGTGATCAAATCTGGCCACGTCTACATTGCGCCCGGCGGCTACCATCTAAAAATACTAAAACGCGCTGGCTGTTTTTACACACAACTCAACGATGACGAGCCACTCAATCTCCATAAACCTTCGGTTGACGTTCTATTTGAGTCCGTCGCTGAGCAAGCAGAAAAAAGGGGCATTGGTATCATTCTTACTGGGATGGGAAAAGACGGTGCGCTCGGCCTATTAAAAATGAAGCAAGCAGGCGCTATGACCTACGCACAAGATGAGCAAAGCAGTGTGGTGTACGGCATGCCAAGAGCGGCCAAGAACTTAGGAGCTGTATCGAGAATACTGTCGCTTGAAGCCATCACGACTGAGCTGATTAATATTGAATCGGTGGTCAGTTAATAGTGAATGCCTTTGTTACCGAACTTGGCCGCTAAAAATTTAATGAACTAATAGAACACACCGAATCACCCTGAAAATTTCATATCTCCTTAAAACAGAGTTGCCACCGTCTATCAAGCTCAAATTGATTCAGGGTAAACACTTCATCTTTGTCTTTTGTAGGCCATTTATACTTGGCTTTTTCAAGACGTTTATACCAGAGAGCAAAGCCTGTATTATCCCAGTACAACACTTTGATTTTGTCGCGCTGTTTATTGGTGAACAGGAACAGTGCGCTCCCCAAGGGTAAGTCGGTGTCACTTTCGATAATCACCGTGAGGCCGTTGATAGACTTTCTAAAATCGACACTCTCACGATATAGACAAATCTCTGGAGCACTGAGCATGTGCCTCAAGCAGTAGCGCCGATGAGTTCTGCCAGATAGACTACTGGCGTGCCTTGAGGGATGCTAAGTTCAACATCATTGACTAGCAGCGTCATGTTAGCCGTTACTACTTGAGCTTGATACTTTGTTGTCTTTTCGATGACTTCAGCTCTGACAAATCCAACTGGCGTTGGTCGCATTACAGTTTGAAGTTGGCGCCGCTTGGCAATTAGAATACGGGGTTTATGATGCGCTTACTTTAGTTCCATCGAATTACGCAACAAAGGCAAACATTGAATCGCAACCTCGACAGCTCCCAATAATGGTATAGTCTTTACTATGGTAGCTATCGAGAATTACAAATCAAGACACGTAATTATGTGAATATTCTTGGAACCTCAGCATCACCAAAATTAAATAAGTCAGCATACGCATTCCCATTTAGACCCAATAAGTCCCTATATGCCATATGAATGTGTTCGATGGTCAGATTTTGCCCATTAATCTCATCTCGCTCCATTGTACTTAAATTGAACTTGTGCAAGTTATGGAACTCATCAGTACTGCCTACTACTTTATTCCCCCAAGATGGAGCATGACGCATGAATATTGAGCTACCTACATTCCAGTGGTCTTTTCCGTTATCCTTATTATAATAAGGTGTCCTACTAAACTCTGAGGTTAATACTATGGTTAATTTATCATGAATATTGAGTAGCTCTGAAGCATACCATATATAATCAATCACATCATTTAATCGACTCAGCTGCCTATCATGACCTGCATCATGGTCAGTATGAGTGTCAAAGCTACCAAAGGTAAAATCTGCTGCATTTGTTTGATTAGTAGCAAAAGCCGATAAAATGATATTCACAGTGTCAGCATTATGAGGTGGACTCTCTAAGTTAGAATATGTCGTATAAAAGTCTGAGAATGAACTACTGGTTGTTTCAAAATTAAGCATTCGATCAATCAACACCTGATCTTGGTTCAAATTTCCCACCTTATTTGCTAACGACTGAAGCCTTTTAATTCTAGCCTGTTTGATTAACTCTAATTCATGATCTGTGATCAATTTATAACTATGCCTATCACCTCTTGTCTGGTTAGGGTTAAGTTGAGGGTTAGCTGCACGCTGCAAGTTATTTTTAAAAGCGCTAGATAATTCCGTAACCGGAACAATTCCCATGCTGTTACCAAAGTTGGACGCTGACAAGTATGACAACAATGGTTGCTCAGCTTGAGATGCCGCAAAGAGCGCTGTAATTGATGGATGGCTTTCGACAAACTTTCCAGTCATACTCACCAAATGCCCACCAGCATGGTTGGTTGTCTTAACATCAATTCCATTCACAACACACATTTTTTGATAATGCTTCTCAAAAAAAGCTTGATTATTTGCAAATGGCGCGTAGCGAATGTTTCCTACTTGCTGAGTAGATTGTGTTCTTGACCAAGTTGTAATTTCTTTTGCACCAACCGTATTCTCCTTTGGGTCACAATAGCTTGTTACATCCCATCCTCCTCCAGCATGAATTAGAAAAAAATACTGTGGATTCGTGGGTGTTGAAGCCCAGGAAATAGTTGGCATTGCAGCCACAGAAGCAGAAGCACCTAATAGCTTAATAAACTCTCGTCTGTTCATAGTCTGCTCCTTTAATGATAGTAATATTCAAAGTCTGTCATTGCATAGATAAGTACCGCTCTCCATGCTCGGAACACGTCTTGATTGTCTGTGGTGAGGTCTGAAATATCATACTGACCATTATCAAAGTCACATGCTGTATCTAACGCTTCACCTTCCCAAAGGTATATAGACTGACTCGCATTATGATAGTCCAGCACATCTAAGAACAGCTGATAGACAACTAAGATTTCTGGGTCATTCACATTTACAGATTTACCTCGAGTTCTCGTCAATATCTCGGCTATCTTGAGTTGAATATAATGTGCGCCTTCATCAGCAACATAAACATTAGGCAAAGTGTCTAAGCTTAGTCCTGTTGAAGAGTCTTGCTGTGAATATCCGCTATTCCAAGTTTCAGGATAGCCATCACCATCACTATCTACACTTGCTGCAACATCAACAGGGAATGCATCATTACTATCCTCAACACCATCATTATCATCATCGGTATCCTGATTATTGCCGATTGTATCACCATCACTATCTAGCCACTCTTCAGGGTTATTTGGGAAGTGATCATAAATATCAGGATGACTATCTCCATCTGCATCATAGAGAGATTGAACACTGTCATTCGCTAAAAACTCAACTTCTTCTGGTAGCAGTGCTCGATTAAACACCTGAATATCATCATAACTTGCTTCGTTAAAGTAGTTTGGTGTATCTGGTGTTGAACCAAAGCCAAGATTAAAGTGGGTTTCATGTAAGAAACGAGTTTCCATTTCAGACGTTTGGTAAACTTGCTCTCCGTCTAAGAAGAAGGTAAATACCCCAAAGTGATTTTCACCATTGCGCTGCCCATCATAAGTTAAAACAAAATGGTGCTCTGTGTCTTTATTGACATATGCAACTGTTTGTGAATCACTCCAATTATCCCCATCACCCGACCAGAAGCGTAGTGAGCTTCCATTTTGGTAAATGGTAATGCCATGTACATCAATATTTCTCAGATTAAGTAATGTTGCATATGGGTAATCGAACTTACGAGGTGCATATTTCATCGAAAGACTAAATTGTAAAGCTTGGTCAGCAAAGCGATTGAACGGTACTTTAATCCCTTGTTGATCAGTCTGAGTTAAGTTTGCTCTATATCCACTCGATGTTAGCTCCTGTGTAACATCACCTAAAATAACAGCACTGTTAACCTGTGTAATACTATCAAATGCTAGGTTATCGGTTTTTTCAAAAGTATAACGTGAAGCCAAACCAGGTAAAGTGCTAAAGTCCCCTCCCGAATTTGATGCATCGTTACTAAGGGTTGCTTTCGGTCTCCAAGTCCAATCGACTCCTTTTAACAAAGTACGCTCCTCATCATTGACCAATGCATCATGAACAACAATAGTACATGTATTTTGGTACGCTAAGCTTTGCGCAAGTCTAGTAGACAAAGGTGTCATTTCATTCACCCGTTTTGTAACACCACTAGTATTTAAACCACCATAGAAAGCTGAACTATCTAAGTCATCTAGGAATCCAGTATCATTATTCCAGTTACCATAGACGTCCCCTCGATAACCATTAGTTAATGCTGACAAACGATCAACGTATTGCTCTGGAGTAACTTTTGAATAGCGGCCTAGTTTATCTGCCGCATTTGACTCTGCAACCTCCGTAGCTTGAACGCTCCTAAAATTATCCGACATCACCATAGCTAACAGCATAGACTTGAGGTCTTGTTCAATACTCAATTTTGCGCCCAACTCTAAAGCTAGCTCTTGCTGCTTATTATAAGCTGCAGAGAGTGACGGATATTCTGGAGATTCAGGTGATGGTGCAGGTAACATCTCTTTACCAAATAGTGATTGCCACCAGAAACGTACAGTACCAGTACTAAACCTCTCATCTTGCACTATTTGTTCTGCTAGCCATCTAAGTGGCTCCGACTGCTCGGGCTTAATCACATCATAATAACCTGCAGGGCGAATATCATTATACCATGTCAGCCCCTTCTCATATCCTGATGCATTCGTTACCAGTGAGTGCTCATTATTGTGCTGCTTATAAGAGCCAAAATGACCGTAGAATTGGAAACCGGCAGCAATTGGATCCATCGTAACATGACAATTGGAGCACGCAGGGTTATTCATAGTTGGATTAGAGTCTCCCAATACATCCGCTGTTGAAACGGTTCTAGCCAATTGCTTCTCAATGTCATAATCCAAGAAATTAATCATAGTTTGACTTGCACGATGACGATGGAAGTTCGTATTCGTGTTGTTGAACTTACCTAGATAGCCATACGTGGATAGAATACCCACATGTGGACGCAACACGGCTTCCTCTTCATTGGCTCGATACTGAATATCTTGAATAGGAATATATTCATCACTAGGAGATGAATTACCTATAAACCAGCGCTGCATTTCAGGCCCAGCCATTGTGTAATCTGCCGTTAATATCTCATAATATGGCTTATCTTGACTAACGACATGCCACACTAACTCACCTGGAGATTCAACGTACTCTTCACTCAATCGCTCCTGTGCTTCTCTCACCGCTTGTGTGAGCTTGGTCCAGTATGACGAAACTCGAGTGTCTGCTCTCAGCGCATGATTAATACCGCTTTCATCCAGAAGCTCAACTTCTTTCATTATAAAGTCTTGACCTTGTCCAGAAGATAAACGTACATATCGTGCTGATTGATCGAAACCATTGTAGTAATGAGTATAACTTGGAGAATCAAAGTTCCAGTCCGTATGCTGAGCTAGATCAATTGTTGTTACATCACTACGGTTAAGAATGTCTTCATTTGAACCACCATCAAAAGGTGTATTAGAAAAACTCACTTTGAGACGCTCGATCATGTACGGGTAGCCATCTCGCGTTTGCATTACAATATTTCGAATATTGACAGGCTGACCCATGTCGAGATCAAGCCACTCACCACCTATCGTTTCCTTACCTGTATGAAACTCTCTAGTTGTACCATCAACAGCATTATCACCTAAATATTCTAAGTCCTCTGTATGATAACTGATTAAAGCTGGATATTTTCTTGTATATTCATTATACATATCACCAACGGCACCATTTCTATCTCTAAACTCTCCTATTAATAGTCGGTCCTCTACACCTCTTTTTATAAAGGCTTTGAACCCTGCACTATTTGCATTCATCAATAGAGCCACTTCTTCAGCTAACTGAGCTTCCGTCCAGAGTTTAGCCAATTGCATTTTTTCTTCGCTAGGTAACGTGCCTGTTAATACCAATGAGGCTTTGTGGTATACCTCATCTGCTCTCGCCATAATGAACTCGTCATCATAGCTACCATCTGACGGCACCGATAACCCTTTAGCTCGATAGAGTACAGACTGCAAAATTTGCCATTCGTTCGTGTTTTGGCCATATACTAGCCCTCCACCATGTGGCATTTTTCCGGAAGGTTTCGCTAAAATGGTTTCTATATTAGGATCAAACGCTTCAATATAATCTAACAAGATTTGGGCATTATCACCGCCAGTCACTTTATCGTTGCCTTTCAGTAAGTGAATCTTACTGTATTTCGCTGGCCCTTCCGGCGTATGACAATTCACACAAGACTGTTGTAACACTTCATTGTTTAGATCACTGAACGTCGCTGTATTAGGGTCAACATTCACTACACCTGATTGCTCCGATAGAAGAGGATCAAGCGGGTAGCCATCATAGTAATCTAGGACACCATCACCATCATCGTCTGTATCTGCGTTATTACCAATTCCATCACCATCAGTATCTACTGACTCCGACGGGTCATCTGGACGCCAGTCTTCTTCGTTGTATACTCCATCGTTGTCACGATCCCAATCTAAGTTGTCTGGAATGCCATCCCCATCTAAATCTGACTCAGCAATATGCACTGACCCAACATTACTTATAAAACGAATAGCTACACGCTCGGTCTCGCTGCTGGTGACACTGCCTTGCCCCGAACTATTAACCCCTAGCCAATCTCCACAACGGTAGTCTCCTCCTTCACAATTCCAACGATTTTCTAAATAAAACTCCATAGGGTGCTCAGTTGGGTGTAGCACCCATGGGGTTTTATCGTAAACATTGTCACTTGGGTATAAGCGCAAGTTTCGACTTGCGAAGTTCAACCAATAATCACAATACTGGCCAGTTGTATCACAAGTATTTTTGGTGCGAATGTAATAAGTGTCTGTTGCTCCAGGAACTGCGTGTAGTTCCCACACATCTGGAAGGTTGGTATCCGAGTACGCTCTCTTATACACATAGATGCCTTCCGTCTTTAACATCTGACCATTGGCGTCAGTAGCCATAAAATACGTCACAGGTGTTGTAGATAAACTCGGTATAGTCGAATCAGTATCTTCACTATCTATAATACCGTCATTGTCATCATCGTTATCACGAGCATCGACAAGCCCATCGCCATCAGTATCCGTTGTCCCTACTACAAAATAATCCAACGTAATACTTTGCTCCACAGCGGTTTCCGTTAAACGTACTTGCATCGCTGTTGGTTCAATTGCCCCTTGAGCATCATTCAAACGCACCACGTAATCGCCAATAGGTAAATCTATCGCCGTAGCTGACTGACCAACTTTCACCACAAGATCGACAGACACTTCGGTCCCCCTAACTTTTAGTGTCACGTCTTGGCCAATAACTCCAGACTCCAAAGCATTCACAGTAACGGTGATTTTACCTGGCTCCATTCGCTCCGCAGTTTCGTTACCCCATACGTCGTACCATAAGTAACTCGATACTTTTTCCACACAGAGTGAGTCACATGTCGCCACTGGCATGGTATCTACTTTACCTTCTAAGGCGGATAGCGTATCCCAACGCTCTGCAACACTGCTGTCACCCACTAAATCTGGAGCCAAGCCGCCACTTGGAGTATGACAACCCGTACAGTTTTCATTAAACAGTGCTTCTCCTGACAGTACGTCTCCCGACATGGTCCAGCTGCTGGTTAATGACGGTGTACTTGCACTGATGGTCAGCGTCTGACTTGAAGGGACTGGGTAGTAAGCGCCCACAGAACTGACAACAACTTCATAGTCACCAAATGCTAAATTATCTAGTACTAAGGTCTCGGACCAAGCCAGTTCATGCGTCGATGAATAGTTCTCCCCCGTGATAGTCACAGTTTGCATCTCATTGGCTAACTCGATACTTGGTGCCAAAGGAGATGTTAGATTTAGGCTCCCTTCCGTTACATCTGACTTGTTGTAATTAATATCCCACGCAATCGCCAGATTATCTTCCGAGATAGATTGAGTTGCTGATTGGTCAAACTCCGACAACCACAAGCCTTCATCCTCAACTTCTAACAAATAATCACCGTATACCGCTCCTTCAATCACCAAAGGCTGCCCACCAAAACGTAAGGTAATATGACGGGTATATCCTAATGGATCGGTCAATTTCACTTGCACTCGATCATTGACCAAACTTGAATCCGGTAGCTCAGGTGGGGTTAGCGTAATACGGCTTTCTGGTAGCACCGCACTGGTTGGTTTTATGCGCATAATGCTGTCCATCGCATCATCTGACATCAACATGGAACCATCTGGGAGAGTTAATAAAGCCACTGGCCGGCCATTACAACTGCCATCAAAACAAATATAGTTGCCACCAAATTCTTTCATAAATGGCATCGCATCAATTTGGTAGTCCACCTCACCTTGCGAATTTAAACCAATCAATTGCAGATTAATCCCTTCATGCTCAGGGGTACCGCTACCATGTTGAGCTACCCACAATTGTTGATGCCCATATTGGTTGGATAATAAGTTATTAAACTCAATACCCAATGGTGCCGAATGTCCGGCAATCAGCACTTCCGGAGATTGATAACTGTCTACTTGAATGTCTGACAATGGAATATCTAGCCCATCACCATTGTCTTCTTCTGCTTGCGAAATACCCAACTGTCGATGACTTACCACATACGGTGCACCAAAGTGCTCGCCTTCTACACGTACTCGATTAATTTCATCCGGTACACCATAAAAGTCAGGACCCAAGTCCGTTGGTTGGCGAGCATTGTCACTAAACCAAATCTCATTAGTCACGGGATGGAAGTCAAATCCCACAGTATTCCGAATACCACGAGCAGCTACTGTATAGGACTGGGTATCTAAATCGTATTTGAGAATGGTACCAAAGCGTTCATCCAATGGCGTACAGGCGTTACATGGTAAACCGATCGGAATATAGATGACGTTTTCATCCGGATTTGGACTAAAGCGGATAAACTTCCACTGGTGATGTATCTGTGCCGCCCAGCTTCGGTCTGTCGTATCCAGCTCACTACCTGGTAGAACAAGTTCTTGCTCGTAGGAAGGGAAAGTGCGATACACCTCATCGATATTATCAATTCGATACAAGCCATCCACATCAGCTATGTATAGCGCGTCATTGCGATAAGCTAGACCACTTGGCATATTTAAACCATGCGCGACTACCACTGGTTCGCCCACTGTCAATGTCTCGACATCAAATGGCATCGCCAAAACCTGGTCTTCCGTACGCGTCGCTACATACAGTACGCCATCACCCATCGCCATCTGACGAATATTTCCTAACCCCGTTTTCAACACTTCGATCTCAAGCCCAGGAAGCGAACGTTGATTCACATAGGCCGCATCAGGTGTTGGACGATACACTACAGAGAATGGATCTGGCTCAACTGAAGTGTCCGTTAAGTCAATGACTTTTGGTGTACGGAATGCTTGTAAGCCATAAGTGGATTTTGCATAGGCTGAATACTTGCGTGGTGGCAGGGTAATACTGCTTGTTCCCCCAAATGGCACCATGATTTCATATTGCTCATCACCATGAATAAACACAATATCAGAAGCCAACGGTACACCAATATCACTCACGGCCACCGTTAACTCGACGCTTTCCGAGAAACGGGCATCCAGTGGGTAGGCATCCGCTTCATCATTAACACCATCACCATCATCGTCGGCATCAGTATTGTTACCTATGCCATCACCATCGGTATCTAGGGATTCCGTCCCGTCTAGTGGGAACGCATCTTTACTGTCTTCCACTCCATCATTATCATCATCAGCATCTTGGTTATTACCAAAACCATCTAAATCCGTATCTAACGACTCGGTGGCATCATAAGGGAATGCATCGTCTTCGTTTAACACTCCATCATTATCAAGGTCTGGGTCACTGTTATCCCCAATACCATCAGCATCAAAATCGGAGGATTCCGTAGCGTCGAGAGGGAAGTCATCATGAATGTCTAACACCCCATCGTTATCGTCGTCGTCATCGGTATTGTTGCCAATACCATCGCTGTCGGTGTCCAAAGCCTCCGTCGCATCCAATGGAAAGGCATCCTCTACATTCAACACACCATCATTATCAATATCAGGGTCACTGTTATTCCCTAAGCCATCCCCATCAGTATCTAATGTTTCACTACTGTCTGTTGGGAATTGATCCAATCCGTCGCTGACACTATCACCATCAGTATCATATTTTAATGGGTCTGTGCCTAACGCCAGCTCATCCACATCACTGATGCCATCATTGTCATCATCTGGATCAATGGCATCTTCAATGCCATCACCATCAGTATCCACAGTTACATCAAGTTGTGTTAACGGCAGAACATCATCGGCATCCAAAATGCCATCGTTATCCGTATCCGTATCATCTCGGTTCACCATGCCGTCTAAGTCGGTGTCTACATTACGTAGATTAGCAATAATATGTTGGATTTGACTTGCAGATAGGCTCTCATCGAATAACATCACGTCATCGATATTCGCTATGTGCGGATAGTTTTTGCCTGCTCTCCCCCCTGCGCCAATATGCAGCTGATTAGCAGTATCCAGTTTTAACTTAACAAGCCCCGAAACCAATACCGATTCGCCATTAAGGTACAACTGAAATTCACCACTGTGCAGCCCATCCGCTTGCTTCACACCAGCAAAGCTAAGCGCAATATGATAGTGTTGTCCCGCTTCTAGACTTTGCCCTTTGACAATATGCCACTTCGCAGTGTCGCCATACCACAATTGAAGCTGGCCATTTTTAATGTATAAGGTAAAACCTTCTAACTCTGAGTCTCGAGTATTAAAGACTGCTTGATAATCACTGGAAGCTTGATAATGAAAACGCTGCATCGCAGTAAATGATGCCGTCTCTTGATTAAGAAGAGTTGAGCTAAAGTGAAGAGCACCAAGATCCGGTTGATTCAGGTTCGCCATTAACCCTTCATAGGTATCAGCAACCGTTAACACCGTACCTTGCTCAGTTAATGTCGTACCAGTGGGTAATAACCCCGACAATATATCGTTAGGATCATTAAAATCTAATTGCAACGTAGCTTGCGACACGGTGACATCATAAGGAACCAAATCTTGCTCATCGGCAATCCCATCACCATCACTGTCGAGATTAGTTAAACCAGATTGATACTGTTCAGAAACCGCTTCTGAAGACAGCATCTTGTGATAGATACGCAGATCATCCAGTTGACCTCTATACCGATTACCCAATTTAAAGACACGGGCTAGACTAAATCCTTGACTACGCCCCGTCCCTTCTACGAGTATTTCTCCATCAATATAGACCGCCATTCGCCCTTGTGTAATATCTTTACAATACACAAAGTGATGCCATTGATCTGACGTGAAATCACTAGCTGGGTATTGACTGATACGATCGTAGACTGACGGGTCATCTTGGTCATTGCCAGCATCAAAGTAGAGCTTACCTCCTCTCCAAAGCTGGTGATTTCTTAGTACACGACGACCATTATCATCATTGGCAAACAAGAAGTTATTATCTCCGGTCTGCTCATAACCTTTAGCCCAATAAGTGATACACAGTGCTTCTGTCGCAGCAGTAAGTAGTGATGCATCCAACAGCAGCTCATGCCCATCTTGAGCATTCATGATATCTAATGCTTGTCCTCTCGGACTGCTGATTAACTGATGATTAGGCGTGAGATTAACGACGTATTCACCAGTATGATCATTTACAAGACCATCAACGGATTCATCAAAGCTCCAATAAGCGATAAGCCCACTAGGATCGATTGGTGCTTGAGTCGTTCGAGTCGGGTCAGATGGATAAGCATCCGCATTATCACCGACACCGTCACCATCAGTGTCTACGGTTTCCGTCGCATCGTTCGGGAAAGCATCGTTATTGTCTCCAACCCCATCTAAGTCACTATCGCTCCACTCTGTACTGTCTTCCGGAAAGACATCCAAAACTAACTCGGTAGTCGAATCTGCCGATGACTTACCTTCATTCCAACTATCAGGATACCCATCACCGTCACTATCTACACTGGCGGACACGTCATTAGCAAAGGCATCTTCCTCATCGCTGACGCCATCACCATCACCATCACCATCAAGTGCTTCCACAACAGCTTCATAATTAGACTCATTAAAAAGCGCCAATACCTCCTCGTCCGTTAACGCACGATTAAACACTCGAAAATCATCCAGACTACCACTGTAATCTTCACCCAGTAAAAAACGACTAACCTCACCAATCGCTTTCACGTTTCCAGTGCTTACATCAACCTTAACCCCATTCACGTAGAAGGTCATCAGGCCGGTTGTTGTATTTTTACTGAACACCACATGCTGCCACTTATCAGGCTGCTGGGTATAGTCATCGCCACCGTAATACAGAACATAATCAATGCCTTCCGTGCCATTGCCAATATCGACATACAAGTGGTCATCAGTAGGGTATGGTAAATTAGCAACAATGACGCGTTTACCATCGGTATCGGTGGCATAGATAACTCGATTAGTGCCAACCGTATCCCAACCTTTTAACCATAACGCCATTGTTACCTCAGTGCTTAAATCATTAATCACTGAGACTGGTAGAGACAAACTTTGCTCACGAGTTAATGTGACGCCATGTCCTTTTTCAGAGAGCACCGTTTCAATACTGCTTGCGAGTATGCTTTTATTGCTAATAACATCAAGAAACTGCTCTTCTTGTACTTGGTCGAAGGTCCACCAAGCCATTAAACCATCAGTAACACTGCTGACTGGTGCACCATGAGTCGAAAAAGAAACCAATGCATTAATAAGCACTACATTGGTTGAAAGCACAAATGGAATTCGAGGCATAACTCACCCTATGTATAGAAATAAGTGTGAAACTACTGTTTTCTTAAATCTAGTAAGGAATTGAGGTCAAGCGACATAAACTTCTACATAAAAATAACAACATGAACCAAGATCACATACTGGATATCAAAGTCACTAAAAACGACCAGTACGCATTACTAAGCGCGTGTTACTAAAACTGTCAGTTGCTTTTTTACAGCATCTAGCTCCTCAGCCTGCTCAGCCAGCTGCCTTTTCAGTTTGGCTACTTCTGCGGCTAGCTCTTTTTCTCGCTGACTGGTACTGGTGCCGCTCTTAGCTGACTTACGCCAACCATAGATCTGGGGTTCGTGTAACGATAGTTGCCTCGCTGTCGCAGCTACCCCGACTTTCCCTGCTAGCTTCAGTGCCTCTGCTTTAAATTCAGGGGGAGTGGATAATACGTTTTTTCTTGCTTGTCATGATTCACCTCGTTAGTAATTGCACTCACTTAACTCGGTGTCCAAAACTGCTGGTGCGGATCAGTTGTATAAGAACCACTCAAGTCCTGACAGTTTGGTTTTCTGACCGAATTACGCAACAAAGCCAAATAGGGTGCAGAAAGGCAATTCGAAGTCATTTCTCCATTTAGTCATACGTAACAATGGCTCTTTTTTCTCATACCGCTACCTTGTCTTGTCGATACCACCGGTTAAATTGATCTACCTTCATTGGTCGCGCTATCGCATAACCTTGGGCTATTTCACATCCTAATTCCAATAGTAACTCTTTTGCTTCCCAATTTTCCAAACCTTCCGCTACAACTGTTTTATCAAAGGTCGAGGCCAAACTCATCACCGCTTTCAAAAGCCCCCAATTCTTACTGTCTTTTTGCAAGCCAATAATAAAGCTCTTATCGACTTTCAATACATCAGCGGGAAGGTCTCTTAAATAAGAGAGGGTTGAATAACCCGTACCGAAATCATCAATGGCTACACTTACACCTAGCAACTGACAACGCTCTATCGCAATCTGAGCTCTGTCTACAAGCTCTAAAGCACTCGACTCAAGAATTTCTATCTGCAAATAACTCGGAGGGACTTTATATTGAGACAAGAGTGCTTTTAGGCGACTAGTAAAATTGATATCATCCAATTGATAGCTAGATACGTTAATAGACAATTGTATATCCATGCCGCATTTCATCCACTCGGACACTTGATGCACGGCTTGAGTCATTACCCAGTCACCAATCTTACGTTGTAGCGCAGGAGTCTCTAGATCAAATAAAAATTGGTCGGGGGTTAACACTCCTTTATCGGGGTGATTCCAACGAAGAAGGGCTTCTGCTCCTATCACCTCATTGCTTCTCAGGTTCATTTTTGGCTGAAAGTATAGTTCCAGCTCATTTTCAGAAACAGCTTGTTCCAACTGTCGCTTTTTAGCATGTCGTTTTCGCTTGCTTCTATCACGCTCAGGGTTAAAGAATGACATACTATTCCCTCCCTGCAGCTTCGATTCATACATAGCGAGATCCGCCTGTCGAATAAGGCACTCTATATCTGAGACACTATCTGCCTGTGTCATAGTCACGCCAATACTTGCAGAAAAGGTCAATGGATGAACAAGATCTGTTTTAAACCTTATACTAGAAATAATATTGAGCAGCTTTGAAGCGTATGAGTTTACTTTAGTTTCATTCCTCACATCATTAAGGATAATAATAAATTCATCTCCACCCCACCTCACGAGAATGTCATTTGAAAGAATGTTCTTACTCAAGGTAGAAGCGAGTAGTTTTAGCGCCTCATCACCAACTTCATGTCCAAAGGAATCATTAATCTTTTTAAAGTCATCGAGGTCAATAAAAAGGACTGCCATATATCGACCAATTTCATTGAATTTTAGTAACTCACTGACTTTGGTCACCAATAAGTTACGATTAGGCAGTTGAGTGAGGGGATCATAGAGTGCAAGTAACTCTAGTTGCTTTTCTTGCTCTTTAAGGCGTGATATATCTGTAAACAGGGCAACAACGTTAGATAGCTTATCTTGAGAATCCTTAACTGCTGTTAGGCTAACAAGTTCAGGATGAGCCTTACCATCTTTTCTTACGAGCCATAAATCACCACGCCAAAACCCATTTCTTAACACTTTTTGTTTCAGTTCGGCATAGCGCACCTGAGATTTGTTTTCATCTATCATTGACTCTAAAGAGTGACCTAATAGTTCTTCTCTACTGTAGTCATTAGCTGAAATAAACGCTTCATTAACTCTTCGAACTAACCCCAAATTATCAAGAATTAAAATGCCTTCTCTCGTGTTGTCAAAAACACTCGCTGACATTCTCAATTCTTCTTCTGCCTGGCTCTTTTCCGTTACGTCAAGATGTGTCCCAAACATCTCTATCGGTTCACCAGTCTTTTCCCATTTCACCACCTGTCCTCGAGCGAGTATCCAAAGCCATTGTCCAGATTTATGTTGAACACGACATTGACATTCATAAACTTCAAGAGAACCTTCAAAGTGGCGCTTTAATTGTTGTTCTGATTGAACAAAATCTTCTGGATGACAAAGCTTTTCCCAAGTCTTGAAAGTGAGTGGTTCAAGCTCTGCTAAGCGATAGCCGAGCATCTCTGCCCATCTTTCATTAAATTTAACTTCACCCGACTTCATATTCCAGTACCAAGTGCCAATTTTGGTTGCTGCAATAACGCTATTCAAATCTCTCTGCTCTGCTAGCAGCTTCGCTCGTGTTGCTTTGATTGTTGAAAACATCTGGTTTACAACCCGAATAAAACCATCAATTTCATTATACCCACTGAGTTTCAACTCCTGATTTGGAATTGCATTGACTTCATCTACTTCTAACTGATGTTTTAAGTTCTCTAAGGGGGTCGACACAAATCGCTGTAAAAGAAAATACAGTATCGACAAGATAATAGTGTTAAGTATTAAACCTGATAATATGGCATGAAGAAGCGACTCGTACATTTTATCCTTGATAATGCGATCAGAAACACTGATCTTTACCTTACCAATATTCTCACCACCCGATGATTCGATAGGCATGCTTTTTATAACAAACTCATCACCAAATAAATAGCCATTTTCATTATCGTTCTCTAAAATCTCCCCATCTATTTTTGTTACACTCGAAACATAATTATCTCGATTAAGTATTTTGGCAAACTGATAGTCGTAAACCACAATAGCTTGGTAGTTTCGCTCTTTAGCTTCGTTTAGAATGATTTTCTTATATTCATTAATAGCATATGCTTGCATCAAAGGAGCGACATTATTACTTATCGTAACTAAGCTCACATCAAGTTGTTTATTAATTTGCTTAGTGAGTGTTTGTTTTTCAATTGAAAAAGTAATCATTGTATAAATAGCGATCACAAGACTGATGCTGAGCATAATAACTAGCATGGTCACTCTGATAAGAGCGACAGACTTGGAAGAAGCGTTCATTTTCCCCATTAGGTTCCTTCCTAATCCAAACCGAGGACATTTCTTTTAATTTCTTCTTCTTGGCTATCAAGAGTATTTTTGTCTACAGCAAGCACCTTAAGCTCTTGTGTTGATTCAACCTTCGCACCCTGCCAAAACTCATAAACAGTCTCGACTGAACGCTCTCCTATTTTAAAAGGTTGTTGCATCGCAGCTCCAACAATAACATCCGTTCTGAGCAACTCCAGAAACTCTGGCTCTGCATCAAAACAAATCAACAAAACCTCCTTCTCTTTACCCATTTTCGCGATACCATCAAGAGCCGCTTGATATCTGTTCGAACCTTGTAGCCAAATAGCACGCGTTTTAGGATTTTTTGTTAAGATTTCAATTGTATAATCAAATGTTTCCTGGTAACTAAAATCCACTTGCTGATAAAGGCCATTAACGTCTATACCACTTTCATCAAGAGCAGCGATGAAACCTTGTGTTCTCTGTTGACCATTCACTCTCATCTGGGGAATAGCGATAATACCTACGGTACCGTCAACACTTGAGCTACGCTCCATCTTAGCTGCAAGCATTTTTCCTAAATCATAAGCTCCTTGGAGATTGTTTGATTTTATGTAGGACAAGTAGTCGCCACTCTCAGCTCCAATATCGGCAATGACAACAGGGATCTGGGCTTGTTTTGCCAAATTAAGCAAGGTCACTGCGGCAGAAGAATTCGTAGGAGACATGATAATTGCATCAGCCTTCATATCGATGGCCACTACAAGATTTTCTAATTCTTGTTTAGCATCATTGTTGGCAGAGAGGACAAGCACGTCATAATCATATACGTTTGCTTTCGAAGTAACTCCTCTACTCATAATTTCCCAAAAAGGTATTCTCAAATCTGAAACAAGATAAACCAGTTGCTTATCAGATGTTTTTCCATCCATAGAGAGAAAGAGCAAGCACAACACGATCATTCTTTTCATAATGGTCTCCTATCAAACTCTAAGTAAGCAAAACATGTAACGCTGGACTTAGCATTATAGAATTAACATTATTATCTTAGTATAAATCATTGTAATGTCTTTACTGATCTGCTCCAGCCAGACTGGACACTTCATTAAGCAACATTTGGTTTTCAACGTTAATTGGGCTTAGATACCCAAGAGCACTGTGCCTTCTTGTCCGATTATAATCAGTTATGATGTCTCGATAATCTTTGGAGCAGTACTGATTACCTCGGTCACTATGAACGGTGTTTTTCAAGGTAGTTGCCATCAGTTCCATGCTTTTTCACATTCCATTCTCCCTCACCGTATACCTTGAGCCCAGTTGCATCAATAGCTAGGTGTTGGATAGCGCCTCGTGTTGAGGCTTTGAAATTAACGTCTACATCCTTGGCTCGCCGACTTATACAGGTATAGTGAGGACAAACCAATGGGACATTCGCTAATTTAAATACTGAGTCTATAAAGCCTTGTAGCGCCCTTAAGGGCAAGGAAAAGATACGCTTCACCATGAGAGCGCTCGTGATAGCTAAGTCACTAAACAATCGCGGTCTACCACGTCTATGCTGTTTAGATTGTTTCCACTCGTTTATTGCTTCTTCGTCAATCCAAAACGAGAGTGAACCTCGATTGACTAGGGAATTGTTGTACTTGCACCAGTTGGTGGTTTTATAGCGAGGCTTAGGCATGAAATCAAAGTCAGTGAATGAATATTCCTGATCTGATCGTAAGATTTTGGTTTAGTTCATTCGATTTCGGCAACAAAGCCTTCCTCTACTGACATATCCTCTTGTTATGCATGTTTAATTACGCGCCTTACTATTAAAATCTTCATGATATTGCTCCGCCCTTAACCGAGCATTCTCTCTGACATCCATATGGAAAAGAGAGTAATCGTAATTGTGATAGTCATTATCACTAAATACTTTATAGCTTTCAGGATTAGGTATATGGACTCGAAGTACTCCTTGATCACAATCTGCATCCGTATACTTTGATATTGGAGGCGATAGTTGAGTAAAGGTATAGTCGGGAACTCGATCATCACCCATGACCTTAAAACTAACTTGGCCAACCTCAGTAACCATACCTAAATGTTCTTCTTTTTCTGCACTACCATTAATAGTCCAAGAAATAGGGTTAACACAAACGAACGGATCCCTTAATTCGTCATCATTTGGCTTGTAGTCAGCCCCATAAGTTGACCATGCAACGTAGCAGCTGGTTTCTGTACTTTTAGAGCAAAGGGGAGTAATCAACTCTGTGACCATCGATGCTTGTAAGCCACCAGGAAAATAGGCTGCAACTAGTCGAGAATAATAAGAACTTTTTTCAATTTCTTTTAATAATCTAATGCCGTGCGCTGAACCCTGACTGTGCCCTGCGATAATAAATGGCCTACCGTTAGTTTTCTCAAGAAAAGCATAAAAGGCCGCTTTCACATCACTATATGCAAGGTTTAGGGCAGATTGACCATTCTGGCCTTCCACATCAAAAAAGGCGTAGATTGATGCTTCTCTATATTTTGGTGCATATACAGAAAAGTCACTAAAAACAACAGCCATATTAGCCATCATCCAACTTCTATTATGGCTAGCAGCACTCATTTCTAGTAAATGGCTATTCCAATACTCACTTCTAAAATACCCTGTAGGGTGAATAAAAAACACATCGACCCCTAAATCTTGAGTGGGCTCTTGTCCATATAACTCCCAATCACTTTCGAGTACGTAATTTGGCGTATCCGCTATTTTTTTATCGCCAAAATCGTGCATTGGGTAATTTAAAAGCAAAAGTATTGTTTTTGGCCCGATTAAAAACACAATGAAAGAAACTAATAAAACACTTACTAATAGAATGATTTTTTTCATGATAACTCCACTCAGGTGGATAGACATAACTGCAGACACCGTAACATACATTGCAAATATAGCAGAGAGTTTATGGATAGTACTGGTTAGGTTAACTTTTCTATTGGTCTACTGGTCAGGTGTTCCGCTCGAAGGTTCTGAGAAAGTTTTGGGGTATTTCTGTGTTTAACGTCGTGCCAACACTTCCGTTGCTTCGGCGCGCCCATACTATTCAACTAGCAAGCTCTACTTTAACTTCCGTACTAGGGAGTCCATGAATGCGGACACTGGTTAACCCCCTAGTGATTCTATATTCTCTGGAGCTATCTCGCAGAATGCTCGCACACTAATCCCCCTCACACTTCACGCCGAGGAAATTGGAAACGGAAAGCCCAAGAATGATTACTAGATTGAGTGAGATAGCGCATCGCTCAGTACCTAAGTTCAGTACCAGTCGCGTTTTCTATGCTATTTGAAAGGTGTGGTGCGTTATAACTCGTTGATTACAAATTACTAAAGTAAGCGCGTCATAAACCCCGCATTCTAATCGCTCATCACGAACAATAAGATCAAACCTCCAACCATAAGGAGATTTGAAATGGGAAAACGACGTACTAATCAAGAATGGCAAACGCTTATCGCGCAATCTGAGTCGAGTTCGTTGTCAACGCTAGCCTTTTGCAAGCTCAAAGAAATCAATCCTTCGACGTTTTATGCCAAGCGCCAGCAACTTAACAAAATTGCGACTTCTCAAGGCTTCGTTAAAGCTGAAGTCATCGAAAAGACAACGAAATATCAAGCTACAGTGGCAACGGCTAACATGACTCTGCTCGTCAATGATGTTGAGCTGAGCATTCCACAAGGCACGCCAGCGGCCTATCTCGCAGAACTCATTGGTGCGCTATCATGAAACGCATGCTCAGCGCTCCAGAGATTTATCTGTATCGTGAGAGTGTCGACTTTAGAAAGTCGATCAACGGTCTTGCTGCGATTATCGAAAGTGACACCGACTTACCCTTGGGAAGTGGCGCACTGTTCCTATTCACCAATAAACAGCGCGACAAAATCAAAGTGTTGTACTGGGATAAAACAGGCTTTGCTCTTTGGTACAAGCGCCTCGAAAAAGCCAAGTACAAGTGGCCATCAACAGAGAAAAAAGAGGTGTTTACTCTGACTCAATTCGAGCTTGATAGACTGCTTTCTGGCTTCACGATTATCGGCCACAAACCCGTAAGAATAAACGGTTTTACAATGACTTAAACGATAATAAAGCCTTATCTACCAAGCGTTGGCGGCATGATTTTAGTATAATAAATGCCATGAAAAAAACGCCAAATATCAACCCAGAAAGTCAAGATGTTGCCGAGCTACAAGCGATGGTGAAAGCCTTGATGTCGGAGAAAACAGAGTGGAAACAAGAGCGCCAGTCGCTACTTGAACAACTCAAGCTTGCCTTCGACCGCCAGTTCGCTAAACGTTCGGAGGCGTTAAAGCCTTACGATGAATCTCAAGGTGACCTCTTCAACGAAGTGGAGTGTGAAGCCGCTAAGGAAGATGAGGTTGAGGTCACGACGACCACCACAACGAAGAAGCGCGGTAAACGTAAGCCACTTCCAAAGACCTTGCCTCGTGAGGTTATCGAACTCGATTTAGATGACAATGAAAAGCAGTGTGCGTGCTGCAAACATAGTCTGCATAAAATCGGCGAAGACCGAAGTGAAAAGCTAGAGTTCTCGCCAGCGGTACTCAAAGTACTCGAATATGTTCGTCCTAAATATGCTTGTCGCCAGTGCGAGCAAACTGAAGACAAAAGCCGTATCGTTCAAAAGCCAGCGCCGCAAAGCATTATCCCTAAGAGCTTCGCAACAGAAAGCTTGCTAGCCAATATCGTCCTTGGCAAATACCAATACGCGATGCCACTTTACCGCCAAGAGTCACTGTTTACCCAATCGGGTATCGAACTGTCACGAACTACTATGGCAAGGTGGATTATACAACTCAGTGAGAAGTTCGCACCGCTTTATGCGGCCTTGAAAACACACCTACGTGGTTCAGGTGGATGAAACGCCGCTCAATGTCCTCAAGGAAGATAAGCAATGCTACATGTGGCTCTACTGCTCGGGCGCAGACTCGCCAGAAGCTGCACTTCCCAACGTGAAAAATATCGCCTTGTACGACTATCAAAACAGTCGCGCGAGGGCGTGCCCTGTTACCTTCTTAGGGAGTTACAGTGGTTATCTTCAAACCGATGGCTATGGTGCCTATGACGGTCTTCACCAAGTGACCAATGTTGGCTGCTTAGCGCATGCTCGACGTAAGTTCATGGATGCTAAGAAGCTTCAAGGTAAAGGTAAGTCAGGCAAAGCAGATAAAGCGTTGGCCAAAATCCAGAAGCTCTATGGAATAGAATCCCGCTTAAAAGGGGCGTCTGTCGAAACACGAAAAGCAGAACGTCAACAGCATGCCAAGCCAATACTGGATGAGTTGTACGTATGGATGACAACTCAACAAGTGATAGCGTCTAGCCCGTTGGGTAAAGCGATAAAATACACGCTCGGCCAATGGCCGAAGCTCATCCGCTATATCGATGACGGTCACTTGTCGATAGATAACAACCGTGATGAACGCGCAATAAAACCGCTAGTTATAGGCAGGAAAAACTGGCTCTTCTCTAACACACCAAATGGTGCAGACGCAAGTGCGATGCTTTACAGTATAGTCGAAACTGCAAAAGCCAACGGCCTTATCCTTTACGACTACATGGTCAGTGTATGAAAGAGCTGGCGAAAGCAGAGCCAGATGTCGATGCGCTCCTGCCTTGGAACTTCAAGCATTAGTCATATCGCCCCGTGGGTTCATGGGGCGGATACTTACTAAACGCTAGATGGGTGTGGTTAAAACCAAAAGGTGTTTAGCCTCATGTTTAAAATCAATAAGTTAGAAACACACTAAAACTATAAAGTGTCCCAAATTGAAACCATAAAGCGTCCTAATTCTGATCGTACACGAAACTGTGCACCACACTGAAAGAAAGTTACATAATAAAGCCACTGCTCTCTATAGCATTCGTTGCATTTACGGTACGACAGAATCGCTTGGTGATCACACAAATTCAGTTAGCCACCTAAATCGTTTTTGGACAAAAATAATCTACGTCCGCTCGTTTTTAACATGTCCCACGTAGCCGTCATCCTCACGAAAGTGAGGATCTCCTACCGCATGTAGGTAACTGAAAAAGTTCGACTAAGGCACGTAAATCAGCTTCGCGACGCGCTGAATGAGATCCCCTTTTTCAAGGGGATGACGGTAATTTGGCGGTGCTTTGAAACACGAAACGGGGCATTTCTGAGCTAGAAGTACCCGTCACGAAGGTTCTGGACATAAATCATTTAGGTCGATAATCTAAATAACACTCTACTCATTACTTTACGTATTCTGACCGAACCCAAAATAGGTTTCATGTGAAAATCAGTGACGAATAAAGCCGTAAAGGTACGCTATGATAGAGCCTCTCCAGAAGCATATGGTGTTACTTCCTTCTACGTAATCGCCGATTTGTAGACGTCAATCAGCCATGGTAAAAGAACAGCGCAACACGAACTCACTAGAGTCGCATCGCGCAATAAGTTTTTATACCTCAGTTAATCTCAATCAACCCGGGATAGTGCACATCAACAGGCGTGTCGGCGGGAACCGCCTTCGTCACCGTAGCGAATGTTGCGAGCGAGTAAGCGAAGATTTGATCGTTCGCAGCATCTCCATCACTTAACACACCGACAATATCGCCATTTGAATCCTCAGTTAAGAAGCCAACGACCGAGGTATTCGCAAAGACAGCCACCTCTGATACGGCATTCAATGATTCGTCATACTTCATCAACTTACCGCCATCGGTACCGTAGTACATAAAACCATCGCTCGCCGCCAATAGAGCAGTTGACGGCAAATCGCTTAAGCCTGATACCGAAGCCGTAACACTTGTTGCAGAACACTGGTTAGACACTCGTTGTATCGTGCCCTGACCCGCGACATGACTCTCACGTGTGGCGATAAAACCATCCCCCCCGGCTGTTGGAAACACAATCCCATACACCGCTTCTTCCAGCCCCGCTGCGGGAAGAAAGTAGGATGACTTGGTTGAACCATCGAGAGCAAAACAATACAAGCTGTAGTCGTCCAGCCCCCAGACGTTCTGCTCATCAACGGTCGCCTCATAATTGGGAATTCTATCACTCGTCGCCGCTAAGACACCGATACTTGTATACCCCATATTACTCCCGTCCACTTTGTAGAGCACATATTGAGAATGATGAAGATCGATCCCCACACCATAGAGATCGCCATTTGCTGCCAAAGCATGAGCTATTCCTGTTCTAATTCGGCTAGGCGCCACGGCTTCAGTAACTACTCCAAATGCCGAGTTATAAAGCATAATCCCGCCTGACCCTTGTGAACTTCGAGTCTCTAGGGCGGAAAATACAAAGTCTCCGCTCGCCATCTTCAATGGTCGACCGAACGGAAAGCCGCCTGCTTCAAAGCCAAACGTCGCCATAGTGATTTTATCTTCAGCACGGTTATAGGTGAGCAGCGCACCAGCGTCGTAATCACCACCATCAAGACTGAGTGCCGTAACGTACTGATCATCTATTGTCGTCGCTCCTCCACTCAATACCGCTGGGTCTCCGAGAAAAAACCATCCATATGTGTCATTACCTGTAATTAGGGGCCTGTCTGTATAGTTCGGTCTAGTCACCACAGCTAACTCAGGAGGTCTTATCGAAATTCCAACTGAACTTAGGAGGCTCGCACTACCAAAAAGGCGATAGTTTTCATCCGAATTAACAATATAAATTTGCTCAAGCGAATTACTTGCCGCCGCCCCGCCAATCTCTACATCATTCCAAGTTCCGAAAGTTCGCACAACCGAAGGGCCGAACGCGCGCATGTTGGTTTCAATTAGAACCGGTACATCGCTAGACCCAGACTCACATAAAATAAACACGCGAACCGAGCCTAAGCGGAAGATAGACTCTGGGTCCCGACAATCACGCATTGCAGTGCCACCACCGCCATCCTTGGTGGTGTTCTCCACGATTGGCGGTGAAATCGAAGTTACGGTTACTAAGCTGTCTCCACCATCTTCAACTACAAAGCTTCGAGTTCGGCTCCAGACCGTTGAACTACCCCAAGTATCGGCAACCCAGGATTGTGAAAAGTCATTAGCATTAGTTGGCGTAAATTCGATACCTGGGAGGAGCTGCTGAGAAAAATTACGACCGTAGAGTGCCAGAAGTTTATCTCCGCCATTCCAATATAGGTCAGTTACTGGTGCTCGCAATGAACCGGGGAAGTTATTTGACACCGCACCGAATTCACCGATAACTGAAACGCGTCGATAATGGCTACTTGCGGAGTCATTATTAATGTGGAGAAGTAAACCAGCATCCTTTAATCCTCCGTCTGAAGAAAAAGTAAATATATCCTTGCCGTTGTGATGAAAGAGTAATTTCGACTTTGTGAAACGCAAGCGATGCCCATTCACCATCGTATTGGGGATATGCGCAAAGGTTTTCAATTCGTCTGTGGCAGGGTCATAAGTTACTATCGATCCGGCGCGATATGCCCCATTTTCAGCAATCAAGGCGTACATTAGCCCTTCCGGTTCGTGGGCGACCACTGATTGTGAATAGGTTTCGACCATACCCGATACGCCGTGGAAGCTAAAGATCTCCGTCGTGTTGCTAAGATCTTTCTCTGGCATGGAAACGAGGGCGCCCGAGCCACTTGCCCCACCAATTGCACTGAGCATCATTAAGTTATGGCCAGACGGAATTGAGATCGCCGCGCCTTGTGCTGGGTCGGCCACTAGGACAGTCGTCGCAGTAGAGAATGAATCGAGTACGCCATCGTTAACGATAAGCGAGATATAATAATATCCTGCGGCATCTGGCGTAAACGTGGGTTCTGCGGCCGTTGCATCATCGAACGACGCGCTACTGCCTGTTGGCTTAAAGAAGAATGACCAACGATAGGTAAGTGGGTCGCCATTCGGGTCCGTGCTCGACAGGCCCGACAATTGATAGCTTTGGCCTGTTATACCGTCACCCGAATTAACAATAACCGCATCCGGAGCCAAGTTCCGCTTGGTGTCGTGAATCATCACGACGTCCGGAAGACTCACGCTTTGGCCATCACTGACCACCAGTTGAACCACGAAATCGCCTTCCACATCGGGCGTAAAGTTCGGCGATCGAGTATCCGCATCATTCAGTTGCGCCGTACTGCCTGCCGGACGACTTAATATTGCCCAGCTGTACGCTAAGGAATCCCCGTCTGCATCTGAAGAGCCTGAGCCGTCGAGAACCAAGTTCGCATTCAGATCAACCTGAAGATCCTTACCCGCATTCGCTACGGGTAAGGTGTTGCGCGACGAATCTCGAATGACCACGGCATCAACACTGGTCTGACCAGCAACATCGGTTACCACTAACTGAACGACATAATCGCCCGTCACATCAGGCGTAAACGAAGCGACCACCTGATCGGCGTCACTAAGCTGGGCGCTGCTGGTAGCAGGTATTGAGATAAACGACCAAGCGTAGCTTAGCGCTTGTCCTTCAGGGTCGGATGAACTCGTTCCGCTGAGCGAAACAGTAACATTATTTCGTGCGGTCTGATCTAAACCAGCGTCGGCCACCGGTGGTAAATCTGTTTCTGTGAGTATCACAGTGCTCGGTGCGCTATCGCGCGCTCCGTCATTCACCACAAGTTGAAACTTGTACGTGCCTGCGACATCAGCGGTAAAATCGGGCGCGACTACCGATGTATCTGATAATGACGCCGTGCTGCCGCGCGGCGCACTCAAAATAGACCACGAATACGTTAACGGTTGTCCTTCAGGGTCTGACGACTGAGAACCATTTAAGTGGCTGACAGTGCCAACCGACAGGCTCATTGACTGACCGGCATGAGCAACCGGCGCTAGGTTTTTGGTTGATAACACCACGGTATCGGTCGCGCTCGTTTGCGAGCCGTCGAATACCGTCAACGCCACCACGTAGTCACCGTCGGCATCCGGCGTAAACTGCGGATGCATAGTATGGATATCAGTCAAGCTCGCGGCGGAATTTTTCGGCTTCGAAACCATCGACCAAGACGCGGTGAGCGAGTCACCATCGAGATCGGTTGATAACGATCCATCAAGATGGACTGTCTGACCGAGCACGACCGACTGATCCATACCTGCGCTTGCAATGGGACGGTGTCCTCCCGCTCGAAGGGTTGTGGTACTGGGACTGCTTTCAACGGTGCCATCATTCACAACCAATGCAATCACGTAGTCTCCCCAGACATCGGGTGTCAGTGTGCTGACAACTTGATCTGCATCTTGCAGTGCCGCTGCACTCCCTGCGGGTGCCGACACGATATGCCATTGGTAAGCTAAGGTGTCGCCATCAACATCACTGGACTTAGAGCCGTCTAAGGAGACCATTGCTCCAACGGTAAAACGCTGATCCGCGCCTGCGTTCGCGATCGGCGCAATGTTATTACTGGAAAGGATAACGATGTCAGGAGCGCTTGATTTTTGCCCATCTGAAACGACGAGTTCGAAGCTGTAATCACCACTGACATCGGGCGCAAAGACAGGGAACGCTGTATCTGCTCGATTTAAGGTCGCGGTACTACCCGATGGTGATTGAACTACAGCCCAAGCGTAACTTAGCGCGTCGCCATCGCTGTCGTAGCTGCGACTGCCATCCAGCGTAACTGCCATATTCAGCGCAAAGTTTAAATCGGGACCCGCATTCGCAACCGGCGTTGAGTCGGAATCGCTGATGGTTACCCTGGCTGGTAAGCTGTCGGCCTCGCCATTGTTAACAACCAACTCGAAGGTATAGTCGCCTACAGCATCTAGGTAGAAACTTGGAAACGGGCTGCTTGGGTCACTCAAGTCGCTCGAACTCGACGCAGGTTTACTGACCACGGACCACTGATAACTGAGTGAGGCACCTTTAGGGTCGTGTGAAGCACTGCCATTTAGCACAACGGTCATGCCTTGCTGGAGAGTCACATCTTGCCCTGCATCAGCTATTGGGAGGTCAAGAGAGGCGCTTGGAGGCAGAATTGGTGATGATCTACCATCACCGCACGCACTCACCATGAACGCTATGAGCAAGACTAAAACAAATCGCATCGCTGCTACTCCTCTAAGATAAGAAAAGGTATAAACATAATTGCGTACCAACATACATAAGTAATTCTAGACTACAATTCCATCACATACTTTTCACTTTTTATTATCTTGCAATCATATAGTTACATAGCTATATCTTTGTTACGAATGAAGACTTGGTCGACTTCGTCCCTAGCCAGAACGAAGCTGGAGACGAACTGAAGATTAATTGGCCGGATTGCGCTCGTACAGTTGAAAATAGAGTAATACGCAGCTCGAATAAACTGGGAAACGAATAGATCTAACCCAAAACAAGAAGTGATACATTTTTCGAGCTAACGATTGGTTCGATTTGCCGATCACTTCGACCTGTGCCCATATATTATTTACTCTGCCAGAGATAATCCACTGCTTGTTTGAGGTGCTATTTGGGTCATTGTGTACCGTCATCGTCGGAGCAAAAGGGGAGTGAGACACTCGATAGTCCACCCATGCTCAATATGAATGATTTAAGCGTAATAATTTGTTTATTCATGACATTCCTGCGGATGACACTCTCGCTTGAATCATTTCTAGAATGCCTTTTGAGGACACACCAAAATTGTGTGAGCAGTAAGCCAAGCTCTAGAAGCCACCTTCCGTCCAGATAAGCTCCATTTAGGGGCTCTGGGTAACATGGAGAAACAGCTGCACATCCATCATATCGCACGATTTAAAAACGACATTGCATGGCCGGGACCGGTTTGGGGCAATACTCCGGGCTAGTTTCGTCAAGAAGAGGAACAACAGCAGATGCTGCAACGGATTCAGAATGTGTTATCGCTGAGTTCGATGTTTCGTAAGGCGTAAAATACAATGTAATGCGACAGCCTCGCCTCTACTGACATAGTTGTTAACACCGTGGATGAAAGCGTGCTACTCGCAATCGTGTGTGCACGTTTTTGGTTGCCTGAATTTGGTCACATAGTTAGAGTTCTATATATAAGGAAAAGTAAGTCAAATTTCAGGATTTAAAGTCAGGTCTAACTCTACACTGACTCACAAAGGGGCATTTTCGAGTCAGACACCTCAAACAGCACGGTTTTGGACAGAAATAGTCTACGTCCGTTCGTTTTAACATGCCCCAAGTAGCCGTCATCCTCACGAAAGTGAGGATATCCTACCGCATGTAAGTAACTCAAAAAATTCGACCAAGTCACGTAAATCAGCTTCGTGACGCGCTGAATGAGATCCCCTTTTTCAAGGGGATGACGGTAATTTTGGGGTGCTTTGAAACACGAAACGGGGCAAAAATGGTTTAGCTCAAACACACTAAACCATTAAGTGGGAGTAGAAAAAGCACCCTGAAACCTTAAAGACTCCACTAAACGCATAGTAAAAATGCCACGTGTATCACTTACTATTAAATGCTTTGATTCGCACATTATGCCGTCAGTGCTTCACCACTTTTAGGTATAATCAATACGTTACTTATTCATTGCCGCTTGTACCGATTTAGCAGTATCCAATACTGTTTTAGTAAAATCGATAGGTATCCAATTAAAGATTCGCATGGTTTCAGTCACATCGCCGTTAAATGTGTTGCCAATATATGGAAGCATGCCTTTAAGGTCATTATTAAAATTAGCCATTAAACGCAGGAAAAAACTGGGTGCGACACGCGTACTCACTTTATCGTAGCCGTTCGATTTTAAAATCTGCGCCATCTCTTGAAATGAATGGGCTTTTTCAGTGCTCACTATAAATCGTTTGCCATTGGCTTCTTGATTCTCTAACGCTTGCACATGAATATTAGCGATATCACGTACATCAGACATATTAATGGCAGCTTTTGGTAATACAGGCATTTTACCATCGATAAGATTTTTGTAAGTTGACATCGATTCGCCGGTGAGATTACCGGAAAGTGTTGGGCCATAAACCGGGCCTGGATGCACCGTCACCAGCTCCATTGGCTTATCGCCTTTCTGGTCCTTAATGAAATCCCATGCACTTTGCTCTGCTAACGTTTTACTTTTTAAATAGGCAGAAACACGCTTGGCCTCCACATTGGTCCAGCTAGTATGGTCGATATCAATTGAACCATTGGCATCTCCCAGCATTGCCACCATTGATGAGGTAAGTACGACACGTTTAATGCCTGCTCGCTTAGCCGCTTTTAGTGCGCGTTGTGTCCCCTCAACAGCTGGTTTTATTAGTTCATTTTCATCCTTAGGTTCACTAGTCAAAAAGGGAGACGCAACATGTAAAACATAATCGCACCCTTGCATCGCGTCATCCCAACCCTCATCTTCCATCAGATTCAGCTCGCAATATTCAATATTACCTTGAGGATCAACCACCTTTGCAATGCCTTGCGTCACCTCATCGGCTTTAGATAAACTTCTCAGAGAGCCTTTAACCGCGTAACCTTGTTTTAATAGTTCAGCAGCACAATGTTGGCCGATATACCCCGAAACGCCTGTCACTAATACTTTTTTCATCGATAATTTACCTTGTAATTTAGGCTATGTTGCGCATGAGTGCTCAGCGATATTTCTACCGACTAAAACGCAAATGTTATTAGAGTAAGCACTTGTATTTAGGTGTTGTAGATAATTTACAAGCGCTTAGCTCACTTTAGTTTATCCATCGGGCTTAGGCCATTATTTACCATATCTATTTATAATTATTGATCTTTGGACTCGCTTGGTTTGCAGCTAGCCATAGGTCATTAGCAGGCGGGGTCGGGTCTTGCTTTTTGACTCTCATTACTTTTGTATATCAAAGTTAACCGAACGTCATTGTTTGAACTTTGAGGCGTAACTCACTTCGGGGCGTGCGACGTGAAGTCGTATGAAGCGCTGTTCACCGCTCAACGAGTGAACCATCTGTATCACCAGATGAACCTAAGGCTCTGAATAAAGTAGCGAGCCTGACAATGTAACGAAGACTGGTCGTGCACCAGTCGGGATTGAAATCGTGAGAGGACGATCCTCCTGATAACCACAATTGGGTGAGTGCTAGGTAGTCAGCATGATGAATGTAAGTGAATCCGTTCAAGGTGCGTTATGTGATGAAACAGCGGAAGTGGTTAATACGCTGTGGCCAAAAGGCAAGAGAGTCGGAATGAGATTGCCCCATGCTCATTCGTGATCATTGAACTCTCCGCACCATAGCGGGCATCTAACCTGACACTGCGCGACATACGGAACACGGTAAGCCTGTATCACTCCCTCTGGGAAAGCCTTTTTAGCCGATAGTGATGCAGGTATAGGAGGTCGGAAAAAGCGAAGGCTGCATTATAACGATGCAGATACAGACTACTGTCTGGTCACGAAAGTGAGCCCACTTCCGACTGGTATTCCATTGCGAAAGAACTTGAAGAACTTTATTAAGGAAGAAAAGCAAATGATAATTTCAAACGAGATTAGTGCCTCTTCTGACAGCGCTCAATGGCAGTCTATTGACTGGAAACGCGTTGAGTCGTCTGTATTAAAGCTTCAGATGCGTATCGCAAAGGCAACTAGAGAAGGTAAACACGGCAAGGCGAAAGCCCTGCAATGGATACTGGCGCACTCTCGCTCAGCAAAGCTTCTTGCTGTTAAACGAGTGTCGCAAAACAAAGGCAGTAAAACGCCAGGAATAGACGGTGTCATCTGGAACACGGATGCGCGCCGTATGAAGGCAGTCAATCAATTGAGTAGAAAGGCATACAGAGCCAAGCCACTCAAGCGTATTTACATCCCCAAAAAGAATGGCAAGCTTCGACCACTGGGTATTCCGTGCATGATAGACCGAGAGAATAAAAGGACACACACCAAAAAGTATGAAATTAGTATGATTTTGCACAAACCGATGGACTAGCGCCGTTTTAACTAAAGGCTTCCTGCTAAAGTTTCTCTAAATTCATGGAGAAATGATTGATGACTACCGCCAGAAAGCAACTCGTATCCGTTGATGCCACATCCTATTATCACTGTGTTTCTCGCTGTGTAAGGCGCAGCTTTCTATGCGGTAGAGACGCGCAAACAGGGGCTTGTTATGAGCATAGACGCCAATGGATTGAGCACAAAATCTACGCACTGACACATGTCTACTGTATTGATATCTGTGCCTACGCCATTATGAGTAACCATTACCATTTGGTGCTCAATATCAATAAGGTTCGAGCTACGGCGCTCTCGCAACGCGAAGTGGTCGAACGCTGGGGCAGAACGCATAAGTTACCTGTACTGATTCAACGTTGGTTAAGAAATCAGCTATCAGACAAAGCAGAGCAAGAAAAATGTACTGATATAATTGAAACGTGGCGCGAGCGGCTGTGGAGCTTGAGTTGGTTTATGAAAGAGTTAAACTTCGATATCGCCTGTAAAGCCAACCGAGAAGATAACTGCAAGGGTCATTTTTGGGAAAGCCGATTCAAAAGTCAGGCTCTGCTCGATGAAAAGGCCCTAGCTGCTGCCATGGCCTATGTGGACTTAAATCCCATCCGATCTGGCGTCGCATCAACTCCAGAAACATCGGACTACACCTCGATTAAGGCGAGACTAAATGCATTGAAGAGCGAGCAACCCACCGCTCCTTGCTTACATCCATTTATTGGCACCCCAACCAACACGATGTTGGATGGCATCCCTTTTCGGCTTATCGATTACATCGAGCTTGTTGACTGGACAGCTCGGCAGTTTTGTGAAGATAAAGCTCAAATGAGTCAGCATTTGCCAACAATACTTCATCGATTAGACGTCACTCAAACCAACTGGCTTAAAGTGTGCACACATATGGAAAAGAGAAGAGCCACAGCGATAGGAACTCGAACAGTAGCTCTGAAAACGAAAGCCGTGTTCAACAAAGAGCGGCTGCATGTTTATCATTTAGAGTAGTTTTGATTCTGGCATTCCCTCGAAAAAAAGCAGCACAGCTGCTGATACCGTTCATTTCGAAAAAGCGTTAGGCTCTAACGTCTGGTACTCCACTTCCCTAAAATGGCATTCCGAGAAGGTTTAACACTCATCGTTTATTGTGCTTGTGAGAGGTGGCCTATTTCTCGTTGTTAGCTTTGTATTCTATTCAATATGGTGTGTGTCCTTATTAATCTATAAATCCCGTCGTACCATAGAGCGTTATCTCCACCACTATCGTCGTGAAGGCATACGTTTTGTTTTCAATGGCAATATTTAGTAATAGCCTCGCATTGGCCTCCAAGAGTGCAGTGCAAACTGAATAACATTCTTCATTTCATCCCCTGAGTAGGTAATAAAACCAACCCCCTCTTCGGGATCCCACACCTTAAGTTCATCAATAAAATGGGTGGGATTCCCTAATTGATCTTTGAGTACTGTGACGCCATACACTACGATTATATGACCCATAGACTTACCTTCGACCTGAATACCCACTATAACAGGTGAACGGGAGTACATCAGGTCTTGAACGATCAAAGCACCGATACCGTTATTTACCGACCATGAAGAGTTCACCTCTGATACCCCCTCAATAACTTCCGTCAATGTAGCTGAGTTGATCTCTGTAGATGATAAATTTCCCTTAACTTTCTCTATCAATTCATACTGGGAAACTTTGATATTGTTGTACATATACACTGATTGTATTGCGGCAGCCCAGCACGTTTCTTTCGAAATCTGAGGATTAAGATCCAAGCTTCTAAAGTCGGACAAAACAATGTCATATGTCATATAGTCTTCAACTCTATACACGACTTCTGATGACGAGTGAAATGGGTCCAATATATAGTAGCCACTGATACTTCCACCATTTCCACAGCCTGATAACGTCACCAACACCAGCAGTATTAAAACTGTTGTATTTCGCATACCAACCTCCTGCAAAGCTTCAGAAGCATGTTTCTTGGTTCTCTAAATTACGCATCACGCATTTCACGCAGTTGTCATAGCCAAGGGCTTCCAAGTGTTCTATCTCTGATGAAGATAAATCGGGAAAGAACCCTATCTCCTGCAGGCCGTTGCAAACTTGAATAGGATGTCCTCCTCCACCAGATCCGCCATAGTTAGCGCATGCTGATAGAAACGATACTAAGGCTAGCATTACTACTGCTTGGAACATTTTTCTGTTTGAGCAACCAACTGAACAGTCCTTAACCATTTCTGTTTATCCTCTCTAAGATTTAAGCCAACTTCCGCTATCAAATAGTTAGCGTCCGGTTTTAAATTTAATAATGTCATGTTAAAGCCGAAACTTGAAATCTCACTAGTTCTTAATGTCTTATTCTTCTCTATTGATTGTCGATTAACCTTATTATCCTTTAGGTTTTGCAATCGTTGAACTGGTTCGAAATCTGGGTAAAAAACAGTAATCGAAGCCCCATCGATGGTAAAAGGAAGTGTCCCAGCGTTTTTAACCTCAACATTAAACCTGAAAGTACAATTACTCATCTCAAGGACATTTGCTTCAACTAATACATGTGTTTTGTGCTCTTCTTTATATATGAAAAAATATACCGACCACAAAATACCAAGCGATATAAGAACTTTTTCAATTATCTCCAATATTGATTTAGTCGTATCAATATTCATGCTATTTTCCACTTAAATTATTACTAAAAGCAAAGTGACAAAGCAACCAATCCACCTCAACTGTTCTTTTTCTAGCGTTATTCTATACGTTTGACCAAACATCGAATCTTACCCTGATTATTTCCGTAGAAGCGCTCAAGATCATTGGCAAACGGACAAAGTTCACCAGAAGCTTTTGGGGAATAAGTCATCTCTGCACCAATCCGGAATACTTCTTTGTCTTCACAACCAATGGATGCGCACAACTCAAACCAGTCTGCATCTGGGACTCGCCTAAACGGCTCCATAGAGGAGATAGGAATTTCCCTTAATCCAAGTTTCACATCCGTTCTATCCCAGCCGTCAGCGTTGCATTCAACACTAGCATCTTTCCATTTCTCACCGCCTTTAACGTGGAAAGTGTAGGTTTTCCCCGACTGAAGATATAGACCAGTTCGATTGTATTTTTCTGAAGCAAATACGGTTATCAACTTCGTTTCACCTTTTCCCAGTACGGTCAGGTTCTGCTGAGGGAGTTCGATATGAGCCCTAATTCCTGCACATGTGATACGCTCATTATCCTGATAAACCAACTGATGTTTCACTTTTTTTAGCGACTGAGGACGGTAGTCCTGATCATGATAAATTCGGTTAGCAACTGACCAGTGAACAAGTGGCATCCGAGTAGATATTTTGTCATTCTCTATCACGCAGCAACATCGGTGGCAAAGGGTAACTAAACTAAACGGCAACCAACGCTCCTGCTCATGGCTAATACCGAGCGGATTTGGATTGATGGCAATATCATCTTCGCTGATATCATAATTAGCACCGAAAGGAAGTACCGAAGTGAAATCCACATGGTACGTTTTTCTAATTTCTATTCCAATATCGAGGTCATGAAGCCAGTTCATATAATAACCCATCGCATTATCTGACAACCCGTCCTTGTTATAACCACCTCCAACGTCGGCGTGTGCACCTGCAAACCAAATTTCAGTCACCTTGTCTTCCTGATTCATCAGAGTTGGCTGAAACGCCCTGCGCTTGTCATCCAGAGATACAAGATGTAGGGCTTTGATCACGTTCTTTGGTAAGGAGTGATTTTCGAAGACAACCTCAGACTCCGGCCGGTCCCATTTACTCAGATTCGGTGCATTGATAGAAGCAACGGTGTCAAAAACAGCCTCATAGATGCAAGGCTTTGAGACTTTGTCCCCAACCAGTTTGGCAAATCGCCTAGCAAGTGCAGCGCCCCGACTAAACCCCGTGACTAGTAAAAGATCCGTATCAGCATTGAAGTTGAGTGAATTAAAATCTTTCATTGCCCTGAGCAAAATATGTCGAACATCGGCGCCTTCCGGCGAGAATAATGTGTTGATCGCTTTCTGAATGCGATTACCGTACGTACCAACACCAGCATAATAATAACAACGTTGCGTGTTAAGCCAACCTTTTCCTTGCTCAGAAAGTGAACCGCCACATAGCAGATGGAGTTTAAGGATATTGGTTATGCTATCGTCTTCAATTTTTCCTTCGTAATCCACATCTTGAACAGCATCGTCTGGTGAGTTGCACGTACCATCAAAATTAAATATGTATAGCCTAGCCATAATTCATACCTTGTTTTAATGTTCTGAACATTCTCGTGATTAGAGAAGTTACATATTAATTGACATCTAAAGTGTAGAAGCTTTGGTTTGGGCACAGCGTGATGAAGTTCAATTTTCAACCAAAGCAAAACATCACAGCTTGCTTTTTGCTCCATTTATTAATTTATCCTTGGAAATCAGATACAAAAGGACTTTGTGTGAGCAGGAATAATTACACAGAATAGGGCATCTTTGAGTTTAACTGATTTGTGCAGCAGGCTGTTGAACCAATTTTTCTTATGAAGATTTACCGTGCTCTAAACACATTATGGGGCATTTCTGTGTTTAACGTCGTGCCAACACTTCCGTTGCTTCGGCGCGTCCATACTATTCAACTAGCAAGCTCTACTTTAACTTCCGTACTAGGGAGAGTCCATGCATGCGGACACTGGTTAACCCCCTAGTGATTCTATATTCTCTGAGCTATCTCGCAGAATGCTCGCACACTAATCCCCCTCACATTTCCCTACGATATCTTTCGGCTTGAGTTTCCCTGACCTAGGCACGTGAACAAGGAATTGTTCAATGCTGGTTAGATTATAGATTGACACTTGCGTACCCAACTGGGTTGCAAAACAATGACTTGGAGAGGTAATTAATGGTCGTTGGCGTTATAGAGCACAACAAGAGCGAATCAAAGATAGAAGCTTCAGATTTAATGTCGGACTTATCGCCCATTCAGACACAGATCATAATGATGGCTAATCAAGATTCGAGCGACGTTCTTCATGCATATAGTAAGCTGAGTGAGTCAAGTGAGGTGCATGATATGCTCAAAGAGTGCACTAAACGCCGTACCCCAGAGCCAAGTATTGGGATTTCAAACTTAGCCGGTTTAAAAACGCTACAGTTCATCCATGATTTATATCCAGAGCAAGAGTCTCCGTTAGTTCGAGCTTTAAAACGAATGGAGTGTATTCAACATAACCACCCTAATATAGAAGATACAACACACGATACAGTTTTGTGTTACCTAGAGGACCACTATAATTTGATGCGGCAGGCTCGTCTAGCGCTAGAGGCAGCTCAATATGACAAAATCAATGTTCTGGTTAAAGACATTTTAAGTAATCCTGTTCCACAGTTGACAGCTGTAAGACAAAGATCAGATCAAGAAATTGAAAGCTTCCATGAGGCTTGTGCGCCTGAGAACTTTGCTCACTGTCCTACCATACCACTGATAAGCAACAATATTGGAACAAGTAACATTGAAGCGATCTGTAAGATGTACTTACGCCGAAAAAACAATGACAGAAATCTAAAGAAAAATGATGACGGTGACTCTGTTGAAGCGCTAGAGACGATTAGAATGTGCATGGTAGTTCACAAGCTAATTGGAAAGTTTGATGTTACCAGTATCACAGTAGAAGATGGCGACTTAGCTTTAGAAAAACTAAGAATGTTGCCTAAAGTTCATCAGTCAAAACATGACAAGGAAGTATTCCACCCATACCCCGTTTCGGACTGGATAAAAATAAATGAAAAGGTGAAACGAAAAACAGTCTTAGAAAGCACTGTTGGTCGTTACCTAGAGAAAGCGGCAACCATTTATAAATGGATTGAAAAACACCTAAAATTAGATACACATAACCCATTCAGTGGATTAGGGACGAAAAAAGAAAGCCACAATACAGCTGATGACGTAAATCCCTTTGAGAAAAAAGATCTACTGACTATTTTTACATCACATACGATAAAGCGACATAAAACAAAGAAAATTTATAACTACAGTCAGTTCTGGCTGCCGCTTATTGCGCTACTTTCAGGTATGCGCCCAAATGAAATAGCGCAACTAAAAGCGAAGAACATTCATTGCAAACATGGAATTTTGCATTTTTCCCTATCAAACTCAGATGAAGATCAATCGTTGAAAAATAGAAGAGCTAAGCGTTTAGTACCAGTGCATTCAACACTATTGTCACTAGGGTTCGAAAAGTATCTTCAACGTTTTCATTCAGATGATCTACTCTTTCCTGAACTAACATATAGCAAAAAAGGCGGTTATTATAAAAATCATGGCGAGTGGTTTAGTCGATACTTCTCTAAGCTAATTGATCTCTCAGCAGAGAAAAAAAGATTTTCTAGCTTCCGACACAATTTTATCAACCATTTTAAACAGTCTGGTGTACTCGCCGCGGTGCCCGCTGCTTTGGTTGGGCACGAAAACGGCACAATTACGTATGACCGTTACGGTAGCAAAGCTGAACTTGAGAAACTCAAGGAGGCTGTCGAAACAATCAAATTTGATCACTACCTTGAACAAGTAAAGCCATTCGAGTGGCTAGAGTAATCCACTTCAAAGAAACTAGTTCATATAAGTCTACCCTAGTTCACCATGAACCCATCGCGTTCATATAGGTTGCTAGGGTAGCTAAATGAACCATAGTGCTTAAAGGTATCTAAAAGACTCATTAAGGGTAGTGATGAAAATTAGAGCTTACTTAAGAGCATCGACTAGCGAACAGAATGCTGAGCGAGCTAAAGAATATGTGCGCAACTTTGCAGAATCACAAGGCCACGTTATCGAACAATTTTACGTAGAACAGGCTAGTGGTCGAATTTACGAAAGACCTGAACTCAACCGGCTAATTGAAGACTCTTTCGCAGGTGACGTTCTTCTAGTGGAGCAAGTCGATCGTTTAACACGAATGAAAACTGAAGATTGGGAAAAGCTTAAAGATAAATTGAAATTCAATGGGTTGAGAGTGGTCGCAATTGACTTACCAACGAGTTATCAAATATTAACTCCGTCAGTAGACCAATTAACCAGCGAAGTGATGAGCGCCGTCCTGAAAGGGATAAATAACTTGATGCTCGATGTTCTTGCAGCAATGGCCTCAAAAGACTACATCGACCGACGTAGGCGACAAGCTGAAGGCATAGCTCAGAACAAGGCGAACTTTAAGGGTAAACAACAAGTTCAAGAAACAGTGGACAAGTGTTTAGAAGTAGACAAGTACATTGAGGTAAACCAACTATCACAAGTTAAAGCATGCGAACTCGCTGGCGTTTCAATCTCAACTTGGAGACGATTTAAAAACCGTTCCGCATCTTCTTCATAGACCGCATCTAAAATCAAGCATGCTGACTAGCGCTGACATAGTGTGAGTGATGCTCGTAGCTTGCCAGCATGCTTGACCTATCGTAAGCAAAACAAACAGTATTGAGAAAGTCTTGGGATCTCAATTTGGATAAAGATGGAATTGGGAAACAAGCTGTTTCGCATTCTAGTTCATTTACAGATATTGCATCGGCGCTGCTGTTAGCAAGTCCAATACCGCATGGTAACGTAATAATCGCCCTCTTTCTGAAACGCTGGCGAAGAACCTTGGTAGTCGGCGCTTCATAACTCATAATTGCCCCAAACCTTCACAGAACCTGCAAACGGAACACCTGAGCAGTACACCAATAAAACAAGTTAATCTAATCCGTGCTTTGTTCTGTTCTACGGGTTTTTAAGTAGTTCGCCCCCATAACTCTAGATCTAGTCACATAACAAGTTGATACCAGTTGAGTTTCATAATGGACGCCAGCAATATAGACGGAATGCAAATACGGAAGAAATCCGTCTAAAAAGCGTCAGTTTTCTGAGTACTTAGTGAGGTTAATAGGTAGCGTTTATGAGCAAGATATACAAATACTTTGGAAGTTCAGTTTTTGAGTTGGTTTTTGATAAAGAAGGTTTTTGTGGTGTTAAATGTTCTTTGCCTAAGGACTACAATGACCCTTACGAGTTATTCCTAGCAATGGATTTGAATATTCCAACTGAATATTTAGCGTTCTATAGTGACGTCATTCAGGAGATGCCTCAGTTTCCTACCTCATGCTTTTCCAAGTCCCCTATTGTATCTCCGATGTGGGCTCACTATGCTAATAATCATACAGGTTTCGCAATTGAGTTTGATTTAGAAAAACTCCAACAACATTTTGACGGAAATCCGTTTTGGGACGTCGACTATCGTGAAGGTCCTCATAAATCGCTTGGGGACATTGTTCAGCGAGCTGCAGAACTAAAAAAACCACGATACACATATGACCTCCAGCGTTTTGCCTTTTCCGAAGCATACTTTTCTAAATACGCTCAATGGAGCTATGAAGAAGAGTTAAGATTTGTGGATACAACAGGTGTTATCGAGAAAGTGGCTGGTAACGATATATTGTATATTCCAATGGACTGCTTAGTATCAGTTATTATAGGTCCTAAATCTGATGAAAATTTGATTACTTTAAGTCAAGAAGCGGTAGAAGAATGGGGGCTTGATTGGTATCAACTGGTCATTGGTAAAAGCCATCCTCAGCCGTATTTCAGATCATATGACGGGACTATATGCACTTTTAAGGATGGAGACATTCTTGCCCATGACGAACTATGTGATAATTGTGAAGAGCCAGTTAGTGGTGGTAATGAAATGTGTCCTTGGTGCAGCATTACGGAAGCTCATGAGATTGATGCAGCAGCAGGTAATCCATTCCGGTTATTAAGTGAAGCAGGGCAGCTCGAAGATTATATGCGTTCAATGGATGCAATACACCGAGAGTAAGAAAACTTACAAAGCATTTAAGAGTGATTCGCAACGCTTGGCACTTTTTGTGCCATCGTTGGGTTTTGTGTTTATGGTGGTTTGTTTAAGTTTCGTGGTAGCGTTGCTCACACGTTAATGCGGCGTATATGCTTCCTGCGTAAAGATATAAAAACGGAGTTTTCATGATTGATTCATTGCTGAAATATGCTCCACTAATTTCTGCATTTATGCCGCTATTAGTGATCGTTTTGACAGGCTTTTGGGTTCATAAACGTTTGGAGAAGATAAAGAGTCGCCTGCAACTTGATCATGCGATTATCGAAAAACGTGCGGCGATATACGCTTCGGTACAAGATGAAATTAATACTATATATTCATACATACTTCGAGTGGGTGATTGGAAAGAGTACACACCTACAGACATCTTAGAGTGCAAACGAAAAGTGGATAAGACTTTTCATTCAACACAGCCCTATTGGTCTAAGGAAGCTTTTGAAGCATATCAACAGTTTATCAAGGTGTCTTTTAAGGCATATCGAGGTCATGGTAAAGACGCTGGTATTATCGCTAAAGTTGAACGCTATCAACGGCTTGATAATTGGAAGCCTAGTTTTTTTGAATCATTTGAAAGTGGTTATGACAAAGAAAGATTGATTGCAGCAAATCAATCACTAATGAGTTCTTTGTCCAAAGATTTTGGTATCAATTAGCACGCATATTGCAAACGACTATGGCGTCAATAGCTAAATTTTGGCTATATTTTCATCCAACATGACGCCATCTCGTAACATTGAATTCAGTATTACAATCATCTTGCGAACGCAGGCAATGATAGCCAATTCATTGGGTTTCCCAGCTTCTAAAAGTCGTGAATAAGTGGTTTTGAAAACAGGGTTAAATTGCATGGCTGACATCATCGTCATGTATAAAACGGTTCGTACTTGCGCTCGACCGCCTTGGATTATGCGCTTACCTTTGTAGCGTCTACTTTCGCGTGTGATTGGAGCGACACCTATCAGTGACACCGCTTGTTTATTCGTGATGTAGCCAAGTTTTGGTACGTTGCCAATTATAGATTCCGCGACGATGTTTCCTATCCCTAGAACGTTCTGCAATATTGTGTTTTTAGTCTGGTATTCATGGCTATATAGAACGAAAGCATCGGTCTCAGCGGGGGAGCTTTGCGTTTTGATGCATATTAAGTTATGTTTCTGTAATTAAGAAAGAAATTTGAGCTGGGAAGTTTCATGTCGATTATTCGTCACATCGGTATACGTAATTTTAGAGGTATTCAATCTCTAGACTGGTATCCAACAGAAGGTGTCAATTGCATCATTGGTCCAGGTGACTCAGGAAAGTCTTCCATCCTTGATGCAATTGACTTTTGTCTAGGTGCTAGGCGAAATATCAGTTTTACAGATGCTGATTTTTATAACGCCAATGTTGATAATCGAATTGAAATTTATGTCACTTTAGGATGCTTAAATGACGAACTTCTAAGCATTGAGCGCTATGGTAGTTTCCTCCGTTCCTACAACCTTGCTACTCAGGAATTCTACGACGAACCTCAGGCAGGCGCGGAAACTGTTATTACAGTTAGTTTAGTCGTGGATAAAGGTTTAGACCCAGACTGGGGCTTATATTCGCATCGCGCTGCTCAGGAAGGACTAGAGAAGAGGCTTCCTTGGAGTCACAGGGAGCTAATATCACCCACCAGATTAGGGGAAGGGTCTTCGCGCCATTTTACGTGGGGGCGTAACTCACTTCTAAACAAGCTATTAGACGATAGATTTGATGTAAGTGAAGTACTCACCGAAGTTTCTCGCAATGCCAGACAAGCCTTTGCACAGCAAAATGTGGATGGGATTAACAATGCACTCGCAAGTGTTCAAGGTGTAGCATCTTCACTCGGCGTAAATTTAGGTGAGCTACAAGCTTTACTTGATGTGTCGAGTGTTTCAGTTTCGCATGGCGCAGTGAGCTTACATGATGCTAATGCAACGCCAGTTAGGCAAATGGGTACAGGCTCTACTAGATTGCTTTTAGCGGGAATTCAAAAATTGGTTTCCACCTCAAAACTGTTGATCATTGATGAGGTAGAGTTTGGCCTTGAGCCATTTAGAATCAGTCGTTTGTTAAAAGAAATCGGTGCAAAAGAACAGCAACCAATACAACAAGTATTTATCACAACACATTCCCCATTTGTTCTCCGAGAATTAAAATCGTCACAGCTACATATTCTGAGGAAGTTTTCAGTAGCCGGGCAACCTCAAATAAATCACCTTATGTATTCGATGAATGGTAGTGACGAGCATCAATCAACTTTGCGAGTATGTGCAGAGGCATTTTTGAGTAATAAAGTAATAGTCTGCGAAGGAAAAACAGAAATTGGACTTTTAAATGGTATTGATGCTGTTGAGCAAGTACAGGGGCAGCATAGCATCCAATCGCTTGGTGTTATGCACACAGATGGCGGCGGTAGTCATATGTTTAAGCGAGCTAAAGTCTTTAATGAGTTAGGTTACCCTGTTGCAATATTTAAAGATTCAGATATCAATGATCAGCAGGAAGCATCCATTAACGAAGCAATACAACTGGGCATACCTATGTTTGAATGGGGTGATAGCCAAGCTACTGAGCAGGCAATATTTAATAATTGCCACGTTAATCTAATTCCGCAATTGTTAAATATTGCAGTTGAGAGAAAAACTAATAACGCGGTAAATGCACACATTACAAATGCATCTGAAAATCAGTTTAACCTCTCAATTTGTACTCAGACTCCTCATGATGCTCACCGACTGTATCTTGGTCTAGCAGCAAAGAAAAAAGAATGGTTCAAAGACATTGAGCCTATGGGAAATGTTGCAGAAACAGTTCTTTGGCCCAACAAACTATCCATACAACCTGAATTTACTCAAGTGTTAGATAACCTTCTTGTGTGGGCACGACAATAGGGAATACAAGTGTCAGCAGAAATCATATTAGAAAATGAAATTGGAGCTATTGAAGCTCCAGCAGGATGCGGAAAAACTCAATTAATTGTTGAAGCTTTGGCTATTCCACCTGTTAAGCCATATCTGGTTTTAACCCACACAACTGCTGGCGTTGCAGCTCTTCGAAAGAGACTTACTAGGGCAAATGTTCCAGCAAAGAACTATGTATTGTCGACTATTGATGGCTGGTCGGTGAGAATAGCGAGTAGTTTTAGCCAAAATTGTCAAATAGCCTCACCCGTTGAAAACTCTCGAACGTATTACCCTGAGTTAAGAAATGCAGTAAGTCGCTACTTGGCTACTGGAAGTCTGCATGAAGTGATCAGAGCATCATACTCACGGCTGATTGTTGATGAATACCAAGACTGTAACCAAGAGCAACACAATATTGTTTGCTCTATTTCACAGTGTATCCCAACTACAGTCTTAGGGGATCCTATGCAGTTGATTTTCAATTTTCGAGGTACACAGATTCCCAGTTGGCAAGCAGAGGTCTTAAGTTATTTCCCGTTGCTAACCGAATTGAATACACCTTGGCGCTGGATAAATGCACAAAACCAAGAACTGGGTGAGTGGGTGTTGGAATGCCGTAGGAGGTTGGTAGCCGGAAACAATATTGATTTAACACATAGCCCTAACTCAGTATCGCATATTCAACTGAGTCAAAATCATCAAGAAAATATGCGTCTGAAAAGTACGGCACAATACCAGCTTAGAAACGCTTATCCCCAAGATTCTTTACTTGTTATTGGTAACTCAATCAACGCAAGTTCACGACATTTATATGCGAGCCAAAATAACGGGATTGATGTGGTTGAGCCCGTTGACTTAAGAGATTTAGTTACTTTTTCTGAGCGACTAGACGTTGAACTGGGTGAGCAATTAGCGACTTGCGTAATCAGTATTTTTGGTTCACTGGCTACTGGAATGGGAAATTCACATTGGGTTCCAAGAATAAGGACAATATTAGCTGGTAGAAACAGGAACGCACCAAGTCTAACCGAAGCTGCAATAGTCGTATTTATTCAATCGAAAACAGCAGCTAACTTTCTGGCAATTATGAATGCTGTTGAAGCTGATGATAATATTAGAGTTTATCGACGTGCTGCATTCAGTGCATTAAAGAGTGCCATAAATAGCGTTGTTTGTGAGCCATCCTTGAGCTTCAAACAGGGCATGGAAAGAGCCAGAGAAAGTCTACGTCAACGAGGTGATACCCGTATTCCAAATTTGGCTATAGGCAGTACTTTATTGCTTAAAGGCTTGGAAGCAGATCACAGCTTAATCATTGATGTAAGTAACATGAATAGCCAAAATTTGTATGTTGCCTTATCAAGAGGCGCTAAAACCATATCTATTGCAAGCTCAGCTACAGCACTCCCATGAATGCTTTATTGCAGGTGTTAAGCTAACTCATTTTTGTCCAAAAATGAGCTGTTGAGTCCGCAAGACCGGTGTGAGCCCGCAAGACTGGCCACACCATCACGCTTGCACCAGGGTGTTCCACTTATAATTCTATCTCCAGAGGTACATTGGCCGCTCTACTTCAAAGGCTTCACCTTTTTAAGGACTTCATCAAATTTCACCGTCTCAATGTAGTTCCTCAAAGTAGCCAAATCTGCTTTACTGCCATAGGTATCGTAAGTGATGCTTCCATTCTTATGGCCAACAATCGAAGCGGGTACCGCTGCTATAGAGCCTCGCTGCTTGAACTGATCGATAAACGTATGGCGGAAACTGTAAAACCGCTTCCCTTCGCCAGTTAAGTCAATGTAGTTAGAAAAATATCTCTTGAACCACTCGCCAAACGATTTGTAATAGCCTTCCTTTTTGCTGTAGGACAGCTCAGGGAACAGCCGCTCTTCAGAAGCAAGTGGTTCAATGAATCGCTCAAAGCCCAACTCGATCAGTTTGCTGTGCACTGGCACTGCTCGTCGTGCGCGTTTGTTCTTTAGAGATTGGTCTTCATCTTGATTTGATAGCTGGAAGAACAGTATGTCGTCTCTGAGAACGCAATCCTTGCGTTTGAGCTGAGCAATCTCGTTAGGTCTCATTCCGCTGAGAAGCGCGATGAGAGGCATCCAGTATTGTGAATATTTGGGAATCCGCTTGGTGTAATGTCTTTTGATTTTATGTTCGGTGAAAATGGGTTGACTGAATATTTTTACAAGGTCGTTTTTGCTAAACGATGCAACATTGTCCTCTTCATCTAGCACTGGTCCACCGCTTTTAGATGCCAAACCGCAGAAGGGGTTGATAGATTGAACAGGAAAATTGTCTCGTATCCAACTGTAGATCGTTGAGGTTTTCTCAATGTATCTGCCCACTGTCGATTCTGAAATCACCTCAAGTCCGGCACCTTGATTGATTTTAACCCATTGATGCTTTGGAAAAGCATGGAAGCGTTTCTTGTTAATTTTAGAGTTGGAAACTTTAGGAAACGCTCGTAGCTGTGAGAGCGCATGATCTGCATGGGTGACGTTGATTTGAGTAATATCGTGAACCCCAATAAGCTCATGAACAAGAAGGCACATCTCAACCGTTTTCTGTGCTTCTAGCGCCACACCTTCACTATTTTTTCTTACCCCTAATTTGTTGTTTCGGTGTGTCTGGTATTGTTCGCAATACCACCGGATATCCACCTCACTCGCGCTCACTGCACCAGTGTTACCTTCTCTTTCATGCGCTTTCGAAGCAGTTATGTCAGCAGGGGTATCAACTGCAATGTTTTTTAATGGGGGATGTTGCTCAAACTCCTCGAAACATTCACCTGGAGCAGCTTCCGTTGAACTCTCGACAGCGTTTTGCCTTAGTGCTTTCAGTACTCTCGAAAATCGTGAAAAGTCGAAATATTCCAAACTGTTACGAGCTTCCAGCATTAATTTATAGTGACGAACAAGCATCTTTTGTGCTTTATTCTTGAAGGGTTCCTGACAGGTCAAACATTCGTCGGAAATCAGTGCCCACATTTGCTGGGCTCTTGTATCTGGTGATGTGGTGCTTGGATACAGCTTATGGATGCATTGTAGGTCTCTAAAAGCGGATAAGGAGAGGGTCTGCTTGTCCTTACCTGACATTAACCTTCGTAGTGCGCCTTGAAGCCTTGGCGAAGCTGAAATCCTTTTGTATGCGTCTACAGCTAGGAACATATCCACTTTCATTCTGGCAACCAGTTGGCAAGTGACAAGCTCTATTCCTTCACAAGACGACGGTCGATCTATCGCGTCTTCTACCCTGCAAATGACGTCAACAAGCCGTTTTTCAAGCTCTAGAGCTTTCGAACGAGCCTCTCTTGGCGTCACTTTACCCAACGAATATTTATATTCAAATTGACCATAAAAATAGTCACGAACACGCCGAGGAAATTGGAAACGGAAAGTCCAAGAATGATTACTAGATTGAGTGAGATAGCGCATAGCTCAGTACCTAAGTTCAGTACCAGTCGCGTTTTCTATGCTATTTGAAAGGTGTGGTGCGTTATAACTCGTTGATTACAAATTACTAAACGCTAGATGGGTGGAAGCCCCAGCCACATCCCGGCACACAAGTCACTCGCTGCGGCTGCTTCCTTCCGGACCTGACCGAGTTCACGAGCTATTGTTGCGGGAGGACCAGGGCCTCCATAGATTTTGTTGCTGTTGCGCTGTGAAGGGTCACTGCTGCAAAGCGTGGGAGGATTATCTGGCATCGGAGCGACGATTGCAAGGGCTTGCGAGCAAAACTGTTTGCTTTATCTGTTAAGTGCTTACAGATTAAACAAAGCGCCCAACATTGCTTCGTTTCTTAAGATGTTAGGCGCTTCAAAAGGAGGGGGTTATTTAAAAACTACACTTCTTGTTGTTCATCCTCGATGTTGAGGATGTAGTCGGTGATCCAAGCTGTACCAAGTAAACAGAGCCAAACGACAAACACTGGCTTAGGGACATCAATGGTTGGCACCACCACCAGCGCTGCAAAGCCAACACTTGGAAGCGTCCAGCAAAGCAATTTGTTCCACTTAAAGCCAGTCAGTTTGCCAAGGCTTTCCATTGAGGCAAGCATGCCGGTCATACACAGTGCGATGAGCGCGGCGTATGGAAGTCCTGCCGCCCACATAGGTAAGATTAGCATCAATGACCACCAACTGTGTTCGGTAGAGCCTTTCCAATTCTTAGCAGCAAACCAAGCAACGAATACCGAGAAGGCTTGGACGAGTGTCACCATTGGGGTACCGCCGAGTTTGCCTGCCGATTGTGTCAGCATAATACCGACGTTCAGCGTGAGAACGATAAGCCCTACAATGCTGACTATCCAAATATTGCTGCGCTTTGAAAACGCGACCATAAGTACCGGCACCAATATCCAGACTGCGACAGACATAGCAATAGATTGCAGCGGCAAGGTCAAGCCATACACGACCATAGAAGCCAGCAGCATCACGCCTGCGATACCACCTTGCGGCAAAATCCACAATGCAGGGATCATGACTGCTAACACGGGTATATCACCCTCAGTAACACCAATGGTTCTGGCACAAATCATCGCCAGCACACTTGTGATTACGAATTGAAACACCGAAAATACCATAGCTCCCCCCTCATACCTTTCCGTGGCAAATAAAACTGGGACAGTTTCAGTATGGATCAATTCAAAGCGCAAATCTTTGCAGTAATTCACCAAATTCCATTTGGAAAAGTAGCAACTTACGGTCAGGTTGCAAAAATGGCGGGCTATCCGGGTTACGCAAGACATGTTGGCAAGGCGCTTGGCGGCTTGCCTGAAGGAAGTCGTTTACCTTGGCACCGCGTCATCAACGGTAAGGGAGGAATCTCACTAAAGGGGGATTCGTTTTTGAGACAGAGATCGACATTAATGGAAGAAGGCGTGGAGTTTTCAGTGAAGGGTCGTGTGCGCTTAAAAGATTTTGGTTGGCAGCCCTAAGACTGCCAACTCATATTCGTTATCTCACGCCCACCAGCAGCAAGTTCACCTGCTCAGTGCTGTTCGCGTCGGTAATAACTGGGTAAGAGGTGTCCGAGATGAACCGCAGCTTACCTTCCACTTCAATACGTGCGCTCACACTGTAGGTATGCTTTGGATTGATCTCTTGAGTGTCGTAGCTCAGCTCAAAATCGAACGGCACCTGCGCTCCATCTGTTGTGAAAGTTTGCTCACTGATGACTTTCGCCGCCACATCTTGTAGCGATACGTCTTGAAGTTTCACTGTCACAACGGCATCAGCAGGTAATGCAATTCTCTCTCGGTAAGCGATGGTGCCTTTCACTGATGCCATTGTTTCTTGCTCTGAGACTGTCGTTTGTTGGCTTTCTATTTTCTCGTCGGTTTGCGGTGCAGTTTGGCAGCCAGCTAGGCCAAAGATCAGCGCCAATGCGCCAAATTTTAGTAGTTTCATGAGACCTCACTTGATGGGGCGATTAACTCTGTTCGCGATAGCTTTATTAAAAGCACATCGCTAAGTTATGCAATAAAGATAACAGAATTCTACCGTTACGACGTCTCTGCTCGGTCATTTTGCGGAAAAAACGACTCAATTCCTACAAACCACCGTATCCCTTGACGAATCCATCAGTAAAATCCACACTTTGCCCATTACAAACAAAAAAGACCTATTTATGAGCAAACCATTAACAGAATTACTCGAACTGCTGCAATTAGAGCAATTAGAGCAAGGGCTATTTCGAGGTCAAAGCCAACATTTAGGCTTGCCTCAAGTCTACGGCGGCCAAGTCATTGGCCAGGCGCTGTCTGCTGCGCGTTATACTGTGGCAGAAGATCGCACCGTGCACTCATTCCACAGCTACTTTCTTTACCCTGGTGATCCTCTAAAACCGATTATCTACGATGTTGAAAACCTTCGAGATGGCCGCAGTTTTAGCACCCGCCGCGTAAAAGCGATTCAAAATGGTCGCCCTATTTTCTATCTTACGGCTAGCTATCACTGTGAGGCGCCAGGCTTTGAACACCAAAGTACAATGCCAGAAGTGGCAGGGCCAGAGAACTTTGCCTCTGAATCAGAACTCGCGATGCGCATTGCTGACTTCTTGCCAGAGCAAATCCGTGAAGTGTTCTGCAGCGAAGAGGCGATTGAAGTGCGTCCTGTACACGTTGTTAATCCATTGAAGCCTGAGAAGATTGAAGCCAAACAGTATCTTTGGATCCGTGCGAACGGTGAGGTTCCAAACAATGAGCTCATTCACCAGTATGTGCTCGGTTACGCTTCTGACTGGCGTTTCCTCACTACCGCTCTACACCCTCACGGCGTCTCTATCTTTGCACCTAAATTCCAGATGGCCACCATTGACCACTCTATGTGGTTCCACCGTCCAGTGAACACTAACGAATGGTTGCTATATGCCATTGATAGTCCTAACGCGAGCAATTCCCGTGGGTTAGTGCGAGGCGAGATCTTTAACCAGAAAGGTGAACTGGTTGCCTCGACGATTCAAGAAGGTGTGCTTCGATTTAACGAGTAGTACGAAAACGCGCCTTATCAAATCGATAAGGCGCGTTTTTTAGTTTACGGTGATTCGCGTTACTGTTTTGGGTTTGGATATTTACCAAACTTTCGATTAATCAGATAGTTAATAACACGTCTTGCAAACCCAGAATACGGAGAATACAAAAAGCCTGTCGAAGCCCACTTTCCTTGCTGCATCACAGGGCGCATTTTTGAAAAAGTCTCAAACCCTTCTTTACCGTGGTAGTGCCCCATTCCACTTGGCCCTACACCGCCAAACGGCAAGTCATGCTGAGCCACATGCATCATCACTTCGTTAATAGTAAACGCACCAGACATGGTGTTTTCCATCACTGCATTTTGCAGCTCTTTGTCGTCAGAAAATAGGTAAAGCGCCAACGGTCTATCACGTTCTCCAATGAAGTGATAAACATCGTCCATCGACTTATAAGTGAGCACCGGTAAAATCGGCCCAAAAATCTCACGTGTCATGACCGCTTCATCGCTGTTCGGTGATACGACTAAATGAAGAGGAAAACGACGCGTCTCTGGATCGGGCTCGCTTGCTGGGATGAGGTTGATCACTTCCCCCTGCCCCTCTTTTGCTAATGCAAGGGTGTCCTGCAAACGCTCAAAAGAGACAGCGTCAATCACGGCGGTGTAATCAGGGTGGTCGATGGTTTTAAAGCGGCTTTTCATTACGGATTTCGCGGCTTTCACTACCTGTTTCAGTTTATCTTCTGGCACTAACAAATAGTCAGGGGCGACACAGGTTTGCCCTGCGTTGTAAACTTTCCCTCCTAAAATCCTTTTGATGGCTTTTTTGACGTCGTAATCAGGGCCAATAATCGTCGGCGATTTTCCGCCAAGTTCTAAAGTCACTGGCGTGAGATTTTCCGCAGCCGCCGCCATTACCTTGCGCCCCGTACCACCCGAGCCGGTAAAAATCAGATGGTCAAAAGGAAGCTTAGCGAATGCCTGTCCGGTACCGCCCGTTTCAGCAACAAAGCAAATCTCATCTTGGGTAAACGCACTCGCGAAAATTTTGGCAAGTGTTTGGCAAAGATGCTGGGAGTTTTCTGACATTTTGACCATCACACGGTTGCCCGCAGCTAGCGCTGCCGTCATTGGCCCTATCGCTAAAAAGAGTGGGTAATTCCATGGCACGATGATCCCCACGACACCCAGAGGCTGAGGGACCACTTTGTTTTTTGCCGGCCAGAACCAAATCGAGGTATGACGCTTTTTGTCACGCATCCACTTTTTAAGCTGCTTGCGAGAATCGACAATACCTTCAATAGAAGAAAACAGTTCGAGTAACGCCGTCTCGGTAGACGAGCGATGACCAAAATCTTTGCCAATCGCCTCACAAATGGCTTCTTGGTTATCTCGCAATACTTTTTCGAGCTTGAGTAAGTTTGCCCTTCTTAGCTCACGACTGATAAACGGCGCTTCTTTAAAAGCTGCTTGCTGCTCTTTTAGTCGCGTCATCATTTGCTGTTCATTTAGGGTAACCATACTCATTTATTGTGCTCCTTTAACAAGTAACGCTTGTAGTATTTGTTGGCATTGAAGTACGTTCATCTCTTCAGGAACCGGATATTCTCCGAAGGCTTCTTTAATTGCTTGCTGAGCAAGCGCCGGAATGTCCTCTGCACTCAACGCAGTAATGTGTTTTGGAATGTTCAGTCGCTCCAAAAGCGCTTCGACATCTTGAATGAATGCCTGACTGTTTTTATAACCGAGGGTGCACGCCAGCATTGTCAGCCTCTGGTTATCTCTTTGTGCAATAAACTTGAGCACATGTGGCAACACCATAGCGTTCGCTCTGCCATGAGGTACGTGATAAAACGCACCAAGCTGATGGGCGATGGCATGTACGTACCCGATATACGTTCGAGTAAACGCTAGGCCTGCTTCAAAACTCGCCACGGCCATTTTCTCTCTAGCTTCGCTGTCTTGACCATTTTGATATGCGCGCGGCAAGTATTCAAAAATGGCTTTAATCGCATTTAGCGACAAGGTTTCGGTTTTGGCGTTGGCATATTGGCTTAGATAGGATTCAATCGCATGTGTGAGTGCATCGATACCGGTTTCTGCCGTGATTTGTGGCGGAAGGCCTAGCATGATTTGTGAATCTAATACGGCAGCCTTAGGCACTAAAAATGGATCGGTAATGGCGCGTTTGGCTTTAGACTCAATATCACTGACAACGGCAGCAACGGTCCCTTCAGAGCCAGTGCCCGAAGTTGTCGGAATGGCAATTAGCGGCATGATTGGGCGATGCACTTTTAGTAAGCCTGGTAGCTTTGCGACATCTTTCTTAGTTTTTACACTTGCCGCAATGGCTTTCGCGCAATCCATAGGAGAACCGCCGCCAAACGCAATAATCCCATCACAGCCAGAGTGACGATAACGTTCTGCCCCAGCGCGAACCGTCGCGTAGTCAGGATCGGGCTGTACTTCATCAAACACGGTAAACGGCATATCGGCTTGTTTTAACGCCTCTAGCATACCATCAAGCAATCCTAATTCACGCAGCACGCTGTCAGTAACGATGAAGGGGTTCGTCACAGAAAGATCACGGCAATAGCTTGCTACATCAAGCACTTTACCATTGCCAACGATGCATTGAGGCTCGGGAACAGGTACCATTTTGATAAATGGTTTTTTCACCGAGACCAACATCTGATGCAACATAAAAACACTCCTTTGTCTTTATCTATCAACCTATATTTGCGCCGCTACTATCAATGGATAGCTGAAACTGTCTATAGGTTATAGAGTGATTACTCAGAGCTGGCAAGACTGCCGAGTCTAAGTTGAGAACTATTACCAAATCAATATATTGGCAAAGCAACGTATAGGCGAATCAACGTATTGGCAGTGCCGTCGTGTATTTCAATGGTTCCATTGCAAAGGTCGACGTGACATTCGACAATCCATCGATACTGTTGACCAGTTTTTTATAGAATTCATCAAAGCACTTCATGTCTTTGACCAACACTTTCACCATATAGTCATACTCCCCTGCCATCCGATAGAACTCCATCACTTCAGGGAATAGCGATACCGTTTCTACAAACGCCTGGTACCATTCATGGGAGTGATTCGTCGTCTTGATTTGCACAAACGCGGTAAACGACAACCCTAGTTTCTCAGGGTCTAGAAGTGCGACACGTTTATCAATCACCCCACTTTCTTCAAGCTTCTTTAGGCGCTTCCAACACGGCGTTGTCGTGAGGTTTACGGCTTCAGCAAGGTCGTTCAGTGATAACGTGCCATCTTGCTGAAGCAGCGACAACAGCTTCTTATCTGTACTATCTATATCCAAAATAGCTCCAGAGTAGAAAATTTTTCTACTTATTAACAAAAAAAAAGTAAATATAGCAAATTTTTTCTCTCGATCAGTAGGTAAATTATTATCATCGAAATCGTGAAGCAGGAAACCGCCGCTATGTGTACTGACCATCAATGGATTAACAACGCTGTTCGTAAACTTGAAGCTGACTTTCAACGCTCGGCTGACACACACCTAATCAAGCTGGATTTGCCAAGCATTGATGGGATTGATGTCTATCTGAAAGACGAGAGTACACATCCTACAGGCTCACTAAAGCACCGTTTAGCACGTTCTCTGTTTCTGTACGCGATTTGTAATGGTTGGATTGGTCCTGAGACAACGGTCATTGAATCTTCTTCTGGCAGTACCGCGGTATCGGAAGCGTACTTTGCGCGTCTACTTGGGTTGCCGTTTATTGCCGTGATGCCAAAGTGCACCGCACGAAAAAAGATCGAACAAATTGAGTTTTATGGTGGTAAAGCACACCTGGTTGATCGCTCGGATCAAATCTATGCTGAGTCACGCCGACTTGCTGAAGAGTTAGACGGTCACTACATGGATCAGTTTACTTATGCTGAGCGTGCGACTGACTGGCGTGGTAACAATAACATTGCGAACTCTATTTTCAGCCAAATGAAGATGGAAGATCACCCTGTACCAAGCTGGATTGTGATGAGCCCAGGTACAGGCGGCACGTCTGCAACCATTGGACGCTTTATCCGCTACCAGCAGCACGACACCAAACTGTGTGTGGTTGATCCTGAGAACTCAGTGTTCCATGACTACTTCAAAACAGGCAATGCCAACATCACTGGCGACTGTGGTAGCAAGATTGAAGGCATTGGTCGTCCGCGCGTTGAACCAAGCTTTATCCCCGGTGTGGTGGATGAAATGCGCACCATTCCGGATGCGGCAAGCATCTCAACGATTCATTGGCTAGAGAAGACCTTGGGTCGCAAGGTCGGCGCTTCTACGGGTACGAACCTTTATGGTGTGCTGCAACTGGCGAGTGAAATGAAAAAACGTGGTGAGACTGGATCGATTGTGACCCTACTGTGTGACAGTGGCGAGCGCTATCTTGATACTTATTACAACCACGAGTGGATCAATGACAATATTGGCGACTTGCGCCCATACCTGGACAAGCTCGAAACATTCGAAGCAACCGGTGAGTTGGCCTAACAGCTGTCATTTGGATTGATGACGAATATTTAAAATAACAACAATTAGTTGGCAGGGAGTGATTCGTCACTCCCTTTTTTGTACGTTAGTTGCGTTCGTATGACGCTTTCACTTTATCCTGCGCTAGAGCGATGTAAGAGACTAAATCGCGATACGCGATATCCATTTGCTCCACAATACCCACATCATGGCTGCCATCAGCGATCATTCTCAGCCCATCGTGAAGCGCCATTGCCTTAATATGGAAATATTCTAAAGGACCACCAGCCGATGCCAACTGCTTTGTTTCCTCATGGCCAGCTATCACTTGACCAAAAATCGTATCGTGTTCACCCAACGTTAGCAGTGATGCATCAAAGTCAGCGCCAATCAGTTTCGAGTGCGCAGTCGCCCACATGTTGGTGTATTGCGCGATGGCGCTTGAGGCATAGATATCGACGGTGGTGGTGTAAATCACATCAACGGTGTCAGAAGATAGCGACAAAATCGATTGGGTATCGCGGACAATATCAGAAGCACCTGTGGAAGCATCCGCGACTTGCGCTGACACCAATTCAATATTTTCACCCGCTTGGTTGGTGCTGCTTTCGATTCGCTCTACCAAACCCGAGATCTCACTGGCTGCTTCGTTCGCTCTCCCCGCCAATGAGCGCACTTCATCTGCAACCACAGCAAATCCACGTCCATGCTCACCCGCTCGAGCCGCTTCAATGGCAGCATTTAACGCAAGCAAGTTGGTTTGCTCTGAGATCTGATGAATGATGCTAATAAATTGCGTGATATCGCCGGTCAGCACTTGAAGCGCCGCGACGGTTTCTTTGCTCGCCATCGCCGATTGCGACACTTGATCCAAAGATTGGTACATCTCTTCCAATTGCTGCTGAGTACTATCAAACACACCTAGATTCGCCTGCAATTGATCACTTTGGTTGATCAGTTGGTTATTCGCCTGCTCGATATTGGCGGTGGCGCCAACAAGCTGCGAAGTGACGCTACTTAAAAACAGTCGCGAGCGCTGCTTTTGTCTTTCTAGTTGGGATTCTAGTTTGTGTATTTGCTGTTCTTTATCAGCTAACTCTTGTTGCAATTGCGCTAGTTGGCAAGCGAAGGCATCTTTCTGTTCGGTTTCAGACTGCAACTGCTGCTGGAGTTGTTGTACTTGTTTTTTTGATGCAAACATAAGACCACTTTTTGGTTCGTGCTATATTTCTCGTTATTGTTTTATAACGGTAGCATTGGTGTGGGAAATGGAAATGGCTGGAAGGGTAAGTTGTGATAGGGGGATCGTGGTATCACCCTAATAGGGTATGGACTTGAGGGGTGTTGGGTGGGTGTTTTGCGGGCAATGCGGCGGTAGCCGCTAGCCTGTAGTCCTCCCCTTAATATGGGGAGGAGCTATGGCCCGCTGCGCCTCGCTTATGTTCTAGCGAGCGAAGCTGCGGTAGCCGGAATACTTAAAAGCCTAAAAGGAATTAAGCGTCCCCTTCTTCAGCATTACGCGCTGCAGCTTCTTTAATGATCGGCTGAAGTTCACCCTTCTGGAACATCTCCATAATGATATCACAGCCGCCGATTAGCTCACCTTCAACCCATAGTTGTGGGAAAGTTGGCCATTGTGCGTATTTTGGAAGTTCAGCACGGATGTCTGGGTTTTGTAGGATGTCTACATAAGCGAATTTTTCGCCACATGCCATCAATGCCTGAGCTGCTTGAGAAGAGAAACCACAGCTTGGTAGCTTAGGTGAACCTTTCATGTAAAGAAGAATCGTGTTCTCTTCGATTTGCTGCTTAATTTTGTCGATCGTTTCCATTACGTCCTCGAAATACTTGTACTGCGAATGTGTTCACATTCTAGCGAATCGCCGGAGAATAAAAAGCACATTAATAGTGTGGTTATATCTTTGTTACTAGGTTGTGATGTAGTATACCCAAATACCTTGCAAACAAAGGTGATGTAAACAAATCATCACAATTATTTTATCACGGACTCTTTTAATAAAGTAAAAACTTGCTAAAATAGCAAGCAGTCGATCATCACATGACTCAACAATAAATATACTTGGAAGCAATCAGGGTAAAAACCCACTAATAATCAATGGAGAAGCGAGCAATGGCATTCGAACTACCAGCACTTCCTTATGCAAAAGATGCTCTAGAACCACACATCTCAGCAGAGACACTAGATTTCCACCACGGTAAGCACCACAACACTTACGTGGTTAAGCTAAACGGCCTAATTCCTGGTACTGAGTTTGAAGGTAAAACTCTAGAAGAGATCGTTAAAACATCTTCTGGTGGCGTATTCAACAACGCAGCTCAAATCTGGAACCACACGTTCTACTGGCACTGCCTAGCGCCAAACGCTGGCGGCGAACCAACAGGTGCAGTAGCAGACGCAATCAACGCAGCATTCGGTTCTTTCGAAGAGTTCAAAGCGAAGTTCACTGATTCAGCAATCAACAACTTCGGTTCTTCTTGGACTTGGCTAGTGAAGAAAGCTGACGGTTCTCTAGACATCGTTAACACGTCTAACGCAGCGACTCCACTAACAGAAGAAGGCGTAACTCCACTACTAACAGTAGACCTATGGGAACACGCTTACTACATCGATTACCGTAACGTTCGTCCAGACTACATGAATGGTTTCTGGGCACTAGTTAACTGGGCATTCGTAGAAGAAAACCTAGCTAAGTAATCCGCTCTTCCCAAGTTTCGTTTAAAGACCTGTCTCGACAGGTCTTTTTTTATTTCTAGGCTAAAGCTCCCTACTCTTTTGCCGATAAAGTCTTTGTAACGAGAGGGCTTTATGCAAATTCATCACTTAGACAAAGCAAATTTAATCAACGAACTGCAATGTGGTACGTCGCTTAATCGCGCCGTAGAACAAGGCAGACGCGCCGACTTTGCTCTAATGCTCTCTATGTTCTCACAAGACTCACGTGAAACGTCGGTAACAGAGGATGTCGATACCACCATCACCGATGAAGCAGTATTAAGAAAACGCTTTGACGTACCGACAGCTCAGAAACTGCAAGGTGAGCTTGATGACTACGCAGTGTCTGCGTCTATCGCTAAACAGTTTCATGATGGTGGCCTCTCTAGTGCGAAGCTTCAGCATTACAGCACACCAGAGCCTTTGAACTACAACCCAACTGATACCCATGGTCTTGCGGAAGAGGTGTATCACAACCTATCAGGTCATACACGACGTCAACTGGGTCAGAAATCATTGCCAAAACCGACCGTTGATGTGCTATACAACCAATTGACCACGGCTAATCGAAAAGACGCGCTATCAATTCAACTTTAGTTCCCTCACTACAACCCTCTCTTAAAGCCACATTTCTTTAGTGGTTTCTAATGTAACGCTGACCACTCTTTCTGTTTAGAATGTGATTCAATGCAAAGTTACTAATCCTTTCCGATTTATAAACACAAAAACTTGAAGTTATTCACATTTGAATCACAGTTTTTCTACCAAGTTATTACCTAAGGAATGGCATACGTAATTAGTAGCCTACTTTTTGGGGATAAACATGATCATTAAAAATTCAGTCGTGCTAGTGACATCTGCTGGTACCAGTTTAGGTGCGATGATTGCTCTGCATTTTGCTAGGCTTGGCGCCTATGTCGTTTTATGCGATGTCGACGAAAGCAATTTGACTTCAGCCTACCGACGCTGCTTAGAGGTCACTGAGCAAGTGGAAAAGGCACACGTGAGTGACCTATCGCTTCAAACCATCGAGACACTGTTTTCCTCCATCGAATCCAAACTAGGCCGAGCCCCGAACGTTCTAGTTAACCATTGGACTTCTCTACCGAAACAAACCCTAACCGGTGGGCACTCGGGCGGTAAATTCATTACCCAGTTCTCCTTACTCGCATCCAACCTGTTCTTATTCGGCCAAGTCGCCGCAGAGCGAATGTCACAGAGTCAATCAGGTGTGATTGTCAATGTGGTCGCCCAAGAGCACGACCAGTATTACAGTGATTTAGAGAACACTACGTCGATGGTGACTGGATTTACTAAGAGCTGGGCGAAAGAACTAAAGCAGCACAACATTCGAGTTGGTGGGGTGATACCTGTGAGTAGCCATCATGCCAACGGCAACTGGTCTCAGATTCAAGATGAATTAACACGGACGACAGAATACATCGTTAGTAACGACTACTTTAGCGGCCGTGTAGTAAGTGCGGAGGCCTAGGTAACTAATACGGAAGCATCCATACTCTCCTTAAACGTAAAAAGCCCCTTCATTTCTGAAGGGGCTTTGTCATTTTTCCCGTAAATTTCGTGCTAGCGAAAATCTACTACTGAATTAAGCTTCAGCTTTCTCTTTTTTAGCTTTAGCAGCTGGCTTCGCTTCTTGGTCTGCTTTCTTCTTGATAACAGTTGTACCTTCGAAAGTTTCGCCTTCAACGAATGCGTTACCGTAGTATGCCGCTTTCAGAACTTCTTTAAGCTCAGAGATTAGTGGGTAACGTGGGTTCGCACCAGTACATTGGTCATCGAACGCTTCAACCGCTAGCTCATCAAGCTTAGCTAGGAAGTCAGACTCAGCAACACCTGCAGCTTGGATAGACGTTGGGATGTCTAGGTCTTTCTTAAGCTCTTCCAACCATGCTAGTAGACGTTCAATCTTCTGAGCAGTACGGTCACCAGCTTGGCTTAGGCCTAGGTGGTCAGCAACTTCAGCGTAACGACGACGTGCTTGTGGACGGTCGTACTGAGAGAACGCAGTTTGCTTAGTTGGGTTGTCGTTCGCGTTGTAACGAACAACGTTAGAGATTAGTAGTGCGTTCGCCAGACCGTGTGGTAGGTGGAACTCAGCACCAATCTTGTGAGCCATAGAGTGACAAACACCTAGGAATGCGTTCGCGAATGCTACACCAGCGATAGTTGCTGCGTTGTGTACTTTTTCACGAGCGATTGGGTCGTTTGCACCGTTCGCGTAGCTTGAAGGTAGGTACTCTTTAAGCATCTTAAGTGCTTGTAGAGCCTGACCGTCAGAGTATTCGTTCGCTAGAACTGATACGTAAGCTTCTAGAGCGTGAGTTACTGCATCGTAACCACCGAACGCTGTTAGAGACTTAGGCATGTTCATAACAAGGTTCGCGTCAACGATAGCCATGTTAGGCGTTAGCTCGTAGTCAGCTAGTGGGTACTTAGCACCAGTCTCGTCGTCTGTAACAACTGCGAATGGAGTAACTTCAGAGCCAGTACCAGACGTTGTAGTGATACATACAAGCTCAGCTTTTTGACCCATTTTAGGGAACTTGTAGATACGTTTACGGATATCCATAAAGCGCATTGCAAGCTCTTCGAAGTGAGTTTCTGGGTGCTCGTACATTACCCACATGATCTTAGCTGCATCCATCGGAGAACCACCACCTAGAGCGATGATTACGTCTGGTTGGAAGCTTTGCATTGCTTCAGCACCTTTCTTAACAACAGATAGCGTTGGATCCGCTTCTACGTCGAAGAAAGTTTGAACTTCCATGCCTTGAGCTTTAAGTAGCTTCACTACTTCATCACTGTAACCGTTGTTGAATAGGAAGCGGTCAGTTACTAGGAATACACGCTTCTTACCTTCTAGGTCGCTCATTGCGATTGGAAGGCTACCACGACGGAAGTAGATAGACTTAGGTAGTTTGTGCCACAACATGTTTTCAGCTCGCTTCGCTACAGTTTTCTTGTTGATTAGGTGCTTAGGACCTACGTTCTCAGAGATAGAGTTACCACCCCAAGAACCACAACCTAGAGTTAGAGAAGGCGCTACGTTGAAGTTGTAAAGGTCACCGATACCACCGTGAGTAGTTGGGATGTTTACAAGGATACGTGCAGTCTTCATCTTGTCACCGAAGTAACGGATGCGATCAGCGTTTACGTCTTGGTTAGTGTATAGACCAGATGTGTGACCGATACCACCGATTTCAACCATAGTTACCGCTTGAGCAACAGCATCTTCGAAATCGTCAGCGCGGAATAGACCTAGAGTTGGAGATAGTTTCTCGTGAGCAAATGCGTCGTCGATCGATACTTTACCTAGACCTTCACCAACTAGAACTTTAGTGTCAGCTGGAACTTTAACGCCTGCCATCTCAGCGATTGCTGGAGCTGGTTGACCTACGATCTTAGCGTTTAGGTTGCCGTCGATTAGAAGCACTTTACGTACTTTCTCAGCTTCAGCTTTGTTTAGAACGTATGCTTTGTGAGAAGCGAAACGCTCTTTAACTTCGTCGTATACAGAATCAACAACGATTGCAGCCTGCTCAGAAGCACAAACTACGCCGTTATCGAACGTTTTAGACATAAGGATAGAAGCAACTGCACGTTTAACGTCGGCAGTCTCGTCGATAACTACAGGAACGTTACCTGCACCTACACCGATTGCTGGCTTACCAGAAGAGTAAGCTGCTTTAACCATGCCTGGACCACCAGTTGCAAGGATAAGCGCGATGTCGTTGTGCTTCATAAGAGCGTTAGAAAGCTCTACAGATGGTTGGTCGATCCAACCGATGATGTCTTTTGGAGCACCCGCTGCTACTGCTGCGTCTAGTACTAGTTTCGCTGCGTCGTTAGTAGAGTTCTTCGCACGTGGGTGTGGCGAGAAGATGATACCGTTACGAGTCTTCAAAGAGATTAGAGATTTGAAGATTGCAGTAGAAGTTGGGTTAGTTGTTGGAACGATACCGCAGATGATGCCTACAGGCTCAGCGATAGTCATTGTGCCTAGGTTGTCGTCTTCTTCAAGAATGCCACACGTCTTTTCATCTTTGTATTTGTTGTAAATAAACTCAGATGCAAAGTGGTTCTTGATTACTTTGTCTTCAACGATACCCATACCAGACTCTTCAACCGCTTGCTGTGCAAGTGGGATACGAGCTTGGTTAGCTGCTAGAGACGCTGCGCGGAAAATCTTGTCAACTTGCTCTTGAGAGTAAGTTGCAAATTCTGCTTGTGCCGCTTTAACGCGTGCAACCATTGCATCTAGTTCAGCCATATTTGTTACAGGCATAAGGAATCTCCTAAAATAAAAAAACTAAAAACTTTTTAGTAAGTTAGCGACTTCTGCTAATGAATCTCTTAACTACAGATCAACTCTACTTAGTAAACTGCTTTCAGAGCTGAGTATAATCTTTCACGGTTTGAAAAAAATTGACTCAGATCAGTTCTGAAAAGTAATTTACCTACATAGTAGTAACCCCAAAGAGTTTCTCGACGTAAGGTGTTGTTTTTAAAGGTGTTACTCAGGTGAAATACTAAGATTAAAAAAACACCGATCGGCATTTTTTTTTCATAACCTCAGCCAATTGTGTAAAAAAGTTTCACTTTTGTACCAGAAAAACAAGTAAACCGTCGCTCTCGTGCTACTAAGTATATGTAGATGACATTGATTTCTTTCAACCCATGACATAAAAATAATCAAAATTAGACGAATGCAACACTTTGGCAACAAAAAGGTATGTTACCCAAGTTGTGGCACGAACTTTTCTTTCATATCCCATTCACATTTCCCCACCATACTGACCGGCTAATTCACTAGTGTTATACGTCAAAAATAGTCGTCAAGTTTTAGTCGATTCTCTTCCCACAATGTCGTACATTAGCCGCACTTTTTACCCGGGCATAGATGCCTTGCATTGTGTCCCTCTTCTATCATCGAGATTCGTCTATGAGTAGCATCGAATTTGCAATCTATTTGCAGTTTTTCTTAGGTTTGGTCGCTGCGGTAAACCCTGTTGGGATCATGCCAATTTTTGTGTCTTTAACCAGCCACATGTCTCCAGAAGACAAGAACAAAACGGCGGCGACGGCCAATATTGCCGTTACCGTTATTCTCATCACCTCATTGCTGGCAGGTCAGATACTTTTAGATATGTTCAGTATTTCTCTCGATTCGTTCCGTGTTGCGGGCGGCTTACTGCTTCTTAGCATCGCCTTTTCGATGATGTCAGGTAAGCTCGGTGAAGATAAACAGAACAAACAAGAAAAGTCGGAGTACGTCAGTAAAGAGCAGATTGGTGTTGTGCCCCTAGCCATGCCTTTGATGGCAGGTCCTGGTGCAATCAGTTCGACCATAGTTTATGGCGCTCGTTATCCGGGGATGGTTGAAACCGTTGGCATCATTATAAGCATCATCGTCTTTGCGCTTTGCTCATGGTTGCTTTATCGCTCTGCCCCGCTCATTGTTCGCTTCTTAGGTCAAACGGGTATCAACGTGATCACGCGTATCATGGGTCTGATCCTTGGTGCATTGGGTATTGAGTTTATGGCAAACGGCCTAAAAGCACTTTTCCCGGGGCTAGCTTAAACAGGTCAGTTGATTTCCCTTTCCTATTTTGGCTCTCAAGCACCTTGTCTTTGAGGTGCTTGAGTTTCTCGTCTTAGCACTAAAGTCCTCTCCCGGCTCAAGTAAGACAACACTTCACGTAGCAAAACTGCCCCTTGGCGCATCTTGGGTATATACTAGCCATATCGAAGGCTTAATGACTCTTGCTATGGAAAACAACCGCTTAAAGCACAAGCTCTACATCATCATCTTTGGTCATCACACCCGTGCGGGTAGAATTTTTGATATTGCTCTTATCATTGCCATCCTGGTTTCGTTGATGGTGTTGGTTCTGCACTCTATCGAGGGAATAGCTACAGAGTGGGATCGCACCTTTGTGATGCTCGAGTATTTCTTTACAGCACTGTTTACAATTGAATACTTGTTACGTCTGTACTGCTCACCAAAGCCTAAAGCATACGCCAGCAGCTTTTACGGGGTTGTAGACTTGCTGTCGATCCTACCGACCTACTTGGCTCTGCTTTTCCCTTCAGCGACGTTTATGGGAGTTATACGTCTGCTTCGCGTGATGCGAATCTTCCGTATCCTCAAGTTGGTAAGGTACCTACAAGACTCTAATATCTTGTTGCGTTCGCTGTTAATGTCGCGCCGCAAGATATTCGTATTTTTTAGCACGGTAGCCATATTGGTGACCATTTTTGGCGCGCTTATTTTTGTAATCGAAGGGCCCGAGAACGGGTTTACAAGCATCCCACAGAGTATCTATTGGGCCATTGTGACCATTACTACTGTCGGCTACGGTGATTTGGTGCCAAGCACACCACTTGGTAAAGGACTTGCTTCGCTGACAATGCTGCTTGGTTACTCCATCCTTGCAGTTCCGACCGGGATCATTACCGCCGAACTCAATCAAGAAATGAAAACTCATCGAAATTTGGTGAAATGCCCAAACTGCTCTAAGTCGGGTCACGAAAGTGATGCGCTGCACTGCAAGCATTGCGGTAGTGAATTGGCGACACCTGACAAAAGAGTTGTTGACGTCGATTCTGAAGATTAAAAAATAGTAGAGACTAAAAAGCCCTCTGAAGAGGGCTTTTCCACATTTGGATTGAGAGGACTAAAAAATTAACCTTTCTTCTCAGCCAAGATAATGCGCAATGTACGACGCAGTGGCTCTGCCGCGCCCCACAATAGCTGGTCACCCACGGTGAATGCGTTTAGGAAATCGTTACCCATCGCCATTTTTCTTAGACGGCCAACAGGGATAGACATAGTACCTGTGACTTTAGCAGGCGTTAGCTCTTGAGCTGTGATGTCGCGATCGTTTGGAATCACTTTCACCCAATCGTTATGCGTTGCGATGATTTCTTCAATTTCATCCATTGGCACATCTTGCTTAAGCTTGATAGTCAGCGCTTGAGCGTGACAACGCATCGCACCGATACGTACACAAGTGCCATCAATCGCGATTGGGCTGTCTTGCAAGCCTAAGATCTTGTTCGCTTCAACGCCGGCTTTCCATTCTTCTTTACTCTGACCGTTTTCACGCTTCACATCGATCCATGGGATCAGCGAGCCTGCTAGAGGGACACCGAATTGATCCGTTGGGAACGAAGAAGAACGGATAGTTTCAGCCACTTTACGGTCGATATCGAGGATAGAGCTTGCCGGGTTTGCCAGTTCAGACGTCACACAGTCGTTCACCACACCCATTTGAGAGATAAGCTCACGCATATTCTTAGCACCAGCACCCGAAGCTGCTTGGTAAGTCATCGCACTCATCCACTCAACCATGCCTTTCTCGTAAAGGCCGCCAAGACCAAGAAGCATCAAGCTAACGGTACAGTTACCACCAACAAAGGTATTCGTGCCTTTGATAAGACCGTCTTGGATTTGGCCAAGGTTCACAGGGTCTAGGGTAATGATTGAATCTTTGTCCATACGGAGAGTAGAAGCCGCATCAATCCAGTACCCTTTCCAACCAGCTTGGCGAAGTGCTGGGTACACCTTCTCAGTGTAGCTACCACCTTGACAGGTAATCACTGCGTCTAGTTGTTTTAGGCTTTCAATATCAAAAGCGTCTTGCAGAAGGCTAGCATCCTTACCAAAGTTTGGTGCAGGGATGCCAATTTGAGATGTGCTGTAGAATACGGGCTCGATGACATCAAAGTCTTTTTCTTCGACCATGCGTTGCATTAGTACCGAACCTACCATGCCACGCCAACCGACTAAACCTACTCTCATTGAATTACTCTCCGTGTGAATTGAAATAAAGGCTCCCCCATCTATAAAATTTTCCGAGCCATAACACAAGAGCTAATTCACAAATTAAAGCAACTTTTTTCACAAACCCAACCAGTTCGCCCGCCATATTCGTTCGACGCGTAATAAAAAAGCTCCTTTCGGAGCCTTTTTACTATTAGCTTGTTATTTTGGTTTCTTTTCTCAACTGAGCCCTTTTCCCTAGTGCATAACCAAGCCCTAATGGAGCAAAGAAAATCACCAAAATGAACAAAATAAAGTAGACAATCGTGCTCTTAATCAACTGAACGAGCTTTTCTATTGCAAGAGTCAAGACATCTTGAGATATTTTGTCGAGATCTTGAGCAAACAACTGCCGTTCGCTGTTTACGATGACCGCAATTTCTTTACGCTCACGCTCAATCATCTTGATAAACTCTTCACGCTCACGAACTACCATGTCGTCCAGCGCCTGTCGTTCTGCGCTAAGCTGAGTCAGCTTGTCCTGAGTTTTCACCTCTAAGTCGTTGAGCAGCGGTTGAAGTTCAAGCGCCATCATTTGGGCCAAATCGCGCATGTACTCTGGATTATTTTCTACAAAGTCCTTAAACGCGTCCGCACTGATTTGGAAGCTCTTTATCGCTCCGCGAATATCGTCCCCGTTCACGTTACTATTTAGTGCAATAAGCTGCGCTTTCCATGTCATCAGTTTTGGGGTCTGCTCCGACATCAACGACAATCTGTCCGACACATCAGAAAGCGCTTCTGGCATGGTACCAAGAGTCGTGGCCACTTCACTTTCATCAATACCCTGCGCTTTCAGCCACTCGCGGTAAGCGGGTGCGCGAGCGAAGCTCAAATTTTCAAACGGGTGTAACGCTGCAAATTGCTCGACAAACGCTTTTGTAGTGCCATAGCTATCCGATTTAAACAACGATTTAGCCAGTTGGTCGATTTCTTGACTCAGCTTCGTTGCAGTTTGAATCGCTTCTTCGGTGACAAATAACGTTTTACCATTACCCTTGGTGAAAAATTGCTCCATTTGGACCGTAAATACCCAAGTATCGATAAGACCTGCGGTAGGAGACACTTGATAGGCCGCCTGCCCTAGCCCTTCTTCAGCGTGAATCTTCCAAAGTAAGATGTGGGATTGATTGACAATGTCAGTTTCGTCGTATTTCGCCGCCAAAGAGTCAGATGTGGCTTCAATTTGAGTGAAAAACTCACGGCTAAATTCACGCGTCATAAGACGCATGTTGAGTTCTTGCTTCGTCAACGGTGTGGTTTGGCTATCGATCTGAATTTCCAATAATGAACAGCCAGAAATTAGCGATATAAAGAACAGTAGAAGTGCGCAGCGCAAGCGATGCAGTGGTTTCATTGTAAGCCTCAACGTCGAATAGTAGCGATACTCAAGTGACTTCAACCACAACATGAAGCCACTTGTTCGTATAACATCGCCACTATAAATCACCCTAGTAAAATTCACGTTAACTATTGATATTTATAGTCTAAATTTCGCGATTTACTAGACGTTATTGTTGGCTTTGCTTTGTGATGTAGTCTTCAGCCGACACAATCGCTTGGTTAAGGTGCTGCTCAAGATTTTCAATCGCTTCGGGCTCTATGGCCTGGTTCTGTTTTAATTGTAGCTCCGCAGTGATTGCCGTTTGACGAAGCTGCTCAGCAAAGATACTACCCGACACCCCTTTAAGGGTATGGGCAACACGGGTTGCTTGGTCAATATCGCTCTCAACAAGGGTGCGAAGTTTGTTGGCATCTTGGCGATGTTCAGAAACAAAAACACCAAGCAGGAGTAGCATTGATTCTTTATCCCCATCCAAAGTATTGAGCATTTCAGAAAATTGAATCGGTTCGTCGTCCGAAATACTCTTCAATGGCTGCGATGCGACTGTGTCACTGACAACTTCCAGTTTTACACGCTCTATTTCATTGACTGGCTCCTGCTGTGAGTCAGACTGTTGATCGTCATCTGATGACGTGCTTTTTTCAGGTAGCACCGTTGATCTTTCATTGGATCGAGTTTCGTTAGTTTCTTGGGAGTTCTGAGTCTCACTCGTCTCCTTATCGAACGCTAAGCTATTACTCGTGACTGTTAATAGTGGCTCAGGCTGCTTTTTGTAACTACAAAGCAATAAACAAGCTATCGCCACTAAACTAACCAAGACGACTATCAGCACTTGTCTATTCACTACACGCTCTGATTGCATTTCACGAAGTGACAGCTCTGTCATGACGGGATGATTCACCACACGCTCGACCAAAAATTCGGTGTTTGCGGCTTGTGACAACAGCACCGACGCTTGAGAGTTGAGTTCTAGAACATGCACTCGGTCGCTGCCGGAGAGGCCATAAGCTTCGCGCTGAATGTCTTCAAGTTTTAAGTACACCTGACGCGGCTCTACTGTGTCGTTAAATAATGTATCCAACACCACAGCTGAGAGCCGGTCACTGAGCGAATTCGCCTCATAGCTTAACTGTGTTGGTTTGGCATTAATGCTGGCTATGAAGTTGTCCATTCGCGCTTCATCTTGTGCCAAAAGCTGAGCTTGCTCCACAAAACGCTCAAGCAAATAAACAGTATGAGAAACATCAGAGAGCAGATCTGATTGAGTCAGTGATTTCAACTGTACGGTTTGCGCGTGTATTAGCTGTATTTCAAGCTCGAGTTGCTCAGAAAAACGTGAGCGATATGGCTGGGCTAAAAACAAGGTTTGTCTTAGTTTGTCGATACTGAAGGAAATCTCGTCAATGAGGTGAGTGATTTTCTCTTCCTGCGACGAAATATACACCACAGTAGTCACGGCAATAGACCAGAGCAGCACCACAGCTACAGCAAAGCTATTCAGACGTTTTAGTATATTCAACCGTCGTTCCCTCTCAACAACAATAAGGCTTATCCATGCCTTTTTGAACTTGTAAAAAAGCGCTACATGGTAGCGCTTTATTCTGCTTAACGATTTCGAGTCAGTTGATCTCTTAGATTCGGCGGTGTGCCTTTAATCGTAAGAGTATCGGTATCTGGATCGTAAAACACACGCTCACCAAGTAGCAGGCTATCAAAACTAAGATTCAGTCCGCCACCCGCACCAACAAACTTTGTGAGCTTGCGTACAGTCGAGCGATCTGCTGGAAAACTTTCTTCCAATTCATAGCCTTGTTCTTGAGTGTAATCTAAAAAGCTTGAACCTTCATTGCTAGGTAGCTCACCAGAAAGCTCTTTGATTTGCACTTCATCACCCGTTTTAAGCTGATCGTTGCAGTAGTCGTAGACCTGCTTTTTATAGGTAACGGTTTCATCTTTATCGAGCTGAGCATCAGCGCAATAGTCTTCTACCGCTTGCATCAATAAGGTGTTTTGCTTCTTAGTGTCCAGCCCCACTTCGGCTTGCAAAAAGTCTAGGAAGAAGTCCGCTACTTTGCGTCCAACACGACCTTTAATGTAGGTAAGGTAACGATTTGAACCTTTGTCTAAATCGTAGCTGGTTAAGTCGATACGCGCCGCGATATCCATTTTGGCAATATCAAGATAATCGATAGAACCGATGTTCAAACCTTCCGTCACTTGCAAGCTGTTGTAAGATGGCAGCAAGCCAATAAACAGATAATCCGTAGCTAGCGATTGATACTGAGCCATGACCAATGTTCCCGCTTCTGCAAATGGGTACTTCGCAAGCTCGGTTTTTAGGCGTTCGGCACTTTGCTGAGAGAAGCTGTAAAAGTCTTTTTCACCTTTTAAAAGCTCGCTTAGCCAAATTTGAAAGTCGCTCTCACTGGTAAAGGAACCAAATCCTTTTCCCGCTTTCGAATTAAACACACGATGCAATTCAGCCACTAAGGTTTCGGTTGAATTGTCGTTGTGCAACATCGCTTCGCGATACTGAACGACTAGCTCTTCCTGCTCATTTATCGCTAACTGGTGTAAAATAACGTTAGATAGGTTCAAACTCATTGTGAATTTATCATGGTTGCTGTTTCGTTTGTGATGCAGAGTAGGGTATCATAAGCCGCTTTCATTATCATTAGCAGAGTCTTTATGCCAATTACATCTAAATATACCGACCAACAAGTTGAAGACATCCTTGCCGAGGTTGCCGCTGTTCTAGACAAGCACGGTGCAAGCGCTGAACTTTCACTGATGATTGCAGGTAATATCGCAACCAATGTCTTAAATCAAAACGTTGCTCCTTCACAACGCCAAGCAATTGCGGAAAAATTCTCTAAAGCTTTGATTTCATCATTAGAAACTAAAGATCAACACTAATCTTTACAACGGATAGATTACACGGCAGATGGTAGATAGCGAAAATTCATACGGAGAAAAGGTCTCCCGCCTCGTGGGCTGGGGTCACTGGTTTGCGTTCTTTAATATAATTGCGGCAATGCTCATCGGTACCCGCTATATCGCCTCTTCTCCGTGGCCTGATACATTGCTGGGACAGTTCTACTTGTTCGCGTCGTGGATCGGCCACTTTGGCTTTTTGGTGTTTGCCCTCTATCTGTTGGTGCTGTTTCCGCTGACTTTTATTGTTCCCTCGCGAAAACTGTTTCGATTGATTTCGGTGTGTTTTGCCACATTTGGCCTCACTGTCCTATTAATTGACACCCAGGCCTATCAAACCATCAATCTACACTTATCCCCGGTGGTTTGGGATCTGCTATTTAGCGACGAAAACAGCGCCATTAGTTCAGATTTACAGCACCTGTTCATTGTCCTGCCACCGATTTTCTTAGCCGAGCTCGCGCTTGCTGAGTGGGTTTGGCGTAAGCAGCGCAAACTGTCTCACAAACACATTGGCCGCCCCCTAGCGGCACTGTTTTTTGTGTGCTTTATTGCCAGCCACCTGATTTTTATTTGGGCGGATGCATTCTTCTATAACCCTGTTACTGTGCAAAAAGCCAACTTCCCGCTCTCCTACCCAATGACCGCAAAGTCATTTATGGAAAAGCATGGCTTACTAGACAGAGAAGAATACCTACAGAAGCTCAAAAATAACGAAGGCTCTGCGGATTTAGTGCGCTACCCACTAACAGAGATTGAGTTCAATCGCCGCTCTGAGAACCTAAACGTGTTAATTGTCAGTATTAACAACCTGCGCGGTGACATGCTCAACCCAGAGACTATGCCTGTTGCGTATGGGTTTGCACTCAACAATCAAAACTTCATTAACCATTACAGCTCGAGCAATGACGACTTCGGCGCGTTTGGTTTAATGTACGGTCTACCAAGCAGCTATGCGGGCAGTATCAAGTCTCAGGGAACTGAACCTCTACTCATGTCAGTCCTAGCCAATCAAGGTTACCGATTTGAACTCTATAGTGGCGATAACTTTGAAGATGACCTCTACAGCGAAACCATCTTTAGAAAGTTCCCGATGATTGATTTGACTGCAACAAAGTCAGAGACGCTGGATAAAACCATCTCAGACAACGCAGCCATTGAACAGTGGAGTGATGCCATCATTAATGACTCAAGCCAACCATGGTTTGGCTTTATCGAGTTAACCACGGTGGATAACTTCAGTGATTACCAACCACAACGCGATGCACAATCTGCAGAAGAGCGCTTTGTGAGTGCCTACTCTGCCGCTGCAACCGCTGCTGATGCCGAGTTTGGTAAGATCCTGCAAACGCTAGTTGACCAAGACTTGCTAGACAGCACCATTGTGGTTTTGACATCAAACCACGGCACCGAGTTTAACGAAACAAAAACTCGAAGCTGGGGCTCGAACACCAACTACAGCCAATATCAACTGCGTGTGCCTATGGTTATTCATTGGCCAGGAAAGCTTGCTGCCGACTATGGACATATGACAAGCCACCTCGATCTTGCTGCCACAATTTTGGAAGATCTAAGCGGTGTGTCCAGCAATGCGAGGCACTTCAGCAGCGGACGTAACCTGTTTGATGAAAGAAAACGTAAGTGGATCATCGCAGGTGATACAAGAGAGCTAGCGCTGGTGACTGAAAATGACACCACGGTCGTCGACAAGTTTGGTAACTACAGCCTGTATGACAAAGATTACAATAAGCTGGATAACAAGAATCCGAAGCTTCCTATCTTGATGCAAGGCTTCACTGAGCTGCAACGTTTCTACGCTAAAAGTCAGTAAATCAAGCAGTTAATCACATTAATTGCCCTTGACCAGTAAAACGCTCTGGTTTAGATTAATCCCATCGGACTGTAGCGCAGCTTGGTAGCGCACCGTCATGGGGTGTCGGGGGTCGCAAGTTCAAATCTTGTCAGTCCGACCATATTCAAGCCCTAAGACTCGTCTTAGGGCTTTTTACTACTTAAATGTGTAGTTTTTAGACACCCAAACCCTTATTTTTACTGTTTGCTTATAAATAAAGCAAACAGTAAAAATAAGGGTTTACAAACAGTAAGATGCCCATTATTATGCGCATCAACACGGAGAGATGGCTGAGTGGTCGAAAGCACCGGTCTTGAAAACCGGCAACC
>NZ_JBJHPB010000023.1:0-83919 GCF_059412285.1 Vibrio sp. CB1-5 | reverse complement strand
TTCCAGATTTATCTATGCGTGTAAGATGCTTTTCCTACGCTAACCTGTCATAGTAACGAATTCTTCTGAGCCCGTTGGGTGGATAGCCACAACAGAATCAAAGTCTGCTTTGGTTGCGCCCATCTTCATCGCAACAGCAAAGCCTTGAATCATTTCATCAACCGTAAAGCCAATACCATGCAGACCGACAACTTTCTCGTCGTCGCCTGCGCAAACCAACTTCATTTTGCAAGGTTGACGGTGCTTAGTGACCGCTGTGTACATGGCCGTAAAGCCTGATGTGTACACCTTAACGTTGTCTTTACCGTACTTCGCTTCCGCTTCTTGGGTTGTTAGACCAATGGTACCGATAGGTGGGTGGCTAAATACCACGGTAGGAACTAGGTCATAGTCCATTTTCGCGTCTGGTTTGTTGTTAAACAGGCGCTCAGAAAGCAGACGACCCGCTTTAACTGCCACAGGTGTTAGCTCAATACCGCCTTCCATGATATCGCCTACGCAGTAGATGCCTTCAACGTTGGTCGTTTGGTATTCATCAACTTTGATGTAGCCACGATCATTGGTCGCGACACCTGTTGCAGCTAGGTTGATTGCATCGGTCGCTGGGTGGCGGCCGATAGCCCAGATCAGTTGGTCAACATTTTGGCTTTCACCATTTTCTAGGTGTAGAGTCAGGCTGCCATCTGCTTCTTTAACCACTTCTTTAGGGACAGAGTGAGTATGTAGCGTTGGTCCTTCGGTATTCATCACTTCAACCAAGGTCTCAATGATCATTGGGTCGAAGCTACGAAGTGGTGACTCTTTGCGGCAAAACAGGTGAGTCTCTGTGCCTAGTGCGTGTAGTACACCTGCAATTTCAACGGCAATATAGCCTGCACCAATAACAGCAACGCGCTTTGGTTGCTCGTTCAGCTCGAAGAAACCATTAGAATCAATACCATACTCAGCGCCTGGAATATTTGGAATCGTCGGACGACCGCCAACGGCAACGAGGATGTGATCTGCGGTGTAAAGTTCACCGTCGACTTCCACGGTTTTTGCATCAACAAACTTAGCAAAACCTTTGATAACGTTTACTTTGTTGTTACCCAATACGCGGTCGTAAGATTGGTGAATGCGGCCAATGTACGCTTGGCGGCTTTCAATGAGTTTGCTCCAGTCAAAGCCTTTGACATCCACATCAAAACCATAGTCTTCTGCGTATAGGTTCATGGCTTCAGCAACTTGCGCGCCGTGCCACATGACCTTTTTAGGTACACAGCCAACGTTTACGCAAGTACCGCCTAGGTCTTTCGCTTCGATAAGCGCAACCTTCGCGCCATACATTGCCGCACGGTTTGCAGATGCGATACCGCCGCTGCCGCCACCAATACAGATATAGTCAAAATGCGTTGCCATTACGTTCTCCAAGAGCTTATAAATATTGTGATTGCTTGTACTAAAGCATATTGGGGCGATGTTATCAGAACTCAACAACCCAACATGTTAGCCACAATCTCTGTCCGTATGATAAATCGAGTCTAGCAACTTTCTCCAATGGGAAAAAGCGGAGTTGATTATGACTAATAGCGATTGATATTAAGAAAGGGAAATTGCTGAGGTCGTGGGATGATTGAAGGCAAACGCAGCAGCGTTCAGTCTGCTGCGCTGGAAGTAAGGCTGAGCGGGATTATTCCGGCACAATCCATTCGACCTTAAAGTGGCCTGTTGCTGGGGCAATCTTCTCTTTAAGGTACGGCAGGATCTCTTTCATCTGCTGCTCTAGCATCCACGGCGGGTTGATAACAATCATGCCCGAAGCTGTCATGCCGCGCTCATTGGTATCAGGAGAAACTCCAAGCTCAATCTGAAGTATCTTGCGAATGCCGAGCCCTTCTAGACCATCAATCATGTCGTCGATGTCATAGCGATTCACCACTGGGTACCAAATCGCGTAAATACCCGTTGCCCAGCGCTTATGGCTCTGTGCAATGGCGGTCACCACATCGCGATACTCTTTTGCCAGCTCGTACGGCGGGTCAATCAATACTAAACCACGACGCTCTGCTGGTGGTAGGCTGGCTTTTAGGCGCTTGAAGCCATCTTCTTTGAAGATTTTAACCTGACGATCACGATGGAATTCTTGCTCCAGTAGAGGGAAGTCACTTGGGTGCAACTCGGTTAATACCATGCGGTCTTGCGGGCGCAGGTGCGCACGAGCAACGCGTGGTGAGCCTGGGTAGTAACGGAGCACATCACCATTGTTGAGTGTATCAATGGACTCAATATAGCTAGCGATATCTTCAGGGATATCTGGGTTACCCCAAAGACGGCCAATGCCTTGCTTATATTCGCCTGTTTTCTCCGACCATTCATGGGTGAGATCGTAGCGACCTACACCTGAGTGGGTGTCGTGATAAACGAAGGGTTTATCCTTGTTTTTTAGAGAATTAAGGATAAGACTTTGTACTATGTGTTTCACGACATCGGCATGGTTGCCCGCGTGAAAACTGTGACGATAGCTCAGCAAAATAAAGACTCGATTAGACAATAATGCACGAAGTATAACCTCTTCTTAGTCCAAGAGGCAGAGATCTTACAACTTCGTATTATCGTAAGGATTGAAATTCGCGTCTGGTGACTACATTTATCTAATAATTACGCTCACTTGCTATCGATTGAGTGAGGGAACCCAATAACTTAAAAGGGATGCTGCATGTCAAACCCATTACTGACGTTTACCGACTTACCTCCTTTTTCACAGATCAAACCTGAACATGTGAAACCAGCAGTCGAGCAAGCGATTGAAGCGTGCCGCGCGAAGATTGATGCGGTGCTAGAAGATAACACCAATCCAACCTGGGACAACGTAGTTGCACCAATAGAAGAGATTGATGACAAGCTAAGTCGTCTATGGTCACCAGTGAGTCATATGAACTCGGTGATGAACAGCGATGAACTTCGTGAAGCGTATGAAAGCTGTTTGCCTATTCTTTCTGAGTACGGAACTTGGGTAGGTCAACATAAAGGTCTGTACGAGGCGTACAAAGCGATTAAAGCAAGTGACGAGTTTGATGCACTAAGCCAAGCGCAGAAGAAAACCATTAAAGATTCCCTTCGAGATTTCGAGCTATCGGGCATTGGTTTACCGGCAGATGAGCAGCATCGCTATGGTGAAATCAGTAAGCGCATGTCAGAGCTAGGTTCTCAGTTCTCCAACAATGTACTCGATGCCACCATGGGCTGGACCAAGCACATCACCGATGAGAAAGAACTTGTCGGCATGCCTGAATCGGCACTGGCAGCTGCTAAGGCTGCAGCAGAAGCGAAAGAGCTCGATGGTTATCTACTAACGTTAGATATTCCATCTTACCTCCCTGTTTTGACCTATTGTGACAACCAAGAACTACGCAAAGAGCTGTACGAAGCCTACGTGACTCGCGCCTCTGATCGCGGTCCGAATGCTGGCAAATGGGACAACACAGAGATCATCGCAGAGCAGCTAAAACTGCGCCACGAGATCGCGCGCCTGCTTGGTTTTGGTACCTTCAGTGAAAAATCGCTGGCAACCAAGATGGCAGAGAATCCAGCGCAAGTGCTTGGCTTCTTGAATGACCTAGCGACTAAAGCGAAACCACAAGGTGAACGCGAAGTCGAAGAGCTGCGCCAGTTTGCCGAGAAAGAGTTCGGCGTGGCTGAGCTTAACCTTTGGGATATCGCGTACTACAGCGAGAAACAAAAACAGCACCTATTCCAGTTCTCTGATGAAGAGCTGCGCCCGTACTTCCCTGAATCTAAGGCAGTAAGCGGCTTGTTTGAAGTGCTGAGCCGAGTGTTTGGTATGCAAATCAAAGAGCGTAAAGGCGTGGATACATGGCACGAGTCGGTACGTTTCTTCGATATCTTTGATAGTACAGAGACATTACGTGGTAGCTTCTATCTCGATCTTTATGCTCGTGAGCACAAACGTGGTGGTGCGTGGATGGATGAGTGCCGTGTACGCCGTACTAACGTTGATGGCGAGCTGCAGACGCCAGTGGCGTACCTAACTTGTAACTTCAACAAGCCAGTTGGCGATAAGCCAGCCATGTTTACCCATGATGAAGTGGTGACGCTTTTCCACGAAACGGGCCATGGTATTCACCACATGCTGACCAAGATTGATACCGGTGCGGTATCTGGTATTAACGGTGTGCCTTGGGACGCGGTAGAGCTACCAAGTCAGTTCTTAGAGAACTGGTGCTGGGAAGAAGAGGCGCTAGCGTTTATCTCGGGTCATTACGAAACAGACGAGCCGTTACCGAAAGCGATGCTAGACAAGATGTTGGCAGCGAAGAATTTCCAATCGGCGATGTTTATTTTACGCCAGCTTGAATTTGGCTTGTTCGACTTCACGCTGCACACCGAATACGATCCAGACATCGGTGCGCGCGTTTTAGAAACCCTTGCCGACGTGAAATCGAAAGTCGCGGTATTGCCTAGCCTAGAGTGGAACCGTTTCTCACATAGCTTCAGCCATATTTTCGCGGGTGGTTACAGTGCGGGTTACTACAGTTATCTGTGGGCAGAAGTGCTGTCTTCTGATGCGTACTCTCGTTTTGAAGAAGAAGGCATCTTTAATAAAGAGACCGGTGAGAGCTTCCTAAGCAACATCCTAGAGATGGGAGGTAGTGAAGAGCCGATGGAACTGTTCAAGCGCTTCCGCGGTCGTGAGCCACAGATTGATGCGTTGTTACGTCATTCAGGGATTAGCGCTTAGTTAGTCAGCTTGATGTAGATGAAAGCCCCCAACCTTTGGTTGGGGGCTTTTTAGTGTGCGCCGAGCATGGCGTTGATCTAGGAGGTGAAAGTCCTCTACGGGCTCAGTCGAGCGAGAACCGTTAGCCTAGGCAAGGGTGTTCACCGTGAGGTGAAATCTGATAGTAGGTCACTACAACTTGGGCAACCTAGCACTAGATAGAATAGCCCGATGCCTCGACGGGAAGTGTGTAGTGATAAATCAGGCACGGCCAAGGGAAAGAGCAACGTCTTACCTCGGGAGATCTTATTGCCTGTCTCGATAGAGACTAATGCAACAGCGATGTTGTGTGATGGGTAATAAGAAGTCAGCAGAAGGCATAGTACCTTAAGAATGTACAACTTAAGGGAAGGCCAGAACTGAATATATCAAGAAGCAGTCACTAGACACTCAATCATGTGGAGTCATAGCAAGATGAAATCCATCTCTACGTCCCAATGGGCGATACCGCAAGTAAAGCTCATGGTAACGAAGAATGACAAGCATGGTCGGCGTAGACAGGAGGACGAGTCTTGGTGACCTCAACTTCGTTGATGGAGCAAATTTGCTCCTCAACCAACTTGAATCAAGCTCTACGAAGAGTGAAGAAGAACAAAGGATGTGCAGGTGTCGACAAACTCGATATTGATGCAACCATCCTTAAACTTCGACAAGCTTCAAACGGGCAAGCTCTCCGCCAGAGTCTTCGGGATAGATGGAGTCATCCATATATCGAAGCCAGCGCGGCAAATAACGAAGCGAAACCGAGGTCGAAAGTTAGAGGTGATAATCACTGAGTTAACTCAGTACCTAAGAGGTTGGCAACACTACTTCAAGCTTGCCATGCGGAAGAGTACGATGCAGGACTTGGACAAATGGATACGGCGACGGTTAAGATGCTACCGACTTAAGCAACGCAAACGCAGATACGGCATAGCGACATGGTTACAGCAACAAGGTGTAACGGAGCGGAATGCGTGGAAGCTAGCGATGTCAGACAAAGGTTGGTGGCGGTTGGTCCTCACGCCGCAAGTGAATCACGCTATGTCAATAAAATGGTTCGAGGAGTTGGGGTTGTACTCATTGCGAGATGGGTACGAATCACTAAAAGTATATTCGGAACCGCCGTATGCGACCCACGCTTGTGCGGTGGTGTGAGAGGACGGAGGTCGTGAGACCTCCTCCTACTCGATTGAAATTTTCTGGTTAAGGGTTCACATTGCGACTAATCGGATTCTGCAACGAAATCAGCGTCTCCGTCGATTGCACCTCTTCAATCGCCTGCAGCTTATCGATCAACACATGCTGCAGCTCTTCAATCGAGCGGCACATCAACTTTACGAAGATGTTGTATGCACCAGTGGTGTAGTAGGCTTCGACCACTTCATCCAAGGCATTGAGCTTTTCTAGCGCCGAGTGATAGTCGCGCGCGGCGTACAGGTTGATACCGATAAAGCAGCACACGTCATAACCAAGCTTTTTGGTGTTCACCACCACTTCAGTACCCTCGATAATCCCAGCCGCTTTCATCTTTTCGATACGCACGTGAATCGTCGCTGGGCTCACATCAAACTGTTTTGCCATCTCGGCATACGGGCGACGGGCGTCTTCCATCAAGGTTTTTAGGATCGCTTTATCCAGATCGTCGAGATTGTTGGTGCCGTGCATATCGAATCCTTTGTCTGAGTGAGAGGGCGACATCGCGGAACACGTGCCGTTTCATTGGTGCACAAGCTTATCACTATTTTTGCGTAGCCGTCTTTGTGTCGATCACGCTTATTGGTCGCGCTATCGACTTGAGGTACACTGGCGCCCATTGCCTTTTATCGGAGCTTCACTTTGCACATTCAACTCATTTGCGAACATCAACCACGTCAACCAGAGCTTCAGCGACTTGCTGAGCGTTGGGGATTGGTGGCGTCTGACGATTCCGAATTTGCGTTGGTGCTGACTGAACAAAGACTTGAGCTTCGTAAACTGGATGAGCCGAAACTGGGCGCGATTTACGTCGATCTTGCTGGTGGCGCGGTGGCGCACCGACGTAAGTTTGGTGGAGGCAAAGGTCAAGCTATAGCCAAAGCAGCAGGCTTAAACAAAGGGGCGACACCAACGGTACTCGATGGTACCGCGGGTCTAGGTCGCGATGCTTTTGTGTTGGCTTCACTTGGCTGCAAGGTGCAGATGGTGGAGCGTCACCCCGTGGTCGCCGCATTGCTTGATGATGGCCTTGAGCGCGCGAAACGAGATTCTGAAATTGGCGAGTGGGTGAGTGAGCGTATGTCACTGCTGCATGCGTCGAGCTTAGTTGCTTTAGGTGAATTGGATGCCTTGGGTGAGCTTGCCGATGACAACGCTTTTATCAAGCCTGATGTTGTTTATTTAGATCCTATGTATCCACATCCAGAGAACAAAAAGAAATCGGCCCTCGTGAAAAAAGAGATGCGAGTATTCCAATCTTTGGTTGGCGCAGATACCGATGCAGACGGACTGTTGGAACCAGCTCTTAAGCTCGCGGTAAAACGCGTTGTGGTCAAACGTCCAGACTACGCTGAATGGCTGGATGAGAAAAAACCGACAATGACAATTGAGACCAAAAAAAATCGCTTCGACGTTTATGTCAACGCATCAATGAGTTAATTCCTTCCTATATGTTTTTTGAGTAACTTGCTCTGGTGTAACTGGAGCAAGTTACTTGCAATCATTGCCAATTGACGTTATATCTAACTAAGAATCATTCCTGTTTTCGTTGTGGTTAGTTGGAGATTAAGTGGTATGACCGTGTCTGTTGGAAAGAAGCGACTGTGCAAGTTAAATCGTCGCGACATTAGTGACAACCTTGGTGACATTCATCGTTTGGTCGCAGAACCTAAGTTCCTGTGCCGTTCTTGCTCACGTTCATCCGCAGATAAATCCACACTGTGCAAACCGGCTGCTATCCCGCCAGCATCTTGCCAGAGCAAACCACTGAGTGAGCAGCAACAATGCGGCGTGCTGGCTGAAGCGCTACCAACCACAACCACGCCGAAACTCACCAAGACGGCCAACAAAACCGAGCCTAAATCAGCGACCGATGTTCAAATGGCCGAAGAGTTAAGCCTAGAAACAATCGATAAGAAGTCGCTGAAGCGTGCCAAAAAAGCACTCAAAGCGCAGAAAAAGGCACAGAAAAAATTACGTAAGGTACTGAAGAAAAGTCAGAAGTTGTTGCGCAAGCAGAGCAAGCTGGAGCACAAGTATCAGTTAGCGGCAGCTACGGTCGAAAAGCAGGTAATGAAAGTGCAGCCAGAACAGCTGCACTAATAAGTTCTTTATATTGAACTAAGCCTAGCTGTTTGCCAGTTGGGCTTCTGCTTTTGGTTTAACCCAAAGCTCGTTCACCACGAGTGATAGCAAGATAATCCCGCCACCAATCGACAGTTTTACCAAGTCCACATCGCGATTCCAAATCACGATATTAACGATAAGCCCCGCTGGCACCAGAAGGTTATTCATCACCGCCAGTGCGCCAGCGTTGACCATTGTCGCGCCTTTGTTCCAGATAAAGTAACCCAACCCAGAAGCGATCGTGCCTAGGTAAATAAGTACGCCCCACTGTACACCCGTAGTCGGCATCTTATCGAAGCTACCAAAAATCGAGAAGGCGATGGTCGCAATTATCGTCGCACCTATATAGAAGTAACCAAACACGCTGTGCTGCGGCAGTTCTACTTGCTCTTGTTCCATTACGTATTTGTAGCCTACCTGACCGATGGCAAAACATAAGTTCGCGCCTTGTACGACCAAAAAGCCCTTTAGGAAGTTGTCATTAATGCCCGCAAACTTGATAAATGCTGCGCCTGCCACTGCAATGGCTGCCGTCACCAAATACCACGGTGAGAAGCGGCCTTTAAGTAAGTCGTAAAATAGCGTCACATAAATCGGTGTGAAAACGGTAAACAGCAATACTTCTGGTACCGAAAGCAGCAAGAATGATTGATAGTAGAAGCAGTACATCAATCCAAGCTGGATACCGCCAATGGCCATCAATTTGGCTTTGAGTGAATTGGGTACTTGCTTGAACTTAGTGAACGGAATAAACACCAGTGCGGCTAATACCACACGCATTAGTACTGAGAACCACGAATCAACTTGACCCGCCAAATACACCCCAATAAGGCTGAATGAGAATGCCCATAACAGAGTGACAGAATAGAGATAACCCATCGAAAAACTCATCGTTCGATTAAAAGATGGGCGCTAGTGTAACACTTTTGTGATTGGAAAGAGGACGGATCAAATAGGGCCTCTAAAGAGGCCCTATAGAAGAATTAGTCCTTAATTGGCACGACCAACATGTCGACTGGGGAGGTGTTGATAAGCTGTCTGGTAGACGACAGGATTTTGCTCCAAAAGTCCTGATGATGACCACACACCACCAAATCGACATTGTATTCACCGATAGTATCGCGCAGCTCATTGCTTAAGTCGCCGCTGCCAACCAATGAATGTTTAATCGGGTAATTCGCGTACTCGGCAAATTCTCTTAGCTGAGTCATCGAGGCCTCCATGGCCTGATGTTGCGTCTCTGCCATATTAAGGTCAATCAAGCCGGTATAAAGCTCGGCATAGTTGACGTCGATATGGATAAACGATACCTCGGCATCCAGTGGTTTCGCGAGTGAGACCGCTTTGTCTATGAGCATTTTGCTTTCTTCTGAGAGATCTAATGCGACCATAATATGTTTGTAACTCATAACGCACTCCTCCTGACGTTCGTTCTACTAAAAACATAGCCCCTTAAAAAAATAGCATTTAGCGCATAAAAATTATGCTGATGTGATCCCAATTCGGTCGTCAGAGCTTTAAAACCCTGCCTTACCGTAACTAATTACGACAGCTTTCTCTCAATAATTTTCTCAACTACAAGACGACAAAATGTGAGCAAAGTCGCCAAAGTTTTCTAGAATCAAAGTAAGCGCTGAGTACACAGTTGTTGCCAGGTTTGGGCATGAGATCAGAAGACTCCTCAATTAGTTATGTTATAGTGGCGTTAATTCCAGTTACGAAATTAGGAGTCGTAAATGCTTTCTCCATCTATGGTTCAACACCTGAACGAGCAAATTAACCTCGAATTCTTTTCATCCAACCTATACTTACAAATGAGTGCTTGGTGTGAAGACAAAGGATTTGAAGGCGCGGCAGAATTTCTTCGTAAGCATGCGGACGAAGAGATGCAGCACATGCAAAGATTGTTTACCTACGTAAGCGAAACCGGTGCATTGCCAATTTTGGGCAGTATTGAAGCACCTCGACACGATTTTGAAAGCCTTGGCGATGTGTTCCGTGAAACGTACAAACATGAGCAGATGATTACGGAGAAAATCAACAAGCTGGCGCACGTTGCCTTCTCGGCTCAAGACTACTCAACGTTCAACTTTCTTCAGTGGTATGTTGCGGAGCAGCATGAAGAAGAAAAATTGTTTAAAGGGATCTTAGATAAGCTAGAACTCGTAGGTGAAAATGGACAAGCGCTATTCTTCATCGATAAGGATTTAGCAACGTTAGCAAAAGAGGGTTCTTCTTCCATTATGGACGCCCCAGCTGAGTAATATCAGCGTTTAAAAGACCATTGATTGTCTTTTTCTCTTGGGTGTCTAGGAAGACGTAGGGAGGAAAAGATGATCAGTGGAGACACTATTCTATTAGCATTGATGCTCATTACCTCAGTCAATATGGCGAGGTATCTCACAGCACTACGCTCACTTATTTTTATCATGCGTGAGGCGCATCCGCTCTTGTATCAGCAAGTCGACGGACGCGGGTTTTTCACGACGCACGGCAATATGTCGAAGCAAGTGAGGCTGTATCACTATCTCAAAACCAAAGAATACCATCACCACCATGATCCGGTGTTTACCGACAAGTGCGACCGTGTACGTGAGCTGTTTGTACTCTGCGTGGCGCTAACCGGTGTGACTCTTCTTGCTGGTTTTATGCTTTAGACGACAGCGAACAACAAAAAATAGAGTGGGTTGCCGTCGTGAACGACGCGTCAAACTTGGTGTTAGTCTCCAGCTGCTTAGCAGCGTTGGAGGTGTTGGCTTTAGTCGATGAAGCCGCTAGAATAGCGCCAGATTGTTGAAGGGATGTGCAATACGCACATCCTTTTTTTATTTAAATTTTGTCGGAAAACCGTGATGAATCAGAAATTTGATGTGGTAATTATTGGTGCAGGCGCTGCGGGGTTGATGTGCGCGGCAGAAGCGGGCAAGCGAGGTCGTCGCGTGCTGGTGCTGGATCATGCTAAAAAACCAGGTCGTAAAATTCTGATTTCTGGCGGTGGTAAGTGTAACTTCACTAACTACGATGTATCGGCAAACAACTACCTGTGTCAGAACCCACACTTCGTAAAGTCAGCATTGTCGCAATACACTAACTGGGATTTTATCTCGCTAGTCAGTAAATACGGCATCGAGTTTGAAGAGCGCGACCATGGTCAGCTGTTTTGCTTAGAGTCAGCGAAAGATATCGTTAAGATGATGCTGTCTGAATGTGAATCCCCGAACATTCAGTTTCGCTACCAGACAGATGTGCACACTATTGAGAAAACCGAGCAAGGCTTCTCATTGCATGCCGACACCGACACGATTGAATGCGACTCTTTGGTGGTAGCAACAGGCGGCCTTTCAATGCCAAAACTCGGCGCGACCCCGTTTGGTTATAAGATTGCTGAGCAATTTGGTCTTGAGGTCGTTTCGACAACAGCGGGACTTGTGCCATTTACCTTGCATAAAGAAGACAAAGAAGATTTCGCTGAGCTCTCTGGTATAGCGATTCCTGCGGAGATCACCGCGAATGATGGCACCTTGTTTAAAGAGGCATTGCTATTTACCCACCGCGGCCTTTCTGGTCCATCGGTGCTGCAAATTTCATCATTCTGGAAGCCGGGGCAAAGCGTTTCAGTTAACCTAGTACCAGAAGCAGACATCGACGAGCTCTTGACGCGAGCACTTGAAAAACACCCTAATCAAAGCCTGAAAAACACGCTGGCTCGTGTACTGCCAAAACGTTTGGTGGAAGTGCTTATCGAACGCAAAGTCTTTGCTGATAAACCACTCAAGCAATACAACCCCAAAGAGCTGGTGGCAATTCGAGAATCGTTGGAAAATTGGACTATTGCACCAAACGGTACCGAAGGCTATCGCACAGCTGAAGTCACTTTAGGCGGCGTGAATACCGACCATCTTTCTTCTAAAACCATGGAGTGTAAGTCAATCGAGGGCTTGTACTTTATCGGTGAGGTGATGGATGTGACGGGTTGGCTAGGGGGTTATAACTTTCAGTGGTGTTGGTCGTCTGGATTTGTTGCGGGTCAGCACGTATAACAATTGATTTAAAGGTAAAAAGCCGAAAGATAACTTTCGGCTTTTTTGTGTAAGTGCCTCTGTCTAGCGGCTACATCAACCACTTCCACCAAATAAATACCGCTAGGAATCCAAATAAGTAAATCAAGCCAATGATCGATAACGCTTTAAGGCGGCTACCCATCTGTAACGCAGGAGGCAGTTCGGTTTTAGACACCAAAATGTAGTTAAGCAGAGCAAAAATCGGTGTAGTAACAAACGCCATGATCATCGCGAAGTTGAGCATTGGCATCAATGCTTTCGCGAAGAAGGCAATGATTGAGATTGAAACAATAGATACCACAATGACCCAAGCTTGATAGGATTTTGGGCTCTCTTCGGTTTTATTTTGCAGCAAACGTTGTGACTCAGCAATGGCACGTGAGTAGCCGTCTATAACGGTAATGGTGCTGCCGAAGATACAGAAGAAGGCGATAACGGCAATTAGGTAACGAGACCATTCGCCAATGGTTGATGCGTACATGCCCACCAATTGATGTGAAAACCCAACCCCTGATGCAGACAGCTCAGTACCAGAGCCATGAATCACCAGCGCACCCAGCGCGACAAACACTAGGGCCAAAACCGCTGTACCAATATAGCCGACATTAAAGTCAAAGAGTGCCGATTGGGCGGTCACTTTTTGCTTTTTGCATTGGCTCTTAAGCCACATAGAGGTGATGCTTGAAATCTCTATCGGTGCTGGCATCCAGCCCATGGTCACGACGATAAAGCCGATAGCTGCAATGGTCCAGGGTGATGGCGCTTGGTAGTCAGCAGGTGCGACGGCTCCGTTAGATGCTGCAATAATGACAGCTGTGACGGTCGCGACAGTGAGCGTGGCCATGATGGCTTTAGAAAGTCCATCAAGCGCCTTGTAGTGGCCCGCAAACAAGATCCCAATACAGGTCACTAGCACGATGCCACACAAGGCAAGTGAAGAGAGCTCAAAAGGCAAGAAGTAACCCAGTAAGCTGGCGCTAAAAAGTAGTAGGGCCGCAGTATTTACAACGGCAGAAATGACAGTAAGTAGCGTAAATACCCATAGATATCCGCGGCCTAGCCCCTCATAACCTTGAATGAGGCTATTACCCGTACCGACCGTGTATTGCACGCCTGCTCGAAAGAATGGGTATTTAAAAAGGTTTACCAGCAGGATCAGCGCAGCAAGTTGCCAGCCGTAGATGGCACCGGCTTTTGTCGAAGCCACAAGGTGAGAGCCACCAACAGCTGCGGCCGCCATCATAATACCTGGGCCAAGAGAACGTACTAAATGGGAAAGGCCAGGGTGCGATGCTGGCTCGGATGGGATAGAGGTATCCATGACATGAGTCCTTTTATGATTATTATCCGTACTACAATCGCTGTAAAAAATAATTTACGAAACGATAAGGAATTATTTCCGACGTTTCCATTTCTACAGGATTTTCAGCAGGATGCAATGCAAGCGCGTGAGGATTTATGTGGTGATTGGTGGGTATATCTAGAGTTTGGTTTTATGCTGGGTTTTTATTCTAGTTAGTTGCAAGAGATTAAAGCATCATCTTTGTCGAGCGAGGAAAAAGAGCAGGAAAAAAATCACAAAGGGCCGTGAGAGAGTTCTCTCACGGCAATAAGTGTTGAGTGAGTGATTGGTGCTGATTATTGCTGAGGCTGGGGTTTTCTTTTGACTTGCTGAACGACAAGACCAATCACAATCAGCACCAAGCCGATCAGCGTGGAAGGATGAATATCTTCGCCGATTACGTAGGCAAGCAGCATAAGCGAGATAAAAGGAGAGGCAAAAATCAGGTTACTGATACGTGCGGTATTCTGTGTGAGTTTTAGTGCGCTGAGCCACAGAACGAAAGTAATGCCCATCTCAAACAGCCCCACATAACCGACGGCAAGCCAGCCCTTTATGGTAATGCTAGACCACGATGCCCCTTCATATAAGGCGACACCGAAGGCAAATGGCAGCGCCACCAAAAAGCCTAGTAGTACACCAACAACAGGATCAGCAGTGTTTTTGGTGTTCAGGATCCAATAGCCTGCCCATAACAAAGTGGAAAGCAGTGCCAAAGCAACGCCAGCGGGACTATCGAATTGAAGTCCAAGTACATCCCCTTTAGTGGCGATGACGACCACACCCAAGTAGCCTAATGCGCAAGCAAACCAATCTTGTGGACGGATTTTCTGCTTTAGGAACACCGCAGCCATTAAGGTCAATGTGATCGCCCAGCTGTAGTTAATAGGCTGCGCTTGCGAGGCAGGCAGTAAATCGTAGGCCTTGAATAGAATCAGGTAGTAAGCGAATGGGTTTATCAAGCCCAGCAATAGGTAATACCAAGGATTTGAAATAAAAGTGGTTTTAAGCTGAGACAGCGTCCCTTTCACCGCACACACGATAACTAAGGCGACGGTTGAAGCAACGGAGGCTGCCGCCACCATTTGCACTGGTGTAAATTCCGCGAGTGTGAGCTTAAATGCCGTTGCGACGGTAGACCACAGTAATACGGCAGATAACCCAAATAACAGGGCTTTGCGTTCGTTATGCATTGAGAAGTTAGAACTAGGATGGAGTGAACAATGCCAGCATCTTACCAGTGAATGGCATTCTGAAAACCCACAAATGTCAGTTTATGATGGCGGGTCACACAAGACTAGAGTGATATAAGTGGCGGCAGAGGGGTAAGGTCAATAAGCGGAGCCTGTTGCCATGAGGTTTCGCTGACAAATAGCCACATTGTGTTGACGCGATCACGCTTGAGTGATGCGACGTCTACCAACGTCATTAACGCATGAAAGCGGCGGACATAGTGGATGGTTTCGCTGGGCAGTACCAAGTTGGAAAACTCGCGACTGCCGGCTTTATTGATAGCGCGCTGCACTCGCCCTTCCCCCGCGTTGTAAGCGGCCAAGGTGAGATTGATATCGCCATCAAATTTGCGATGTAGAAATGACAGATATTGCATGGCAGCACGTGTGCTTGGTTCTATTTCAAAGCGCTGGTCGAGGTTTTGGTCTACGGTTAACCCAAAGCGTTTTGCGGTGGCTGGCATGAGTTGCCACAAGCCTGCGGCTTTGGCGGGGGACACTGCGTTGGGATTATAGGAGGACTCCAACATGGGTACCAGCACCAAGCTTTCGGGGAGTGACCTTTGATTGAGTTGTTTGAAAATCTCATTCACCAGTGGGCTGAATTCTTCAAACTTCTTATTAATATGATTTTGATAAGGTTTTAATGTGGCAATATGAGGTGCGACGTCGGCTTGGGCAGGTTTAGCATGAATACTACTAGGCCAAATACACAGTAACACCATCACTAACCAGAAGGGCCAGTGAGGCTGTAGCTGGGTCAACCTATAGTGAGCGTACATGTTCCTCATAACTGTGTTGCTCTCTCCCTGTAAGTTCTCCTAGCAGTTCATGGAATGCTGCAGAGCTTTGTCCATTCTGATGATTGTACTTTTGGCACTTTTTGATTAGCGACTCAAGTGCACTCCATTGCTTGTGGACATTATCAGACAGTTTAATCGGCAGTGCTCTTATCAAGCGTTCGACACCTTGCTCTGAGCAAGGAAGGTTCAACTGATTAAGCAATTGACTGCGCTGACTGGCATTTTGACCTAGCTTCTTGAGGACGGGTAGTTGCTTGCTGATGTTTTGACTCAATGACTCACCATCGAACTTTAGGTACAGCGCTTTCTGGTGCTGCAATAATGCCAGTAGCTTTCTATACAGTTTGATGTCCTCGGAAATACTAAGGACAAAGCGTTGTACGAGTTCGGTTTTTGAGGTGGTCATGGTTGGTTACTCCACTATATGGGATTCGCTTAAGATTCGTGACCTGTATGGAAACGCATCACTGCTTGCGAAAGAGCTTTTACATCCAGTCCAAGTTCACCGTTAGCGAGCGCATTACGTACTGCTTCTACTTTTGCCATATCGACATTTGGCATTGCCGAGAGCTCAGCTTGTGCTTTATCTAGCGCCGCTGTATTGGCATTGAACGCTGTCTCAGAAACGGTTTTTCGCGCCGATGCTTCGGCTGTTTGAGTTTTAGACTGATTGAAATTAGTTTGTGGGACATGTCCGCCGGCCACTTTGTCGATTTTCATCACAAAATTCCTGTCTGCATTGTTGTTAACAGTATAGGGCGACAGGCAAACAAAAAAGATTAAACTTTTTGTTTGCCTGTAATTAGGCTACATCAGTTGATTTCGTTGATGTGAATACTTGCCGGCATGCCAAGGTATAGGTTCTGTTTACCTTGATAGTCCATACTGTCATTCATATCAGGCAGTTGGAAGATCATTTCGGTACCATCATTGATACTTGAAACCCATACCTGTTGCGAGGTTAGCGCTTCCTTTTTGATACCTTGAGTCAGATAAGAGTACGTACCTGGCGAAAAGTTGAGACTTACGTTCAATACAATTTCATTTCGGCTTGTTAGAGCCACGTGCTGAAATCGCCTGGTTGGTGCCTCAACATTAGGGTCGTCGTGAGCCGTTGGATCGGTGACGGTAATGTTCCATTCATCGGAGTTCACTTTGACCATCTGCACCAAGGCTGGTTTGTTGACTGAAACCGTGAGGCCGTTGTTGAAAGTTACCTCTCCTGCTTGTCTGAACACCACTTGTGCTACTTTGTTACCCGAGTCAGGGTGCTGATAATAGATAGCTTCAATACCAGAGTCTGGTAATTGATGAACTTCAAGTTGGGTCAGTATCTCCTGCACCTTGCTTGGCATCTCTTCTGCACTAATAAATGGCAGAGTTAGGTAGGTGTAATGACTTCGCTCTCCTATGCCCGCCACCTCAGTACCGTGATTGATAGCAATGAGAATCGGGCGTAAGCGCTCACCGTCCTCTCCTCCTTGTTTGCTATTATCGGAATCCGGAATGCTATCGCCTCCCCGTAAGTAGGTTCGAACTTTTTGTCCGTTTTGCGGCAAAATGACATAGCCTTTATTGCCTTGATGGAACCACATCACTTGTTCTGATTCGTCTAGGTTTGGGTTACTGGCGGGGTTTGAAGACCAGCTGGTTTGCAGCTGCGCAAATTTGACACCATCATTACCTACGCCAATTCCTTGACCTGGATTATACGTTAAAGGCGTCGACCACATCAGTTGGTCGATGACGGTCAAGATTGGTGAGTTGTTGCCGTTGGTCGAATTGTCATCCCTAACTCGAGTGATGTTATTGCCCATGGCGATCACCATATCATCGAGGAAAAAGTAAGATTTGTTCGCTGCTATGGTGCTGTAGCTATGGTCGCTTGCATATTCAAACGCCGCCATTGAGTAGGCGTTACTAGCATCTTGATAGTCATTGGTTAGTACTGATGAAAATGCAGAGGGATTGCCGGCACTTTCGCTCGATTGTAATGGCAGTCCATCCTGGCGCCATGACTCGGTGATACCAGGTAGTAAATGCCAGTCCCAATCATAACGAATATCGCCATAGTCTAGGTCGCTAGTTTTAACTTGCAGTACGCCTCTACCATTCATAAAACCATAGGCGCTGTCAGAGAAGCTCTCCGCACCGCGAGTTCGCTGTGATTCCAACTTCACCGAGCTAAACCATTCTTTCTCCTGTGAGGTATTGGTATCAAACGTGGTTCTGCGGTGAATCAGGTAATCGTTCGACCAGAATGCATTACTACCCAGTTGTTGATGGCTAAATGCGTTAATGTCAGCGGTCAACTGTGTCAGTTTAGCGACTTTTTCTTGGTCGGTTGAAGCGGGTGCTGAACTGGTCAGCCGAGCCGCATCTTTGGTGAGAACATAGCTGCCAAATTCTTTAATATGAGAACCATAGTGACTGCGCCCTACTGCCTGAAAATCAGTAGAATCCCCATAAATCAGCCAAGGCATGATGTAATTTAAAGTATCAAGAGAAAACTCATAAGCTGTCGCAGAGGCTTCAAAAGCGCTACCTTTGAGGTAAGACGCAAACACATAAGGCTCTTCAGTTAGCCACTCGTACCCATAAGCATACATTGCCAAGTCTTGTCTTAGGCCCACATGATGACTCATGGTGCCATCCGGCATTAACCCTGAGCGTCCATAACTTTGTGCTGTAATTCCATTGCTGTCGATCCAGGATTTCAGATCTTGGAAGCTGCCTTGTGGACTCCAGCCTGGCAATAATGTTGTCCCTTGTGATTGCCAGCCGAGGCCTGGTTGATTGCCCTCGTAATCTGGATACCAGAGTGCGTTGTAGGTGATAGGGCGATTGTAGTCCTTGTAAAATGCGACCATCGCTGCCCACGTTCTTAGCCTGTGAGCTCGGTTTGCATCTGACCAGGCACCAGGAGAAGAGGCGAGGTCGTTGGGGTTATAGTAACGGTGATAGTCGATAGATGCTTCACCTAAAGGCAGGTCAAAGGCGACTTCAGATAAGAAGTGACTGGTTTTATCAAACACTCGTTTATAAAGGTCTTTGCCTAGGGAGCGGCCATCATGAATGTCTTGTGCTAGCGCAATAATGACACCAGAGATTGGGTCGGTGAAGCGCCAGGCGTGAGTCGTATCGTTGTAATCCACCCCTGAGAAGTTACCAAAGTCTGAACTTGGGAAACCGTCAAGCCAAGCCTCTAAAGTATGTAACAGTGTCGTTTTTAGCGTATTGCGCTCTGAGCCAGACTGGTACTCAGGCAAATGAGTATAAGCTCGCGCCAAAGCTGCAAGGTGCAGTGCGCTTTGTTCAAGTTCGTCCGCCAACACGGAACGACCAACAACTTGCTGGCCATAATCGGCAAGTTGTTCCTCATCGGGATAGTCATAAAAATTGATATCTAGGTCATCATCCTTTATCCAGCCAGAGCTAGTGCTTTTAAATCCATGACGAATTTGATAGCCATTGTCTGTGAGCTCCGCGACTTGTTGGCTTACCAGTGCATAGTCGTAGTCTCTGCCGCTGTGTAAGCGATAAGATTCCTCTGTCGCATAGAGATAAAACTGGTCAAAAAATTGCTGCCAAGCTGTGTGAGTGACGGCTTCAACTAAGGTTTCTACTCGTGCAATAGCACTGCCATTTTGTTGCAATTCAATTTCAACTAAATGGTTATTGTCCCAGTTGACGCTATTATCATTTTTTAGCGAAAGTACACCGAACATGCGCCCATCTTGGTCACGTTCGTTGGTCAGTGTAAATAGGTCACTGTCATCTCGAGTGAGAACAAAGGCGAGGTCTTCGCTTGGGGCCTGTTCTGGTGCGAAGCGATTAGCGACGGGTTGAATTCGACCGATGACTTCCGCCCCGCTCTGTGATCGAGTTTGTATCTCGAAGCGTCCAAAGAGCAAGGTCTCGCTGGCAAAGGAGGTGTGAAGGAATCGCTGATCATCGGTGTCATCGTTATCACCAGTGCCATCTTTATCGCTGTCACGATAGTTACCAGAGTCGAGTGGCAGCTCATCTAGCCTTAAGCCTGAGTCAAGCTGACATGCCGTATCACACTGCTCATTCCAATTGTCTGGGTAGCCGTCGTTATCTGTGTCGACACTGGCGGCGTCATTATATGGGAAGGCATCTTTATTGTTGCCTACACCGTCGCCATCACTATCTAGCCACTCGGTAGGATCGTTAGGGAAAGCATCTCGACCATCTGAGACGCCGTCAGAGTCACTATCGATGAGGGGAGTTAAAGAGAATGCATCAAGGGTGGCACCATTTGCGTCATCAAAGTGAATTTTGAGTTGGTGAGAACCCGCGGATAAGAAAATATCCGCATCCAAAGCGACCGATTGGTATAGGCGTGAGTTAGCGATATTGGCCGTATATTCAATGGGAAAACGCTCTCCATTGACGTGAACAGAGAGTTTGATAGGTTTGGTATTTTGGTCACCACCTGCTGTGAGGTGAAGCTGATAAAGGCCACCTTCCCGAACATTGAGATCGTACATCAACCATTCATTGTCAGCGGCCATGGCGACACCATAGGTTGCGTTGCCCAGTTCGTCTTGTTGATTGTTGTTGTGAATGTCGACATCTACATCTAGGCGATGCTGATTCTTAGCGTTACCTGCTGTTGTGTCATAGTAAGCTTCCCCATTCTCACCGAATTGAAAATGCTCAGCTTGCATTGTGCCGGGTACTTGCATGACAGGCTCCGTCCAGAGGTCGGGCAATAACGGGTAGATATCCCCATTGTCACCCACGCCATCATTATCGGTATCGAGCTGCTCTTTCGAATCATTAGGGAATGTATCCAGTGTTAACGGGGTGGTGGAATCTTGCTGAGTTTTTCCGTCATTCCAGCGGTCGGGGTAGCCATCGCCATCGGTGTCCACGCTGGCGGCAGGATCATCAGGAAACTTATCGGCATTATCACCAACCCAGTCACCATCTCTATCAGGAGAAGGGACTATTTCAATATCTCGGATTCGAAATCCGTTACTGGCAAATTGCAGCTCTAATTGCTGGCGACCTTCGTGAAGCGTTAGCCCTTGCATCGTAAATGGTTGGAAATTATAGGCGCCCGCGCCTTGAGTGTTGAAGGTTAAACTACTGAGTGTGGCACCACTTTCATCTTTTAGTACTAAGGTTTTGTCGCTTGTACTGTCGGATGCAAGGTGGAACACGGCATCATAAGCACCACTGTGTGCTACGGCAGTTTCAAACTTTAGGTACTCTCCAGGTTGAGTCCAGCCAACCAGCGGCACTTGGTTACTAACCCGAATATCGACATCGTCTTGTCGATACCCACCGCCAGCGTTGCCTTCAGTTGTATCGAAATACGCGCTGTAGTCTGCAGCCAAAAATGTCCCCGGAAGCTGAGCGTAGTTAACGATACTTGAGCCTGGGCCGTATTGAGTGTCTAGTGAGGATGCTGCTTGGTCCAAAATGAGGGAGAAACTGTCCAGAGATAAGGCTGAATTAAGGAGGCGCACTTGAATAGTGATAGGCCCTTTTGGCAGCCAGATATCAGGGAGTGTCTCGGTTTGGAAACTCCGCACATCCGCAATCATGGGGGTGTAGGTGATTGTACCTAGGTGACTGCCGTCGGTAAGGTGAAAACTCAGCGACATTGGCTCAGTCTTATTTCCGGCCACTAGCGCTTCTAGGCGGTATTTTCCGGCTTGGTCTAAATCCACCGTATAGTTTAAGTATTCCCCAACGGAGGCCCAACCAATGGAGTAGCCACCATTACCGTTACCTCGGATATCGACATCGTCTTGGCGATACTTACCACCAGAGTTGCCAGTACTGGTATCAAAGTATCCGATGTTCTGGCCCCCATCATCATAGTCTTCAAATTCTATATGAATTGTTTGTGCAGCAAGCGAAATAGGTGCAATAAGGGTGAGGACCCCTATTGCCTTGCACTTGGGAAGGGCTTTTTTGTTCATAATCACCACTTTTATTATTAGATAAACACATCGTTTTCTTTTTACGATAGCGCGCTGAAATAGAAGTTGGCGGACGATTTTTTGAACGAGCATCCCCATTTACAATATGTATGATGATAATCATTACTGCTGCTTATGTGGGAGAGTTGGGTATATGGGCTTAATATGATTAAAATTGCGTATGCACTTGGTTCAGACCAGAAACCACTGCGCGAATGACCTTTTTTGACTGGCTGTTTTGTATTTTAATTTGTTCTCCTGACGCTCCTGCTTCCAGAGCTATTCCTTTAGTTGTGGCATTAAAACCCTCCTTTTCAGCGATAATCACCACTTCATTACCTTTCTCCACTAGCGGTGGACTGCTGACAAATTTGCTATCGATAACCTGCCCAGTGCGCATTCGCCTAGTGACTTGTTTACCTTGCAATGTTGATAGATCGGTCACAAATGAGGTCGCACGTGACAAGGTCCGAGTTTCCAGTCGGACCGAACGAGCATCAATCGTGTCATGTCGATAGAGTGTGGTACTCGCGATAGCCACTGGCAGAGAGAGTGTGGCTCTGATACTGACGTTAATGCGCCAATCATTGTCTCCATCCTCACAACTAACACTGCGCTTTAGATTGCCAACGGGTAAGGTTTGATGGTCGCGGCTGCTGATAATAAGGGGCGCCAGACAATGATTAAGGTGTTTTGCTGAGTCTGGAACTAATATCACAAGCCTTGAGTCGTAGGTGTCCCAGTGATGCTGAAGGGCAAGTTGCTTCAGCTCCGAATTTAGCGCTTGTCGCACGACTTGTTCGATACCCATTGGGGTCATCTTTATCTCACTAGCCGAGGTATTGGCGCTCAATAGTAGGCTCAATAGTGAGCCCAATAACCATTTCCCCATGTGTTCTCTCGCTTCCGTGAATCGGAAGTTCTGCTTCCTTTGTTTTGTTTAATTCATTGTTTTTATTGGAGTTAGAAGTTGGCATGTATCTTGTTCTTTGTTAGGGACTATCGCCCATTTAAGGACAGAGACATGGCAATCAGTTTTGATAGTGCGCTAGGTGTTCACCCCGAAGCACTGAATTTTCGAGTTCAAAGAACCAAGGTGCTTGCAAGTAACTTAGCAAATGTCGATACACCTGGATACCTAGCAAAAGACCTGAGTTTTACCACAGTGATGAAGCAAGCTAGCGCCAACGGTGTTCATTTCACGACGCCGAAGCTGGATGTCTCAACTCAGTATTCAGTGCCATATCAGAACAGCAAAGACGGCAATACCGTTGAACTAGGGGTGGAGCAAGCGAAATTCACCCAAAACAACATGGATTTTCAAACTAGCCTGACGTTTATGAACATGAAGTTCAGCGGTTTGGCGAAAGCGATTGAGGGACGTTAATCATGTCATTTACCGATATTTATTCTATCGCAGGCTCGGCCATGACGGCGCAAACGGTACGACTTAATACCGTGGCCAGTAATCTTGCCAACGCAGACGCCGTGTCGGCCAACCCAGATGATGCTTATAAACCGCTCAAGCCAGTGTTTGCCACTGTGTACAGCCAAACCCAATTGGCGAGTGAGCAAGGGGTGTACCCCAATGCTGAAGTGCGCATTGTCGATGTGGTGAAGAGTGGCGCTAAGGCTGAGCAGCGCTTTGAACCTAATAACCCGCTTGCCAATGAAGAAGGCTACGTCTATTACCCAGGCGTAGATGTGGTGGCGGAAATGGCAGACATGATGTCCGCATCGCGCAGCTTCGAAACCAACGTGGAAGTGCTATCGAATGTGAAAAGCATGCAACAAGGATTACTTCGTTTAGGGCAGGGCAGCTAATGAGTATTGCACAGTTCACCGCGCTGGATGCGGATTCTCCCGTTACTCAGCAAACTAATGCCAATGTGTCTGCGAATCCGCAAGACGCCAACAGCGCCAGCTCGCTACAAAACGAGTTCATCACCTTAATGGTGGCGCAAATTCAAAACCAAGATCCGCTCAATCCGCTTGATGGAACCGAGTACGTGAGCCAGCTGGCGCAATTCTCTCAGGTGCAAAGTACCGAAAACATGTCGACGCTGATGCAAAACAGCATGGTACTTCTCGACAACATGCAGGTGCTATCGACGGCAAGCCTAGTGGGCCAAACCGTGTATGTCAGCAGCAATGAGGTTGAACTGGCGGACGGCGCGCAAAAAGGTCGTATTGAGCTCGCGCATTCATCGAGCCAAGTGAACGTGGTGGTGGAAGATGAGTTTGGTCAGAAAACCAAGGTGCCACTCGGCGCTCATCCTGCCGGTGATGTGGATTTCACCATTAACCCAGAAGAGCTGGGTCTTAAGCCGGGCAAGTACTCTATCTCAGTCGAAGTGCAAGACGGTCAAGCGCAGCCAAATTTGCTGCTGGCAGGTGAAGTTCAACAAGTCCGTATTCCTAGCACAGGCGGCGCAGCGATGGTCAATATCGCCGGCGTGGGCAATGTGCCTTTCTATCAGATCAGTCAGTTTGGTGCTTAGCGCCGAGTGTAAAAACAATAATTATCAGAATTAAGAGGACATTATGAGCTTTAATATTGCTTTAAGTGGCTTGGATGCTACCAATACTCAGCTAAACACTATCAGTCACAATATCGCTAACGCTTCGACGTACGGCTTTAAACAAGCGCGTACCGAGTTTTCTGCCGTCTACAACGGCATGCAGGCGGGCGGTGTGGAAGTGGCGTCTATTTCACAAAACTTCGACAAGAATGGTTCGGTATCCGGCACGGGTCGTTCGATGGATTTAGCCATCAATGGTAACGGCTTCTTTGTCACTAAAGATGGCATGGGGCAAACTCTTTACACCCGTTCTGGCGTGTTTGGCACGGACAAAGACAACTACGTAGTCGGCAATACAGGCGCTAAGCTGCAAGGCTACAGTGTCGATAGCAATAACAACCTACTTGAAGGCTCTGTCGGCGACATCAAAATCAGCACATCTTCTCTCGCGGCACAAGCAACGGATAAGTTGGACTTTATCGCCAACTTCGATGCAAGTGCGACAGCGATTGACCAAACCGTGACGCCATTTGATTCTTCAAATCCAGATTCATTTAACTCTTCTTACACCTCTAAAGTGTACGACTCGCTTGGTAACTCCCACACAGTAACTCAGTACTTCACTAAAACCGCTGACAATACGTGGCAGGTAAACGTAGAGGTGGATGGTTCGCCAACATCGCCCGCGACGACACAGCAAGTAGACTTCAACACTGACGGCACGCTTGCGTCACCAGCTGGCAGCTTTAATGTTTCTTTCCCTGCAGCCGGTGCTAACGGTATGAGCATCGATATTAGCCTTGCAGGCAGCACCCAGTTTGGCGCTGCATTTGGCGTGAGCACCAACAGTCCAAATGGTTACACCTCTGGTGAGCTTGCGGGTGTGCGCGTCGAGAACAACGGCATGGTATTCGCGACTTACACCAATGGTCAGTCACAGCTACAAGGTCAGGTGGTGCTGGCGAACTTCGCGAACCCACAAGGTTTGGCAAAAACCAATGGTACCGCTTGGACACAGAGCTTTAGCTCTGGCGCACCAGTGGTGGGGACACCGGGTACTGGCGTGTTGGGCGATCTGACTCCGGGTGCGCTGGAAGGCTCCAACGTTGATCTAACGTCTGAGCTTGTGAACTTGATGACGGCGCAACGCAATTACCAAGCGAACGCGAAGACGATTTCAACGTCTGACAAATTGACTCAAGCGCTATTTAACGCGGTATAGAGGTAGGCCATGGATAGCTTGCTATTTACTGCGACCACGGGCGCAAGTCGCGTTCTTAAAGCGCAGCATGTTCGTTCTAATAACTTATCGAACGCCGATACGGCGGGCTTTCGTGCGGATATGGAACGCGTCAACAGCGTTCCATTGCAAGGCTCAGGTTTCGATGGCCGCACTATGGTGGTCACCAACTCAGCCGCGACGCGATTTGATTCAGGCGACGTGGTGAAAACCGGTCGCCCGCTCGACATTGCCATCATGGGAGAAGGCTACATCAGTGTTCAAACCCCAGCGGGCAACGAAGCCTACACCCGTGCCGGCAATATCAAAGTCGATGATTTGGGTGCCATGACCATCAATGGTTTTGCCGTTGTCGGTGATAACGGCCCTATGGTGCTGCCTGAATTTCAAAAAGTGGAAATCAGTGAACGCGGCCGTGTGTCGGTGATCCCACCAGGTGGCGGCGCAGAAGTGGAAGTCGGCACATTAAAACTGGTGAAGCCGGAGATCACTCAACTGCAGAAAGAGAGTGACAGCCTACTGCATAGCCTTGATGGTCAGCCATTTGCGGCGGATGCGACGGTCAATCTAGCACCTGAGCATATCGAAAGCAGTAACGTTTCAGCCATTGATGAGCTGCTGAGCGTGATGTCTCTCACTCGCAACTTCGAGATGCAGATCCGCATGATGAAAACCGCGGAAACCCTAGCGCAATCCGGAAACAAATTAATGAGTGCGAGCTAGAAGGCTCGCCAACAGGAGTAAACCATGCATTCAGCATTGTGGGTCAGTAAAACAGGGATGGCCGCCCAAGACACTAAAATGACGGCGATTTCCAACAACCTTGCCAACGTTAATACCGTTGGTTTTAAGCGTGACCGAGTGGTATTTGAAGACTTGTTCTACAGCATTCAGCGCCAGCCCGGCGCTCAGGTAGACCAAGTAAACGAACTCCCAACAGGTGTTCAGTTGGGTAGTGGTGTTCGTGTTGTGGGTACGCAAAAAGTGTTCACACAGGGCAGCTCACAAAACACAGGGCAAGAGCTGGATTTAGCGGTCATGGGACAGGGCTTTTTCCAAATCGAAAACTCCGATGGCCAGATCATGTACACCCGTAACGGCCAGTTTCATGTCAACTCTGAAGGCCTGATGGTCAATAGCCAAGGCTTACCGCTTGAGCCGCAAGTTCAAATCCCAGACAACGCCTTGACGGTTTCTGTGGGTGTCGATGGCACGGTGACGGCAACCACTGCCGACGGCCCTGCACCACAAGAACTGGGTCAAATTACCCTAGCTAAGTTCATCAACCCAGCTGGTCTTGAAGCCATTGGTGGCAACTTGTTTAAAGAGACCGAAGCGAGCGGTCAGGCACAAGAGCTGATTGCAGGTGAAGAAGGTGCAGGCAGCATCAAACAAGGCGCACTGGAAGGTTCAAACGTGCAAGTGGTGGAAGAGATGGTTGATATGATCACCACACAGCGCGCCTATGAAATGAACGCTAAGGTCGTGTCGGCGGCCGATGACATGCTCAAGTTTGTCGCGCAAGCGGTGTAACGAATTTCGGAAACCAAATTCGTTGAGTAATGAGTTGAGTGAGCGGGAGATAACGTGAAAGGAAGTAGTAATATGAAATGGTTTTCGCGACGCCTAATAGAAAAAGGCATAGTGGCACTGACGGTGCTACTGCTCGCTGGATGTGCCGCCAGGCAAGAGTTTGTGCCGCCAGAGCCAGATGAGCAAAAGTATGCGCCGCCGGAGCTAAACTACGCGCTGCCTGAGGCAACGAATGGCAGTTTGTACCGTCATCAATACAACCTCACGTTATTTCAAGATCGTCGTGCTTATCGCGTCGGCGATGTGCTCACCATTCTACTGGTTGAAGAAACTCAATCGAGCAAAAAAGCCGATACCAAGTTTGGTAAGTCATCGAACGTAGATTTTGGTGCCGCCAACATAGGCGGAACCACGATTAATGATACGGCGGTGGGTATCAGCGGTAATCGGGCTTTTGATGGCAGTGCAGCCAGCTCGCAAGGGAATAAGCTTGAAGGCGCTATCACGGTTACTGTCCATGAAGTGATGCCAAATGGTGTACTTAAAGTCAGTGGTGAAAAGTGGATCCGTCTGAACCAAGGTGATGAGTTTATCCGCGTCACCGGGATTATTCGCGTCGACGATGTTGACCGTTATAACCAAGTCTTTTCACACCGTATCGGTGATGCTCGCATTACCTACTCTGGACGCGGCGCTTTAGCAGATAGCAACTCAGCGGGTTGGCTAACGCAATTCTTCACAAGCCCTTGGATGCCATTCTAATGTTGAAACTTCGTCACTTTTTTAACGCCCTTATCGCTGTGTTTGCTTTTGGTTTAATGCCAATGGCGCAGGCGGAAGTGGAAATCCCAATTATGGATTTGGTTGACGTACAAGGTGTGCGTAGCAACCAACTGGTTGGTTACGGCTTGGTCGTGGGTCTCGATGGCCAAGGCGACCGAAACCAAGTGAAATTTACCGCTCAATCGATTACTAACATGTTGCGTCAGTTTGGTGTGCAGATTGGCGACGATGCCAACCCAAAGCTGCGAAATGTTGCTTCGGTTAGTGTGACCGCCTCGGTCGATCCTATGGCGGGTCCCGGTCAAATGCTGGACATCGTGGTGTCGTCGATTGGTGATGCCAAAAGCTTGCGTGGCGGCACGCTACTGTTAACGCCTCTGCGTGGTGTCGATGGTGAAGTGTACGCCGTGGCTCAAGGTAATGTGGTTGTTGGCGGCGTGTCTGCAGAAGGGCGCAGCGGCTCCAAGATTGCCGTGAACACGCCAACAGCAGGCCGTGTGCCAAATGGCGCTACGCTAGAGCGTGAAATTCCATCGGACTTTAATACTCGCCCACAAATTACCTTAAACCTGCGCAAAGCAAGCTTTACAACGGCGAAGAACATCGCCCGTGAAATCAACGGCACTTTTGGTCCCGATGTCGCGATTGCAGTCAACAAGGTTCGAGTTGATATGCGTGCCCCAAAAGATTCCCAGCAGCGCGTGACTATGATGTCGATGCTAGAAGAAATGAGCGTGGTCGAAGGCCGCAAGCCAGCACGTATTGTATTCAACTCGCGCACCGGCACTGTGGTGGTGGGCAAAAATGTCAAAGTCACCGAAGCTGCGGTTAGCCATGGCAACTTGACGGTGGCAATCAGTGAATCGCAGCGCGTCAGCCAGCCTAACGCCTTTGCCGATGGCGATACCGTAGTGGTAGATCAAACCAAAATCGATATCAACGAAGACCAAGCACAAATGGTGATTTGGCCGGAAGGCACCGAACTGAATACCATCGTCAACGCGGTGAATAGTTTAGGCGCAACGCCAACAGATTTGATGTCAATTCTGCAAGCGCTGCACGAAGCAGGCGCGCTCAATGCTGAACTGGTTGTGATATAGGAGACGCAGTATGAAAATCGATGCCATGAACGATACCACTCGCGTCAACAGCATGCTCTATCATGACAATGCGGCGCTGACCAATATCAAGCACAGCAACGACAGTCCAGAAGCGCTAAAAGAAGTGGCGGGGCAGTTTGAAGCCATGTTCTTGCAAATGGTACTAAGACAAATGCGCAGCAGTAGTGATGTCTTGGCCGATGAAGGCAGTCCATTTTCCTCGCAGCAACATGGCGTCTTTCGCGATATGCACGATGGACAGTTGTCGATTGAACTGGCCAAAAAACAGAACTCTGGCATTGCCGATATGCTGGTGAAACAACTCGGTCCTGCGCACTCCCCTCAGTCGAATCGAGAAGTGCAGTTTGATGCTGCGCGCGTGCAGTCGTTAGGTGCGGCGAATGATTTGGAAGCCAAATCACAATCTCATTCAGTCAGCCTTATAAATGGCGCTTCAGCGGTTAATGAAGCCAATAACGCAGCCGCCTTTACTCTTCAGTCGCCTAGTGAGGCAGCCATGACCATGGCATTTTCTCAGCCTCTTATGAAAATCACGGAGCGTTAATCGTCATGAGTCTTATTAATATCGCCCTAACCGGGATGAATGCCAATCGCGTGGCGTTAAACGTCACCGCGCAAAACGTGGCGAACGTGAATACCCCCGGATACAGTCGCCAGCAGGCACTGATGTCATCGGTTGCAGGTGGAAAGTACGATTACAATTCACCGGGAATGGGCGTGGAAGTGACCAGCATTCGCCGTGTGACCGATCAATACTTGGTGAAGCAAACTTGGTCGACAGCCAGTGAGGCTAATTACTCGGCTGGCTATACGTCGGCGATGAGCCAGTTAGAAAACATGTTGGGTGCCGATGGTTTCAGTTTGTCATCTGGGCTTGATAGCCTGTTTGCTTCTCTTAACGATGCGACCACCAAGCCAGAGTCGACCCCACTTCGTCAGCAAGTGATCAATGAATCGGAAGCCTTAGCGCGCCGTTTCAATACGCTCACCGAATCGCTGCATAATCAGCATAAAGATGTACACGATCAGCGCAATGCCGCGCTGTCACATGCCAACAGTGTGATGGCAAACATTGCCCAAGTGAACAAGCAGATCGTTGAGATACAAGGCACAGGCGGTAATTCCTCGCAACTGATGGATACCCGCGATGCTTTGATTGGTGAGTTGTCTACTATCATGGCAGTGAAAACCACAGATCAGCCAGATGGCAGTGTTCAAGTTTCTTTAGCGTCTGGTCAGCCCTTAGTAATGGGCTCAGATGCCAGTGTCATCAAAGCAATTCCAGACCCAAGTGACCCTTATTTGGCCGACTTACACATCGAGTTTGGCAATCAGACGTTTGCAGCCAAAGGCGATATTGGCGGCAAGCTGGGGGCGTTGCACGACTATCAAGTGGATGTCTTAAAACCGAATCAACAAGCGATTGATGATATGGCGCGCAGTGTGGCCGACGAGTTTAATGCGGTATTGGCAGCTGGTACCGATCTCAATGGTAACCCGGGTGCGCCGCTGTTTACGTACGACCCTGCCAATCCTGCCGCAAGTTTAGATATTACCGCCATCGGTGCTGATGAATTGGCGTTTTCTAGCGATGGGAATCCGGGTAACAGCGACAATCTTAAAGATCTGATTGATATCAGCAATAAGCCTGTTGCTATCAGCGGCTATGGGTCAGTCACCCTCAACGATGCGTTTACCGCTATGGTGGGTGATACGGCAATTAAAGCCAGACAAGCCGAGTCTGATTATCAGGCCAAGCAGGCGATGTCTGAGCAAGCGATCGCCGCGCGCGATAATGTCAGTGCGGTCAACAGCGACGAAGAAGCGGCGAACCTGATGACGTTTGCTAACGCACACAACGCCAACATGAAAGTGATCAGTACAGCGAATCAATTGTTTGATTCGGTATTGCAGCTATTTTAAGGAGAGACCATGAGGATCAGTGATACTCAATTTAGCCAAATGATGCTGCAAAGCCTGCAAACTAACAACGCAGGCCTTGGTAAAGTGATGCAGCAAATGGCCACAGGCGATCGACTGACTAAGCTTTCAGACGATCCAATGGCATCGATTCAATTGCTCAACCTCGATCGAGAAGGGGCGGCAATCAATCAATATCAACGCAATATCGCCAACGTCAAAACCACGTTATCTAGTCAAGAAGTTCACCTAGACTCGGTCAATGAGAGTCTAAAAAGTATGCGTGAGTTGGTGCTTTGGGGGGCGAACGGCACGCTCACCGATGAAGACCGACAAGGTATGATCACGGAACTGGAAAGCTTGCGTGACTCGGTTCAGTCATCATTCAATTCTCAAGATGAAGAGGGTCATTACCTTTTCTCCGGTACTAAAACCGATACCCCAGCGATTTCAGATGCGGGTGGCGGTGTGTATTCGTTGGATGGTAACAGCGATAAGCGAGTTGTAACGGTCGCCAAAGGCGTAACCATGGAGTCCAATACCACGGCGCAAGACATCTTGGATTTGGGTGGCGGCGACAATGTATTGAATCAAATCGACCGATTAATCGTGGAATTTCAGAACCCGAGTCCAAATTTTCAAACCGAAGTTGGTGCCAGTTTAGATGCCATTGATAATACCTTGGGTAATGTGCTCGGCGCGATGACAGAAATTGGTGGCCGCCATAACAACCTCGACTTGATGGATGGCGCACACAGTGAGAACAAACTGTTTGTCGACAAGGTGACCAGTGATGTTTCCGCGCTCGATTATGGTGAAGCGTCGGTGCGGCTCAGCAATTACATGGCAGCGCTGCAAGCCACGCAAGCCAGCTACATGAAAATCAATGATTTATCTTTATTCGACCGCATTTAGCGGTCGTTTTTGCCACTCGGCAGTCAGGCTCAAGGAACGGTGTTATGGCAGTAAGTACGGTTGATGTTAGACCGCATAGTATTAAGCTCACAGGGCAGGGAACGACGAGTATTACTCCCTCGCAAGCCTCTGATACCACAACCACATCTCTCTCCAAACACCTTCTCAAGCCGCAAGCAGAAATCTCTTCCGCTTATTCGTTATCCGGTGTGCTGCTGACACAAGGGCAGCAACACGCCACATCGGTGCAAATTGCCACTAAAGCGCTGCAAGGCGTGGGTAAAGAGCTGACACAAGTGAAAAAGCAGCTCACTCAAGCGTTATCTCACGGCTCTACGCCACAAATGACCGGTAAACTGTCGCGTTCAAAGCAAGTGATTGAAGCAACGCTCAATCAGGCGCGTTTTGATGGTAAACGTGTGGTCGATAATGAGCTTCATCTAAAGCTTGATACTGCAGACGTAAGGCGCTTTTCGATTCCAGGCCTCAATGTGCACCGTATGAGCGAGCGTGCCGAACAGGTGCGTTTGGATTTTCCAAGCGGGGGGTCAGTGATGCTGCAATTTGATGGTCAGTCGGATGGCCAGCGCACCGTCAAACAGCTCGACCGAAGCGTTATCCCTATGGGTATGCGCGCCTCACTCGCCAACGATGGCAGCATCGTATTTGAAGTGCACGAATCGGCCTACGCAGCGATGCAGCAGCAAGTTCGAGTCACTGGCGAAGGCCACCGCTTCCCGGCAGGACAAGCTAACACCTTTTCCATTCAAGCCGAGCCGGATGGCATGGCGGAACTCAAATTTGACTTAGGTTCTCGTGATGGCATCAAACAATCCATCGCCAAGGTGAACCAACACCTAAAACAAGCACAATCCAGCCTAAGCGAAGCAAGGCAATTCCAATCCCAACTCGATACTCAAATGACGCGTATTCAGAGCCAATCTAAGCTCCCTTCTGAGCAACAAGTCAGCGAAACACTTTCCGGCTTTAGTCAGCTTTCACAAGATTTCACGACGACATTTCAGGCGCTTAATGCGCAGGCGAATGTGAGGCGTCATACGGTTGTGGCGCTGCTGAAATAATTAATCTAAATAGTAATCGTCATCCTAACGCGAGTGACTCACCTATTGTGTCCCAATAACCTAAGGCACACGCTCAAGAAGATTCTCGTTTTCACGAGAATGACGGTTCTTCGAGTGCTGTTTTTTGTTCCTACCCGCACCGTCATCCTCACGCAAGTGAGGATCTCGTACCGCACGTGACTCATTTATTGTGCCTCAATCACCAAGGCACACACTTCAGAAGTTTCGCGTTTCTACGAGAATGGCGTTGTTGTGCATGTCAGTACTTTAGATAACTGTGCTTCACGTGACCGAGCTTCGAGTGAGCGGGTTCTGGCAGTGCGCCATCAAACCAAAAAGAAAAAATACAAAAAGCACACGAACGCCAGCAAAGTAGCCGATATCGTCGGATAGATGATATAGGCATCTTGTCGATCGGTGCGTCTAAAGCACATAAAGGTGAGTAGGCTGTTGTACACGACCAACAGTAGACTGATTAACGTGCCGCCCTTTAGTGAGAGAGTGGTGAGCTGGCTTAAGAACAGAGCGAGTAGGGCGTAATCAATGATGATCAGCCATAAAAATGCCTTTTGAAGTCCGTCTGGCGTTCGGTTTGGTTTTGGCGGTATGTGCGGAATAGATTGTCGCATAACATGCCCTACTGACTGGGTGCTCAATAATAAAAGGTAGTGAGATCAAAGGTGTACTATCAAAGCATAGAACACCCGAATAAAGGTGCAAGTTACAGTGCTTGCACCTGAGTGGTCGCGTTTGAAGCGCTGTCTGACTCGAATCGAATGGTATCGGTTCTAAACACAGGCTGATTGAATTTGGCCTTGTCGCGCGCCTTCTCTAGCTCATTTTTCGACTCATTGTTGGGCGATTGGCCAAACAAGGTATTGATGACCTCAGCTGCGGGTGTGGTGAGGATAAACAGTTCAATGCGGCGGTTTTCGCTTGATGAAGGATCACTGTGATTGAGTAAGGCGCGGTCAGACATGCCCGTTACTTGCAGCACACGTTGCTCTGGCATACCGCCAGCGGTGAGCGTTTGTCTAGCGACGTTGGCGCGTGATGCCGAAAGCTCCCAGTTGGATTTGCTCGAGAAGGTTTTCCGATACTGAGTGGCATCGGTGTGGCCGCTGATGATCATCGGGTTTTCTACCCGCTCAAACACAGGTGCTAAAGCCAGCAACAAATCTTCAAAAAACGGCGTTAATGTTGAGCCGCCGCGACCAAACATGTTCTGTTTGTAGTCATCTTGCAGTACGATGCGCAGCCCTTGAGGGGTAACGGTAACATCGACATTTCCTTGGGCGTTGATCTGACGCACCATGTCATTGATAACCTCAGCGAGAGCGGCTAGGCGCTCTTGGGTATCAAAGGTGCCGTCGATAAGTGAGTCTGACTCTGGCCCTTCGCGATCGCCTTGGAAAAAAGAACTCACGGAATGCACAGAGTCGTGACGACTGGCCACGGACGAGTCTGTGGTCAAATCGATGGGAGAAATACTTTTCGAAGTGTCGAATAGGTTGCCACTGCCTTGGTCAAAGACACTGGCCATTTGCAAATGGGCGACAATCGCTTTGCGCTCTTCTTTGTCGACCACTTGCATGACCCAAAGGACGAGGAATAACGCCATCAAGGCAATCATAAAGTCAGCAAACGCTACCTTCCATGCACCGCCATGAGACTCATGGTGATGACTACGACTGGCGCGTTTGAAGACTACTTGCTCATGTTTTTGCATTATCCCTCCTGTTCAGCGAGCCACACCTCCATTTGGTTAAAGGTCGGTTTAATGTCTAGCTGAATGTGCTTACGGCCAGCGTCAATTGCCAATAGTGTCGGCTTCTTCGCAACGTAGGCCACTAAGGTGGCGCGAGTACAATCGAAAGCGGACATATTGCGTTTAACGCGTTGAGCCATGGCGTTACTTGCTGGGTCTAAGCAGCAGTAACAGCCGAAAATACCGATAAATGTGCCTACTAGAGCGGCAGCAACGTGATAGCCAATCATGGCAATGGAGCCATCAATGGCGGACATGGTAATAATGATGCCGCCAACGGCTGCCAAAATACCAAAGCCAGGCATGGCTTCTGCGGTGCGCTGCATGGAGCGAGCGGGCTGCATATAGTCGGCCTCAATCGCTTCAATCTCTTGCTCTAGTAGTCCCTCTAACTCATGAGGCGACATTTGTCCCATTGCCATTAAACGTAAATTGTCGGTAATGAAAGAAACTAAGCGATAATCACGACTTACACGCGGGTAACGCGCAAAAATATCGCTCTGTTCTGGATTTTCGATGTGCTTATCCAGTGCCTTAAAGCCACCACTGCGCACGGTTTCCAGCAAGACTTGCAGTAGCGCCATCAGTTCCATGTAGAACTCGCGCTCATCCTTAGGAGGAGAGATGATGCCTCGCAGCTGATTGCGCATCTCTTTAAGCACTTGAGGTGGGTTACCTATGATGAGGGAACCAATAGTGGCACCGATGATGATCAGCATCTCCGCCGGTTGCCAAATGGCCATCAGACTGCCTCCAGCCCAGACGTAACCGCCGAAGACACACATCAAAATGATGATTGCGCCAGTAAACTTTTGCATAGTGGACTCCTAAGAAGACAGTAATTGGTTGAGTTGCTTAAGCGCTTGCTTGTGCAGCTGACAAATCCGTGGTGGGGTCAGCTCTAACACCAGAGCAATCTCGTGTAAGTTCAAGTCGTGTTGGTAGAACAGCGTCAGCAGTAGCTGTTCACGTTTGGGGAGTTGGCTAAGTGCCTTCTCAAGACTGCGGCGGATATGTTCGTGATTCATGCCATCGCAGGCAGACTCGACCGCACCTTCAAGACCGCTCTCGATAAGCTGATCAAGACTTTGCATTTCTGCGGCCATGGTGGCATTGAGCCGGGTATGATAATCCTGCTGTGTGGTACCGAGTGCTTTGATGATCTCTTGTTCGGTGGGCGCGCGGCGCAGGCGCTTGGTTAAATCACGCGTCACATCATTGAGCTCATGAGCCTGCTGACGGGTTTTGCGTGAACGCCAGTCAAGGCGGCGCAGCTCATCCAGGATTGAGCCGCGAATTCGGCACACGGCGAACGCCGGAAAGTTAGGGTCGTCGATGTTGCCATAGCGGCGCCCAGCCTCAAGTAGGCCTATCAGTCCAATTTGCTGCATGTCTTCGATGCTGCAATGGGTCGTGGCATGGTTGCGCAGTTGGTTAACCACGCGCTTAACCAATATTTGATGTTGGTTGAGTAGGCGATTTTCATCAATACGCGTGGCGTTTGATGTGACATCTTCGGCAACGGCGTAGCTGTCTGTGTGATTCATATCCAGCATAGTTGTACCTACTGAATAACAAATTTCGTCAGCAGAACGTCGTCTATATCGCGGCTTAACTGGGTATCGGCGTAAGCCGTCATCACCGAGGCTTTCACCTCCCGCTGAAGCAGATCCAAAGTGTCCTCGCCATGCAGATCTTCATAACGCTTTTGGCTGAACAGATTAAGCATGGCATGTCTGACTTTTGGCATATAGTCATTGGCAAACTCAAGGCGCTCGATGTGACGGGTTTCTAGCGCCAGCTCTAACATCACAAAGTGAGTCTGTTTTTTACCGCGCACACTGACAATCACGTTGTCTAAGGCGTGAAATTTTGGCCCTGCGCTTGGCTCAGGCTGAGATTCAAAAAATGAAAACTGACCATCGCTCCCCGTATTGGATGATTTCAGGTACCACATTGCACCTGCAACCGTACCGCCAGAGACGAGAGCACTGGTCACCACACAGGTGGCAAAGAGTGAAAGAAACTGTTTTTTATTCATGCTGTATTCCTAAAGCGATCACACTTGGGTACTAAGCCAGTGTTCATCCGTGGAGAAGGCCGTGGCGTTATGGCTGCCAGACTCGTGGCGCTCATTGGCAAAAATGGTTGAGTTTTGCTCGCGTGCAGGCTGGCCGTTGGACTCTTGTTTGTCGCCGCCGCCAATTTGCACATCAACGTGCATCAAACTTTGGTTTTGTAGCTCGGCGCGTAGGCGTTCCGACACTTGAACTAAGGCTTCTCGTGTGGCGGCAACGTTGGCATTGAGCTGAACGCTGAGTTTGTCGCCTTCGACACGCACCATAAGATCCAGTTTGCCAAGATCGGGCGGATCTAATCTGATCCGTGCTTCTTGAAGATTTTGCTGCGCTTGTAGCGTGACTCGATCATTGAGTACCTGCAGCATCTGCTCGCCCCATTTTCCTGCTTGAGGGTCGATGCGAACCGGCGCCCACTCCGTTGTCGCAGCGGCTGTGTTTACTGTGGTCGTTGGGTTAACAGAAGGAGCACCCGCTTGTGAGCCAGAAGGCAGAGCAACTGCGCCGTTCTGTGTTTGATTGGTACTGAGCAGATTAGCAATATCGGCGGTTAGTGATTTCCCGCCGAGCTCGGTTTGAGTTGCTGATGTCTGCAACAGGCCTGCCGACAATGCAGCCTCTTTGGCTGTGTTCTGAGATGCGCCGTTAGCAAGGTGAGGATTGACTTCACCTGAACTGCGCTGTGAGCCGGCTAGTTGCGTCAGCATAGGGCTGGTGGACTTTGAGAGCTCTCCGCCATCTAACGCAACATTACTTGCTATAGCAGAGCCGAACGACTGCGCTGGCGAAGTGACATATTGCGTCAATAGCGCACCATCGGTAAGTTCGTTTTCGACTAAAGCCTCATCCAACATAGACGCGGATGTAGCATCTTTGTCTGAGGTTGATTTCGGTGAGAGCAGGGAGCCAAAGCCACGAACGATAGTTTGGCCACCTTCTTTACTGTTTAGCGCTTGGCTAATCGATCCTTGCCCCGAGCTTTGGCTTTGTTTGTTGGTAGATATGCTGCCACTTTGATTGTTTACTAACTGGTTGCTCACTAGCATGGGGTTACTCCAAGGTCATCGCCAATTGATAAGCCATAGCGCGTTCTTTTTCCGCATCACTGCTATCAAGCTTTTGTTTCAGCTTACTGGTCGCCACCGACAGTGCCTCATAGGCGCTCAAATGTGCCCGCCGAGCACGCTCGATTTCCGGCGCTAAACGTGGGTCTTTAAGGAAAGGTCTATGGGTGTCCAAAAGCTCACGAAGCTGACCATCGTAGCGTTTGAGTGACTGCCAATCCTCGGTTTTGGCCGCCACCGTCATGCATTGGCTGAGGTGGCGAAACCGCTCGGGTGATACCTTATGCGTGTTTACCAAAGTCTTCCCACCCTTCTCTGATATTGCTCATTACACGTTCAACGCCAACGAGTTTTTCGGTGTCATTTTTAACGCTAGCTTGGTAGAGTTCTACTTGGCAAAACTCATAAAGCTGATGTAAGTTGTGCGCGATTTCACCGCCGTTATCTATGTCAAGGGCGCTATCTAGGCCAACAAGGATATTCATACATTTACTGATACTCTCGCCTTTTTGAGCCAAACGTTTTGCTTCCATATGACCGCGAACACGCTCAATTTCATTTAAAAGGCCATCAATTAACATAACAACCAATTGATGAGGCGTTGCTGCGGCCGCTTGAGCGTTAAGATCGACTTGTTGGTACGAGTCGTAGCCTGAGTCCATTAACATTAGATGAGTCCTTGTGGTGAGCTGAACATTCCCATTGTGCTGTTCATTTGGTTAATTAAATTATTCATTTGAGTGAATTGCGCCAAATAGCGGTTATATGACATGTCGTATTTACGCTCTAAGCCCGCTTGTTTATCTTCGACACTACTTATTTGATTCTCTAAGTTATGTTTCCTGTCGGTAAATAAGTTGTTGCCAAACTTAGTGAAGGGTTCGAGGGCTGATTCCATCGAATCAAAAAGTTGGTTTTCACCATTGAAGATGTGCTCAATTTGTTTGGATAAATCGACTTGCGCGTCATTAAATTTTTGAGAATCAAGCTCCAGCTTTCCATCTCGATTTGTTGTAATACCTAAATCATATAAAGCAACGCCATCAAATGACTGTCGAATCAAACCACCAAGTTGATTTTCAATCGACCGTACGGTGGAGTCATTAGCTAGCGTGCCTCTTGCTGTTCCCTCATCTCCAATGGCGGTGTGTTCATCAATAGCAACCATGAGAGCGTTATATGCATCGATAAAAGCATTCACACTGTCGAGTGTGCCTTCTTCATCGGCAGCAATGGTTAAAGTTGTTCCCTTTGCTGTTCCGTCTATATTTCCCTGATGAACTTGTGTTGCGGTAAAACTGACTCCTTCGATCGCATCGTTAAACGTGTTTGAAGAATTGGTAATAGGCAATCCGCTCTGTCCACCTAGTCGAACAATGGCGTCTTTAGGTTCAGAAAGGGTTGTATGATTCTCTGGCTTGAAAGCATTTTTTAACCATCCCCACGCTTCGCCTTGCGGGGTGTTTTTTAAACTGGCGGAGATTTTGTTGTCTTTCCCAGTGTCCTCACTGGTTAAAATAAAATGTGTTTCACCGTTGCTCCGAACTAGCGACGCGTTTACTCCAGTATTATCAGGGTGTTCATTGATAGCTTTTACTAAAGATTCGATAGAAGGGTTGCCATCCTGATTGGTTTCTAGGGTGGACATATCAACGGTAAACCGTTCCGTACCAACATCGATACGCAACTCGCCAGAACTAGGCACGAGAGTTCCTTGTGAAATATCGGTTGGCATACCCATCACAACCTGATGCTTGCTGGCTAGCTGTTCAACAAAAAGTTCATAGCTGCCATCAACCGCATTGTTGTCAGCGCTCGCGGTTAGATATCCTTCTTGCGAAAATATTGCTGAGTTCTTAATGATGCTTGCTGTGGAACTGTTCATCCCACTGATGGCATTTTCAAAGGTTTTTAGAGCGCTTTCTATGTCTTTGAGTGCAGAGAGGCGTGCACCATATTTAGTAGCTTGGGCTTGGTATCGTAATTCAAAAGGTTGTATATCAAAGGTGGCCAATTGAGTAGCCATAGTAATTGGGTCTATAGAGCTCATTACGAAAATCCTAATAATTAGCTAAGCTGGTTTGGACAATGAAAAGTACTGTGTTTAGTTAAGCAATTTTCGATCCTAAGAGTAATGCTTTGTTTTTAAATTGCTTTTTGTTGGGTGTGGAAGTTTTTTTTCCCTCTGGATAGGAACAGTGTTTCCATCGTCATTGAGAAAGAAAAACCTCCCGAAGGAGGTTTTTCTGCTGGGTAAAAATTTAGCCCAGTAGAGACATTGCCATTCCCGGCATTTGTTTTGCTGTCGCTAGCATTTGAGTACCTGCTTGCATCAGCATTTGTTGCTTAGTCATGTTTGAAGATTCAACCGCATAATCTGTATCAGTGATGCGGCCTTTAGCAGCAGATAGGTTTTCTGACATGTTTTGTAGGTTTGTTACAGTATGTTCTACACGGTTGATGTTGGCACCGAGTGCAGAACGCGCTGAAGAGATGGTTTCGATCAAATCCTGCATGTTTTTAGCATCGCCAACGGCTGTTGCAGCAACAGCACCGACACCAGTGTTGATGTCTTTAATGCTCTGATTTACATCCACTTTTAGTGCATCAGTAGTTGTTGTACCTAGTTGAAAAGTAATACCAGCAGCGTCTTCGAATGCACCACCAGCAGCAAATAGACTTTGACCACCAAAGTTGGTGTTAGCCATGATTTGGGTCATTTCTGATTTTAGGGCGCCATATTCTGCATCGATAGCGGCAATATCATTGGTTGAGTTTGAACCGTTATCAGCTTGTAGTGCCAGATCATTCATGCGCATTGCGATGTTAGTGAGCTCGTCTAGCGCGCCTTCTGCCGTTTGCATCATTGAGATTGCGTCTGAACCATTGCGCATTGCAACTGACATACCGCGAGTTTGTGCTTCTAGGCGGCTAGAAATTTGTAGGCCGGCTGCATCATCTGCTGCTGAGTTAATACGAAGGCCAGTGCTTAAACGCTCCATTGACGTGTTAAGTAGATCGTTAGAGCGAGTTAAGTTGTTTTGTGTAACCAGTGCCGCGTAGTTGGTATGCATTGATAGAGCCATAAAGCTTCTCCTTGAGTGATATCAATATGAGGACATGTTTTCCCTCTCATAAGAAAGAGGCGACTATGCAAAGACGAAAATTAAGTGTTTTAAGTAAATTAATAGTGACTTCTAAATAAAAAAATAGCCCCCTGAATGGAGGCTATTGGAATCGATTTTAAGGCTAGCCAAGTAGTGACATGGCCATACCTGGCATTTGTTTCGCTGTTGCTAGCATTTGAGTGCCGGCTTGCATTAGCATTTGTTGTTTCGTCATGTTTGAAGATTCAACGGCGTAATCTGTATCCGTGATGCGACCTTTCGCAGCCGATAGATTCTCAGACATGTTTTGCAGGTTAGTCACGGTATGCTCAACACGGTTAATGTTGGCACCGATAGCAGAGCGAGCACCAGAAATCGTCTCGATAAGAGTTTGCATACCCCCTGCACTACCTTTTGCATTAGCGGCAATTGCAGGAACGCCTGAATCAATGGCACCTAATGCCACCGAAACATCAACAGACAATGCATCCGCTGTCGTTGTGCCTAACTGAAAGCTTATGGCGCCAGCACCCATGCTACCAGCCCCTTTTAGCAGTGCTTGACCACCAAAATTAGTGTTAGTCACGATTTGCCCCATTTCTGCCGCCAGTGCTTGGAATTCAGCATCTAGAGCGGTTTGGTCTTTCGCTGAATTAGTGCCGTTATCCGCTTGAAGTGCTAGGTCGTTCATACGCATAGCAATGTTAGTTAGTTCATCGAGCGCGCCTTCAGCGGTCTGCATCATAGAGATGGCATCAGAACCGTTACGCATTGCGACTGACATACCACGAGTTTGCGCTTCTAAACGGCTAGAAATTTGTAGACCAGCTGCGTCGTCGGCCGCAGAGTTGATACGTAGACCGGTGCTTAAGCGTTCCATTGATGTATTAAGTAGGTCGTTGGAACGTGTTAGATTATTTTGTGTGACTAGCGCAGCGTAGTTAGTGTGCATTGATAGAGCCATTGTGAATTCTCCTAGATTTGTCTCAATGTGGGACTATCGCCCCGCTCACTAACTAGAGGCGGTTGGTTGATTTTGAAAATTAATTGGAAATAAGAAAAAAAGCTAAGAAATTGAAAAGTAGTGGGGAAGTTGTGATGTTGGTTCAAGATTAATGGTTAATATGGTCCTTGGTCCTTGGTCCTTGGTCCTTGGTCCTTGGTCCTTGGTCCTGTGGTCCTGTGGTCCTCGGTAACTCTTACCTCCAAGGGCCTAGGACCTAGGACCGCTCTTACCCGCTTTTACTCATTCTTTTCTTCTACCTGCCTAACAATCGCTTCAATCTCTTCATCGACAAACTCGGTCTTCGCTGACTGATACATGTTGTAGATGCTGGCATCAAGTAGCGCTTGCTGTTTGTCGCGTTCGGCTTGTTCTTGTGCGAGTTGGTTTTGGGCTTCGATTTGTTGATCGGCCAGTTGTTCGGCTTTGGCGTGCTCGCGCTGCTTTTTGCGTATTTCTGCTTTTGGGTCTTCAAAACCTTTGAAGTGCACGGGAATGGGTACATCAGACACATAGCCAAAGTAGTACTTAGCACCGAGCATTTTATATTGCGACAAGGTATTTTGACTGGTGACGCGCCCCGCTACTAAGGTCGCATTACGACGTTTGATGTAGCGGATAACCGGTAGTAGCGCTCGCTTCTCATCTTGGTTATCAAGTGAGTTAGAGATCTTTATCGTCTGTGGGTCAAAGGGTGTCAGATACTCTAAGTCATTGATGGGTAAATGCACATCAAAACAAACCTTATGGAAGCGATCTTCAAGTCGCTCCAGCATCGCCTTAGTGGCGGGGTTGCTAGCCTCACACGGCGTGAGATACAAGCTTGGGATCAGCATCGACATGGGCTGCTTGAAATGTTGGCCAAGCTGATCGATAAAGTGTTTGCCTTCTGGGCGTAGCAAAGTACAGGCGTTCATGGAAAACACGAGGTTGTTGAGTAGATCTGGGTGAAAGGTCTCTAACTCAAATTGGGTTTGCCTAACTGCCAGATATAAGGCGAACAGGTCGAGCGCTGCGCGCACCGTATCGGATATATCGAGTGCGAAAACGCTAAGGTCTTTCTTGTCACCATAACGCAAGGTGATGTACTGATACTCAATCTCGTCACTGCTGCAATACCGAATAGGCTGGCACGCATGACACACCTCATCGGCGGCCATGAGCTCGGCAAGTTTATGATCGTCGTCGGTGACCGCATTGTCCTCTATCATGCGCAGCACGAAGAGGAACTGGGCCCTATAGCTACTTAAATTATCCAAGGTTTCCTACCACGTTGATTTGTTTGCTTTCAGGGATTTCGTTGTATGACAACACGGCCAATCCCTGTGAGAAGGTGCGGGCATAGCGCGCAATCAGCGGCCTTAGCTGCGGCATCACCAAGAGTATTGGTGCCAATCCTTGCTGCTTTAGCTGCTGTTGTATTAGAGGCAGATTCTGTTGGAACTGGCTCAAAATATTCGGTTCAATCGGGAAGCTATCCAGAATCACGTTACCATTCGCTTGCGCTTGATGCAGTGATTGCATAAGCATTTGTTCTAACTCATCGGAAAGGGCGTATACGTTGAGCTCTTTGCGCTGGCCTGCGACGAGGTTAACCAGAGTGCGGCGCAATGCACAACGCACGTCCGAGGCAAGCAGGATCGGCTCTTTGGTGTTCTCTGCCGACTCCAACATGGTGTTGGCAATGGTGCGAATGTCTTTTAGCGGCACCTGATCGAGCAGCAGTTGTCTGTACACCTTTAACTGCTGTGCTGGGTTTAAAGCTGCACCGAGTGCTTCGGCAAGCTTGGGCGCTTGTTGGGTTAAACGCAGGTTCATCGCGTCGACATCATCGTGGGTAAATAGCTCTGCTAGATGAGACTTCATCACTTTACTGATATGGGTCGCAATCACGGTGGCGTCGTCCACCACTTGATAACCCATGTTGAGCGCTTTGGCTTTATCGTTGTGTTCAATCCAAACCGCAGGTAGGTGGTAAGCAGGATCGCTCCCCAAGATACCATCGACTTCGCCATAGGTTTCGCCCACAGCAATCGCCATGAGACGGTCTGGCTCGATAAAGCCTTCTTCGATGATCTCACCGTTAAGTGCAATGGTGTACTGGTTGGGTTTTAGGCTTAGGTTGTCGCGAATGCGTACTTCTGGCAGCAAAAAGCCCACTTGCTCTGAAAGGTTCTTTCTTACCCCGCGAATACGCTGCAGCACTGGCGCGCCTTGTTCTTTGTTCACCAGGTGTACCAGACGGTAACCCAGCGCGAGCGACAAGCTTTGCACATGGGGAATATCATCCCAAGAGAGCGGCTGTTCGTTGTCGTTTTGCATCGCGTGGCTGATGGCTTCGACTTCGTCTAGCTGCGGATCATCACTAGGTGCTTTGGATTGCTTCCAGCCCGCAAAGGCTAAAACGGCGGCGAAGGTAAAAAAGGCCAGGTGAGGCATGCCAGGAACAAGGCCAATAATCAGCATGATCGCCGAAACGGTGTACAGCGTGGCGGGTGTTGCCAACAGCTGCTTTTGCATGGTGTCGGCCATGTCGCTGTCGCTGTCATTAATGCGCGTCACAATAATGGCAGCTGCGGTCGCAAGTAGCAGCGATGGGATTTGTGCTACCAAGCCATCACCGATGGTCAGCAGGGCGTAGGTTTTAAACGCTTCTGATGCTGGCAGTCCATGCTCAAATACACCAATGCTGATACCGCCAATGATGTTGATGAACAGGATCATCAAACCCGCTACCGCATCGCCGCGCACAAACTTGGACGCACCATCCATCGAACCGTGGAAATCGGCTTCGTTGGCGACTTCTTTGCGCCTCGTACGAGCCGATTCTTGGTCGATAAGACCCGCATTCAAGTCTGCGTCGATCGCCATTTGCTTACCCGGTAGGGCATCAAGGGTAAAGCGCGCCGATACTTCAGAAATGCGCTCACCACCTTTGGTGATCACCACAAAGTTAATGATCATCAAGATGACGAAAATTACCATACCGACCACATAGTTGCCGCCGATCACCACTTCACCAAACGCTTGAATTACCTTACCCGCAGCATCACCGCCGTTGTGGCCTTCAAGCAACACAACACGTGTCGAGGCCACGTTGAGCGTCAAACGCATCAAGGTCGCGATAAGCAATATGGTTGGGAATATAGAAAAGTCGAGTGGACGCTTAGCGGTGGTACTCACCAAAAGTACCAAAATCGCCAGTACGATATTGAAGGTAAACAGCGCATCCAGCAGCAAAGGTGGCAATGGCAAAATCACCATGGCCAAAATCATCAGCAATACAATGGGAATGCCAATGTATCCTTTTCCTGAGCGTCTAAGTTGATGAAGACGATTCAACATATGTGTTCCTTTGTTGTTTCGAGTGCGCTAAGCAGGTTAATGCTGCAAGTGCTTAGGGATAGTAAACGACGGTAGCGGCATCGGTTTTTTACCGCTGCCGCGACGAAATGCTTTGAGCTGCATAACGTATGTCAGTATGTGCGCCACGGCGATATAGAGCTGGCTCGGTATGGCTTGCTCTATCGCAGTGGTGTGATAAATGGCACGGGTGAGTGGCGGTGAATTAAGCACCTCCACATTGTTTTCTCTGGCAATGCGTTGAATGTGCATGGCGGTTTCATCGATGCCTTTGGCGACCACAAAGGGCGCTTCTGATAAATCATTGTCGTATTTGAGAGCGACCGCGTAGTGAGTCGGGTTGGTGATCACCACATCGGCTTTCGGTACCGCTTGGTCGATTTTGCGACGAGCGAACTGCTGTTGGATTTGGCGAATGCGCTGTTTCACCTCGGGGCGGCCTTCGTTGTTCTTGTACTCTTCTTTGAGCTCTTGCTTGGTCATTTTGAGCTGTTTTAGGTGCTCGTAACGCTGGTAGGGGATATCAATCACCCCGAAAATTAGAAGCGCTACGCCCATCAGGAGCAAGCCTTCAAACAAAATGGTCATGACCAGGGTAATGCCCTGATTCAATGTCAGCTTTTGCATCCCGAGCAGTTGCGAAAAGTTGCTGTCGAGATAGGTATAAAGAAGGGCAAAAATCACCGCGACCTTGAGCGAAGATTTAATGAGCTCAACCACAGAGCGCGAAGAGAACATGCGCTTGATGCCGGACAAAGGATTGAGCTTACTCAGTTTTGGCTGAATATTGGCAGGTCGAAACATCCAACCGCCTAAAATTAGGCTACTGCCAACAGAGGCAATGATGATGACGGCAAACAGCGGCAGCAACAGCTCAATGATGATCGCCAGACTCTGCCCAAGCTGCTCCAGCATTTGTTGCGGGTTTTCTAAATCGTGGCGCGTTAGCGACATATTAAAGTGAAACACCCCTGAGATGTGCTCCCAAATCCAAGGCAGTTGGCTGTAGAAAAACATCGCCACAATCAAAAATAGCACCGCAGTGGTGAACTCTTTGGCGCGGGGTATTTGGCCTTCTTGCCTCGCCTTTTTGACTTTCTGGGGCGAGGCTTTCTCGGTTTTGTCCTGGCTCGATTGCTCACTCATGCGCCGCCTACCATAAACAGGTTGAGGTAAGAGAGCGTCTCGTGCACCAGCGCGGTATAGCGACTTGGGATACCGCTCACCGTGATCAAAATACTAAATAGACCCAGTAACATGGTCATGGGAAAACCAAGCGCGTAAACGTTCAAACTAGGCGCGGCGCGGTTCATGACACCAAAACTGATGTTGGCAAGCAACATAGACACAATCGCCGGCAGCGCTAGTGCCAATGCAGATGCGAACATCCAGCCAAACAGCGAGACCAAGCTATCAAGTGAGAACACCGATAATCCTGAACCTACCGGCCAAATGACAAAGCTTTGCACCAGAATGTCGATCACCAGAAGGTGGCCTTCGAGCGCCAAAAACAGCAAGGTACAGAGCAGCAAAAAGATGCGACCGAGAATCGCGACTGATAGGCCATTGACCGGATCGTTCATGATGGCCATACCGAGACCCATTTGCAGTGACACTATCTGTCCCAGCATGGTGAAGATATTGAAAAACAGATGCAGGATAAGGCCGAAGAACACGCCCCACATGGCTTGCTCAAAGGCGAGAAACAGCGACGTCATCGAAAATAAGTCGACAGCGGGCATCGCTGGCATCAGTGGCGCGGTGATCACCACAATCGATAGGGCGAGCAGCGCTCGTACCCATACTGGAATTAACGCGTCGCCGAAAAATGGCATGGCCAAAAAAGCAGCCCCAATCCTGAAAAAGGGCCACCATAATTGACCGAGCCATTGTGAAATTTCGGCGAACGTAATTTGCATCAACCAATCATCCCTGGAATGTTGTGGAACAAGTAGTCGAATAATTCCATCAGTTTTCTTAGCATCCAGTGACCGGCGAAGATCACCATCAGCAAGGTAGCCAAAAGCTTAGGGAGAAAGCTTAATGTTTGTTCTTGGATCTGTGTTGCGGCCTGAAACACCGCAATCACCAAACCAACTAAAAGCCCGGGTACTACGAGTACCATCACCATAGTGATGATGAGCCAAACGGCGTTAGAGAACAGCGCGACAGTCATTTCTGGGGTCATAGCGTGTCCCTACCCGGTACTAAAACTGGCAGAAAGTGTGCCTACCGTCATCGCCCAGCCATCGACCAATACGAACACCACCAACTTAAATGGCAGTGACACAATCAGTGGCGACAGCATCATCATACCCATGGCCATCAAGACACTTGCTACCACTAAGTCGATGATCAAAAAAGGAATAAACAACATAAAACCAATTTGAAATGCGGTTTTCAGCTCACTGATGACAAATGCAGGCAGCACAATCGCAAACGAGATCTCTTCCACATCAGAGTCAACAGGCTCATTGGCGATGCGCAGCATTTGCTCCAGTGAGTTGCGCTGGGTCTGCGCCAACATAAAGTGACGAACCGGTTTTTCGGCGGTTGAGAACGCTTGCATCAGAGTGATTTCACCCTGGTCGTAGGGCAAAAACGCATTCTCATACACATCGCTCCAGACTGGACGCATGATGAGAATACTCAAACACAGGGCAATGCCGATCAGTACTCGGTTGGGCGGGCTTTGCTGCAGACCGAGAGCTTGGCGTAGGATCGCCAACACAACGATAATGCGCGTGAAGCTGGTGGCCATCAGCAAGAAGGCAGGCAAAAAGCTCAGCGCGGTCATCAGCAGCAAAATTTGCAGCTTAACGCTGTACTCTTGCTCCGATTGACCGTCGTTGACGGTCAAGAAAGTCAGCCCATTCTCAGCCCAAGCTGTCTGGCTACTAAGTAACAGCAGCATGCTTATGACAAAAAGTGAGGCGACAGTGCGCCATCTTGATGCCGTCATTGTTTGAGTGCTTAAACTCAACATGCTCGATTACTTGCCCATAGAGGTGAGTGCAGATTCCACCACGTCGATAAGGCGCAGGCCGTACTTATCATTCACCACGACAACTTCTGCGTGTCCCATTAGTGAGCCGTTCACTTTCACATCCAGCGGTTCACCGTTGAGTTTATCTAACTCAATAATGCTGCCTTCTCCCGCTGTCATCAGATCGCCAAGAGCAACCTCTTTGCTAGCGACTTCTAGCGTCACGGTAACAGGAATGTGTTTGAAAAAATCCAGATTGCGTGTCGCGGTGTTCGGCGCGGCAGCAACCGGCGTATCGGTATCGAAATCTTCCAGTTCAAAATCATCGAACTGCAAATCGTTGCTATCGAAAGCCGTCTGATCTAGCGATTCGCTCATCGGTGGGTTTCCTTATCTTCATTTAAAATCAGTACCAGTTGGCCGTCTTGCTCGGCGACACGACCTGTAAACAGCGTTTGTTTGCCGATGTTAACTGGGGCGTGGTTAAGTAATTCGATAGGTAGAATGTCGTCTGGTTTGAGATCGAGCACCTCCGTCAGAGGCATGACATTCTTACTAAGCTGCACATTCAATTTGACTGGCGTGGTGTGCAGTGCCTGACAAAATTCGCTGGCAAGCTCTGGGTTGGCAGTAAGTTCAAGCTCGCTGACCAAGGTCTGAATCAGATCGCTATCCAACACCATGGTTAGGGGCGCCTGCTTATCTTGCAACTGAATAGTGAGGGTGGCGACAATGCCAATTCCTGTCAGGGCTTCGAGCTCTTGTGTTTGCCAGGTGTCATTTGGGGCAATCCAGCTTGCGACATGTTTGCTGATGCGTTGCAGTAAACGAACATCGCTGTTGGTAAGCTCCGCTTGACTGCGCTCGATGCCTGCGCCGTAGAATTCATCAGAGAGTCTCATGAGCATCATAGGATCAACGGAGACATACAGCGCGCCTTGAGTGGCGTGCTTTTGCGCTGCGCAGTTGCGGTTATCAAGTAGATTTGCACCTAGTGAACGGAGCTGAATGTCAGTCAGTTCGACATGAATGCTAGGCGTTTTTAACCAAGCTTGAAGTTCGTTAGTTAAATATTGCTGTGAGCTATTAATAATCGACTCAAGCTTATTTTTGACGATATGAATAGGTTTGCCTAATAATTCTACATTCAGTATCTGAACAGAATCTGGTTCGGTTACAATTTGTTTATCCATATTCATCTTAAATCTCTTGACTGACTTACCTGTTGTAAATGACACGCTAACCAGCGTTAACATTGTCATTTTTCGTCAGTCTACTCTGGTTTTTTTAGTTATTTTTAGCCCTTGAATGTAAATATGTGAACTTGGTTCATATGTTTGTTATCACTTAATGAACCATCTTTAAATATAAAATAAATGCAGGTAGTTTACGCCAATAATAATTACATCTAGGCGTTAAATTAGCCAGATAAATAGCTTTTACACCGTATGGGCTATCAGTGTCAGAATGAATGATTTACCTAAATTTATGTTTTATAGGTGTTTGGGTGGTGGTTTTCAAGCTGCGTAACTTATATGACACTAGGTTTGTATATGTCAGTAACATGAACATTATATGGATGGCAATATGAATTCTCGGGCAGGGAAAAATAGGGTTTCTTTATTATCGGCCAGTTTTTCTTGGTCAGGGGATTGTAAAATACAGTTTCAATCTAAAGTTGTTGATAAATTGTTTACGCTGCTTGTTTTTAGCAGCTTTGTTTTTGGTGCTAACCTCTCATTTGGTGCTGACGTTAATATGCCTATGGATTTGGTTAATTGGCAGGCTAAAGAAGGTGAGTTTGAGTGTCGCCTTGAACATCAACTGCCAAATAATATGGGGAAGTTTTACTTCCACGCGGAACCAAATAATCCGCTTTCCGCTGTTCTTTATTTGCCTAATAAACCTATTCAACAAGCCCAGTTATTTCAGCTGACAGCGCCTTGGCAAACTCCGGCACAGCACAGCATGGTCGACAGAGCGGCAAAAACCACTAAGGGTTATGCGATCTTCGATGTCGGCATTGAGCCACTGCTCGGTGCCATGAGCAAAGGTGCTTGGGTTCGAGTGAGCGCTATGTCGGATGCTCATGCACACAGCGACGCTTACGTATTGCCATCGACCCGTATTGAGTCTGCGTTTATTCGTTTTAACGCCTGCCGTATTGCGCTCCCTGAAATGAGCTATCAACAAGCGCGCGATGTGGTGCTGAACTTTGAATTTGGCCAGCGTGTGGTATCGAGCGAACAGCGTCGTACTTTGGAATCGCTAGTGAGCTATCTCAATGCAGATCATAGCGTGTCTAAAGTGCTGGTCGATGGGCATACCGACAATGTAGGCAGTACCACGAGTAATTTACAGATGTCACGCGTGCGAGCCGATGATGTGGCCAGTACCTTGATGGAGCTTGGCGCACCGAAGTCGCTTATTGAAGTCCGTGCCCATGGCGCTCGTTATCCAGTGAGCACCAACGATACCGAATTTGGCCAAGCGAAAAACCGTCGTGTCACCGTGCGCGTAGTCAGACATGATTCTTCACAATCAGCGTCTTCAATGGATCAGAAGACAGAGGTGCAATAAATGCCAACTCAGCTAATGCATAAGGATATTCTCTTCGTTGAGCCTTGCGACATCAATGCCGCGCCGATAATCGACTTGCTGACAGAGCAGGGCTTTAGCGTGACGCATGTGAAAACAGGGCGTGCGGCACTGCTTCAAGATAAAGCCACCATCAGTTTAATCAGCTCGGCGCTGCCGGACATGAGTGTTCGTGAATGGATCGCTTGTCACCAACGTAAATCCAATCCGGGTGTGGCGATTGCCATTGTTGAGCAAGACCAAGGGATCTTGGCGGCGGAAGCAATGAAAGCAGGTGCGACGGATTACCTATTGCGACCATTTGAAGGCGCGCAGCTACTCAGCCTTATTCAGCGCGTGGAAGCGCTGGAAAAACCGATGGCAAACATCGTGGCGGAATCATGGCGTAGTAAACAAGTATTGCAACTGGCGCATCGTGCCGCTTGCACCAGCGCTAGCGTATTGATTACGGGTGAATCGGGTACCGGTAAAGAAGTATTGGCTCGCTATGTTCACGATCAATCCCCACGCAGCAATCAGCCTTTTGTAGCCGTGAACTGTGCAGCAATCCCAGAGTCGATGCTAGAAGCGGTGCTGTTTGGTCACGTTAAAGGTGCCTTTACCGGCGCGACTGGCTCTCAGTCGGGTAAGTTTGAAGAGGCTAATGGCGGCACCATTTTGCTTGATGAAATTGGTGAGATGTCACCAGCAGTACAAGCTAAGCTACTGCGTGTGCTTCAAGAGCGCGAGGTTGAGCGTGTTGGCAGCCATAAAGCGATCGCTTTGGATATTCGTGTGATTGCCGCGACCAACAAAGACTTGCGTGAGGAAGTGCGTAAAGGTCAGTTCCGAGAAGATCTCTATTACCGTCTAGATGTGCTGCCACTGCACTGGCCACCACTGCGCGATCGCAAAGAAGACATTTTGCCGATCAGCCAATTCTTCATCAACAAATACAAAGAGCACAGCAATTGCCATTTATCGGCGGATGCCGAGCAAGCGCTGTGTCACTACCACTGGCCGGGTAATATCCGCGAGCTTGAAAACGTCATTCAGCGCGCCTTAGTCATGCGTCACGGCGACTACATTACTGCGCACGATTTGATGCTACCAGTCGAACTGCCAACGGCGAGCGCAGCTATCCATCAAGGGATGGGCAAACAAGGTATGGGGCATGTGGAAGTGAAAAAGCAGGCCGAGTTCCAGTTTATTCTCGAAAAGTTGCGCCAATTTGGCGGTAACCGCACGAAAACGGCGGATGCGCTTGGGGTAACTACACGTGCACTGCGCTACAAGCTAGCCGCGATGCGCGAGCAAGGAATTGATTTACAGTCAGCCATCGGCTCGGCTGCATAAAGGAGAAATTAGATGGCGATGCAACCTATCAATAATGCCGTATCCGCAGAGCAGTTGATGCTGACCAAGATGCAAGCGATGCAGCAGCAAGTTCAACCGGACTTTATGGTGACCAACAATCCGATGGACACTCAAAAGGTCAATCAACCGTTGGCGTTTTCTGGGGCGATGAAGAATGTCCTCGATATGGTCAATGAGCACCAATCGCTGGCATCGAAGAAAATGACGGCGGTGGAAACCGGTCAAAGCGATGACTTAGTGGGCGCGATGATTGCTAGTCAAAAAGCCAGCTTGTCTTTCTCAGCATTGATGCAGGTTCGCAACAAGGTCGTGGCATCATTTGAAGATGTCATGAAGATGCCGGTGTAACCTATGTCTGAATTAGCACCTCAAACGGCGACCATGCCGGGCTCTATTGATGTCGCGCCTAAGTCGGCATCCAAAACAGATGATGTTCAAGCCAGACTGAAAAAGCTATGGTCGAGCTCGCAGCGCAACCTTGTATTGTCTGCTGTGTTGGCGGCGATTGTAGCGGCGATCATTGTGGTCGCGCTATGGAGTTCATCACAAAGCTATCGTCCGCTGTATAGCCAGCAAGAGCGTTTTGACATTGGCGAAATTGTCTCGGTGTTGGAGTCGGAAGGCATCGCTTATCGTCTTCAAGAGCAAAATGGCCAAGTGCTTGTTGCTGAGGGGCAAGTGGCGAAGATTCGCATGCTACTGGCCGCAAAAGGCGTTAAGGCTCAGTTGCCAACCGGCCTGGATTCTCTCAAAGAAGACAGTTCACTGGGTACCAGCCAATTTATGGAAAACGCGCGCTATCGTCATGGCTTGGAAGGGGAGTTGGTTCGCACCATTATTTCTCTTAATGCCATTTCCAATGCTCGTGTGCATTTAGCCATTCCAAGACAAACCCTGTTTGTGCGCCAACAAGGTGAAGATCCTTCGGCGTCGGTGATGATTGAGCTAAAACCGGGTGAAGATCTCAAGCCGGATCAAGTGGAAGCGATCATCAACTTGGTGGTGGGCAGTGTCACCGGTATGAAGTCTGAATCGGTATCGGTTATCGACCAATACGGCCGTTTGCTCAGTGCCGATGTTGCTTCGGCGGCAACCGGCAAGGTGAATGCGAAATATCTGGAGTATCAAAAGAACGTTGAGAAGCAGATCATCCAGCGCGCCGCAGACATGCTTACGCCGATTGTTGGGCCAAGTAACTTTCGTGTTCAAGTCGCGGCGGATATGGATTTCAGCCAAGTTGAAGAGACTCAAGAAATTCTCGACTCCAACCCGGTGGTACGTAACGAGCACAGCATCCAGAACAACACCGTCGATAAGATTGCTCTCGGTATCCCTGGCTCTTTGAGTAACCAACCGCCAGTCACGGGTGAGGTGCCAACCAACGACAGTCAAAATACCAATGCACGTAGTGAGCTGAATCGTCAATATGCGGTCGGTAGCAGCGTTCGTCGCACTCAGTACCAGCAAGGTCAAATCGATAAGTTAAGTGTTTCTGTTCTACTTAACGAGACCGCGGCGCCAAACGGCACGGCGTGGACACCGGCTGAGCGTGCACAAATCTCTACCATGATCACCGATGCGGTGGGCATCTCTACCGAGCGTGGCGATAGTTTGAGTTTGATGAGCTTTAACTTCACGCCAATCGAGATTGAAGCGCCGCCAGCGATGCCTTGGTGGCAAGACCCTACGGTTCAGCAGCCGCTGCGTTACGTGATTGGCGGCATGCTTGGCATGGCAATGATTTTCTTTGTGCTGCGTCCACTGATCATGCATTTAACAGGTGCGGACAAGCGTGGCCATGAACTGGAATTTGCTGAGCCTCAAGAAGAAGAGTACCAAGAAAATATTCAAACTCGCGAAGAGCGTGAGCGCGAAGAACGTCTCAACCGCAAGCTAACGGAGCGCGGAATTGAGTCGACATCGTCCGGACTGGATGCGAGCAGCGATATGTTGCCACCGCCGGGATCACCGCTTGAACTGCAATTGAAACATCTACAACTTATCGCGACCGAAGAGCCGGAGCGCGTGGCCGAAGTCCTTAAACAATGGGTAAACGTCAATGAAAACAGCACAGTCAACGCCAGCAACGCTTAGTCACGTCGAACGGACGGCATTGGTGCTGCTCGGCATGGGAGAAGATGCCGCCGCACAGGTATTGCGTCACTTCTCTCGTGATGAAACTCAGCGCGTCACTAAAGCCATGGCAAAGCTCAGTGGCATCAAGAGTGACAGTGCGAAAAATGTTATTCAGCACTTCTTTGACGACTTTAGGCAACACAGTGGCATTCGCGGCGCATCAAAAGAGTATCTGTCGAATACGCTGCGCAAAGCTCTGGGTAACGATTTGGCTAAAGGCCTTCTGAATAACCTATACGGCGATGAAATTCGCAACAACATGCAGAGACTGCAATGGGTTGAAGCTGAAGTACTGGCGCGCTTTGTTGCCAGCGAACACCCACAAATGCAGGCGATTTTCTTAGCTTACTTGCCACCAGAAACCTCATCGCAAGTACTGAACCATTTGCCATCGGACTACCATGATGAGCTGCTGTATCGCATTGCCACACTGCAAGATATTGACCACCAAGTGGTGGGCGATCTGAATGAGCTGATTGAGCGCTGCATCGAGCAAGTCTCGGTGAGTCAAAGTGCGCCGATGTCTGGCGTGAAGCAGGTGGCCGATATCATCAACCGCTTCTCTGGCGACCGCGCTATGTTGATGGAAATGCTCAAGCTCCATGATGAGAAGGTAGTGAGCGAAATTGAAGAGAACATGTTCGACTTTATGGTACTTGGCAGGCAGCGTGAAGACACCATGGATGCCTTGGTACAACAGGTGCCTGTTGAGCTTTGGTCTGTCGCACTGAAAGGCGCGGAAATTACCTTGCAGCAAGCGATCAAAGCCTCGATGCCGCAGCGTATGGTCAAAGCACTAGAAGATGACATGCAACTACGCGGTGCAGTGCCACTGAGTACGGTGGAGCGTGCCCGCAATGAGATCATGCAAATCATCAAAGAGATGTCGGAAGCTGGTGAGATTGAACTCACTCTGTATCAAGAGCAGACGGTGGAGTAATCATGACGCGCAGCAAAGTATTCACATTGCCAGCAACAGGCTATCGTCAGCACCGCTTTCCGCCTGTTGCCCAGCCTTCTGCTAGTGAAGAACTGGCGGCGGATCTCAGCTGGGATGACGCACCGACGCAAATGGATATTCAGCAGCGTCTGGAAGAGGGCTTTCAACAAGGCCTTGAACGTGGTCATCGCGAAGGGTTTAACCAAGGCGTTGAACAAGGTAAGCAGCAAGGGATAATCGAAGGCCAGAAAGAAGGTTTTCAGCAAGGCTTTGTCTCCGGTGAGCAAGCCGGCAAGCAGACCTACTTGGACGCCGTAAAACCGGTGAACGATATTTATGTGGCGCTCTCGCGCTGGCAGGAAGAGAAAGAACAGCAGCAACGGCATGTGATTTGTGAGTTGGTGCAAAAGGTTGCCCAGCAAGTCATCCGTGCTGAACTGACGCTAATGCCGCAGCAAATCCTTGCCCTAGTCGATGAAACGCTGGAAGCCATGCCGGGTAAGTCAGAAAAGGTCACCGTGTTCCTAAACCCTCAAGACCTAGAGCGCATAACAGATATCAACCCAGAACTTGCCGCAGGTTGGAAGCTGGTGGCGAAAGCTGAGCTGCCGGTCGGTGGTTGTCATCTGGTCACCGATGAGGCAGAAGCGGATGCTAGCTGTGACTCTCGCTTAGAGACGTGCATGGATGCGGTAAAAGAGCATCTACTGGATGAAGTGATTGCCAATGACGCTGAGGAACGCGATGTCTAACGTCTCGCCGCTTCTTAACGACCGCTTACACGATGCGATTGCTTCGTTGAGCACCATTCCCGTTGCGCGAGTGACGGGGCGCTTGGTAAAGGTGAATGGCCTGATGTTACAAGCGGTCGGCTGTCGATTTAAGCTTGAGCAGCGCTGCTTGGTAGAAACCGACGAAGGCGACATGATTGAAGCTCAGGTAGTGGGTTTTGACCATAATATTGCTTATCTCATGCCTGTGCGCAGATTGGGTGGGCTGTTTGCTGGTGCCAAAGTGGTGCCGCTTGATGGCGATAGCTCTGTCAATCTGGGCAATCACTGGTTAGGCCGAGTAGTAAATGGGTTGGGGGAAGCGCTTGATGATGGCGTGAAACTCAAAGGCGGCGAGCGAGTATCGTTGGAGCCGAATCCCATCAACCCACTGAAAAGACGTCCGGTCGACACGCCGCTCGATGTCGGCGTGCGCGCCATTAATGGTTTGCTAACCGTGGGTAAAGGTCAGCGCATTGGTTTAATGGCGGGCAGTGGCGTCGGTAAAAGTGTTTTGATGGGGATGATCACCCAAAACACCGAAGCGGACGTGATTGTGGTTGGACTCATTGGTGAACGTGGCCGTGAGGTGCGTGAATTTATTGAGCGCAACCTTACCGAAGAGATGCGCCGCAAAGCAATCATCATTGCCGCTCCAGCTGATGAATCACCGCTTATGAGACTGCGAGCGACCCAGCTTTGTCATCGCGTGGCGGAGTATTTTCGCGATAAAGGCAACGACGTATTGCTGTTGATGGATTCACTCACCCGCTATGCCATGGCACAGCGTGAAATCGCGCTAGCACTGGGCGAGCCGCCAGCTTCGCGAGGGTATCCACCGTCGGTATTCAGTGTCTTGCCGCAACTGTTGGAGCGTGCCGGTAACAGTGAGCACCCTGATGGCAGTTTAACCGCTATCTATACCGTGCTGGCAGAGGGTGACGACCAGCAAGATCCTGTGGTCGATTCGGCGCGAGCTATCCTTGATGGCCATGTGGTGCTTTCTCGTCAGCTCGCGGAGCAAGGTCATTATCCGGCGATTGATATCAATGCCTCGATCAGCCGCTGTATGTCGGGTTGCACTCCGCAGGCGCATTCCACCATTGCGAATCAATTCAGGCAGCTTTATTCGAGCTATCTGCAGGTCAAAGAACTGCTACCACTTGGCGGCTATCAACCAGGACAAGATCCAGAACTAGATCGCGCGGTGGCGATGCATCCTCAGCTCAAAGGTTATCTACTGCAAGATGCCAACGAAGCAGTGAATCTTACCAGTAGTTTGACTGAGCTCGCGACGCTGTTTCAGGCTCAACCGAGTGCTTGATTGGAATCACTCGTTAAGGAATAACAACGTAGGCTAAGGAAGGGAAGAGTGGAAAGTAAGATTCGCGCCGTCGGTAAGATGACCCAAGTAGAAGAGCTAAGACGCGATCAAATTGGCGCTCAGCTAGAGTCGATGCGTCATCAAAGTGAGCACCTAAGCCAGCAGCTCGCGGCACTTTCCGAGCTCAAAGCACGCAACTTCCAAGGGGCGACCAAAACCTGCAGTGTGGGTCTGATGAACCTCAATCTAGCCGACCAGATGCTACAAAAAATGCTGCTTCATCATCAGCAAGAGCAGGCGGTGATGGAGGCTCAGTGTCAGTCGGTTCAAAAACAGCTTCAGCAAAAAGCGGCGCGAGTACAGGGCTTGGAGCAGGTACTTGAGCGCTGGAACAAAAAACAGAATTACGAAAAAGCGAAGCGTGAGCAAAAGCTTATCGAAGACATTATCAACGCCCGTTTCAAGCGTCGCGACCTGTAAATATCTGGACATTTATCCAGTATAAATTACCATTAGCGTACGAGTTTCGGCTGATGGCAAGCAAAGCATGCAATGGATCATTGATAATCAAACCCTCCTACTTTCAATCACTTCACTAGGCTCAGTGGTCGGTTTTTCCACTGCCGCCGTACTGCATTTTAAATCTCGTCAGTTACAAGCTTTGGCTGAGCACAAGGCTGAGTTAGAAGCTTCAGCATTAGAGCAGCAGAACGAGCGTCTGAAAACCGAATTACAAGAAGCAAAACAAGAGCTTGATGAGCTTGATGATGAGCGAGATAAGTCGGCGTTTGAACTCAAGCAAGCCCATGGCAAGGTCATGGCAGCGATGGAGAAGCTGCGTTATTTCGATGCCGTGAAGCAAGAGCGTCAGCAATACGCCAGTGAGCTGGAGCAAGTGAAGCAGCAGCGCGCCCAATCGGAAGCCCAACTTCGTGAGCAGCTTGCTACCTATCAGCAACAGCAGCGCTCTGACAGTGAGAAATTAGAGTTGTTGCAGCAATCAGAACTGCGTTTAAAGGAACAGTTTGAACGCCTCGCCAATCAGGTATTTGAAGCTAAAACGGCCAAAGTAGACGTGCAAAACCGTCAGAGCTTGGAAGGCATTTTAACCCCTCTCAAAGAGCAGCTTGAGGGCTTTAAGAAACAGGTCAATGACAGCTTTAGTCAAGAAGCCAAAGAGCGCCACACTTTAGTGCATGAACTGAAGAACTTGCAGCACCTGAATGACCAGATGACCAAAGAAGCGATGAATTTGACTCAGGCACTGAAAGGGGACAACAAACAACAAGGTAACTGGGGTGAGGTCGTGCTTGCTCGCGTACTTGCGGAATCGGGATTGCGTGAAGGCCATGAGTATCAAACCCAAGTGAGTCTACAAAATGAGGCTGGCAAGCGTTACCAGCCTGATGTGATTGTTCACTTACCTCAAGAAAAGCAGGTGGTGATTGATTCAAAAATGGTGCTGGTGGCCTATGAACGCTATTTCAACGCAGAAACCGATGCTGAGCGCGAACGTGCACTAAGTGACCACTTACTGGCACTGCGTAATCACATCCGTGGCTTGTCTCAAAAAGATTACCATCAGCTCAAAGGCATTCGATCGCTGGATTACGTACTGATGTTTATCCCGGTCGAACCTGCGTTCCAGGTCGCGATTCAGGCCGATCCCAACTTGGTGAAAGAGGCGATGGAGAGCAACATCATCCTTGTCAGCCCGACCACCTTGTTGGTGGCGCTGCGCACCATTGATAATTTATGGCGCAACGACCGACAGAATCAAAACGCTCAAGTCATTGCCGACAAGGCCAGTAAGCTTTACGACAAGCTAAGATTGTTTGTTGACGACATGGAAGGGCTTGGCGGTGCGCTTGATAAAGCCAACCAAAGCTACCAAGGTGCGATGAACAAGTTAGCCACGGGACGCGGCAATGCGATTCGTCAGGCAGAAAGCTTTAAACAACTTGGTGTTGAGGTAAAGCGCTCGATTTCTCCTTCGCTCACAGAAATCGCACAAAATGATGCACTGGTGGAAAGACAACCAGACATGGATAAAGTAAACTGACCGCTTGCGGCGACAGAGACGTAACGCTGCCCAAGAGGAAGAATAATGACGGAAAGTACTGTGCAATCGAATCAGCTAAATCAACAAGACGACACCACGCACTTCGGCTTTGAAACAGTCGCGAAACAAGAAAAAGTGACGCGCGTTGCGGAAGTGTTCCACTCGGTAGCGGCGAAATACGACATCATGAACGACCTAATGTCGGGCGGTGTCCACCGTTTATGGAAACGCTTCACTATTGATTGCAGTGGTGCAAGGCCGGGTCAGCGCATTCTTGACCTAGGTGGCGGTACGGGTGATTTGACGGCAAAGTTCTCTCGTATTGTTGGCGATAAAGGCCATGTGGTACTTGCCGACATTAACAACTCAATGCTCAATGTCGGTCGCGATAAACTGCGTGATACTGGTATCGTTGGCAACGTGCACTACGTGCAAGCGAACGCCGAAGAGTTGCCATTCCCAGACAATTACTTCGACTGTATTACTATCAGTTTTTGCCTACGCAACGTAACCGACAAAGACAAAGCTCTGCGTTCGATGTTCCGCGTATTGAAGCCGGGCGGTCGTCTATTGGTGTTGGAGTTCTCTAAACCTATCGTTGAGCCACTGTCAAAAGTGTATGACGCGTACTCATTCCACTTGCTGCCAAAAATGGGCGAGTTGGTGGCGAATGATGCGGAAAGCTATCGCTATCTTGCGGAATCGATCCGCATGCACCCAGACCAAGATACTCTGGAAGGCATGATGCAAGAGGCAGGCTTTGAACACACCAAATACTACAACCTAACCGGTGGCATTGTAGCCCTGCACCGTGGATACAAATTCTAAGGATTGAGTCATGCCATTTGACCCATTAGTGACCGCGGTGGTGGAAACCACACTGAATACGCTGATCAACGATGACGATGCGCTGGTCAGTCGTGTCACTCGCCTTAAAGGCCAGGTGATTCAAGTTCACCTGCGTGAATTCAACAAATCACTGACCTTTGTGTTCAGTCATCAACTTGATGTGCTGGCTAATTATGAAGGTGAGTCAGATTGTTATCTGTCACTGAGCCTTTCTGTGCTGCCTGAGCTTAAAGATCAGGCCAACATCACCAAGCTTATTAAACAAGATAAACTGGAGCTGGAAGGCGATATTCAGTTAGCGCAAAAATTCTCAGCATTGCTGACCGACTGTAAACCGGATATCGAAGAGTGGTTGTCACGCGTAACCGGTGATGTGGTTGCGCATACTGCAGTACAAGGGGCTAAAAACCTGTTTGGTTTTATCGCTTCACAGGCGTCAAAGCATCAAGACCATTTCGGCCAGGTGCTCACCGAAGAGTGGAAAATTGCCCCGCCACCGTTGGCGATTGCAGCCTTCTGCGATGATGTCGACGACGTGCGCAGCCAAGTTGAGCGACTCAATGCTCGCCTTGATGCGCTGCTAGCAGCCGCTGGCAGTGACAATACCGACTCGGAGCGTGTATGACTCCGAGTGAAATAAAGCGCCTTTATCACATCATCAAGGTACAACTTGAGTATGGCCTTGATGAACTGATGCCAACGCATCAATTAACCAAAGCCCCTCTGCTGGTCAGACGTTCGCTGTTTTGGATGAAGAACAAGCATCCAGAAAAGCCGTTAGGTGAGCGCCTGCGTTTGGCGCTGCAAGAACTCGGTCCGGTGTGGATCAAATTTGGACAGATGATGTCGACGCGTCGCGATCTGTTCCCACCACACATCGCCGACCAACTGGCTCTGCTGCAAGACCAAGTCTCTCCGTTTGATGGTGAGCTGGCTAAGTCGCAAATGGAGTTGGCACTCGGTGGTCCGATTGAAAACTGGTTTGACGATTTTGATATCAAGCCACTGGCGTCTGCGTCTATTGCTCAGGTACATACCGCTAAGCTGAAATCGACCGGCCAAGAGGTGGTACTTAAGGTCATCCGCCCGGATATTCGTCCGGTGATCGATGCCGACTTAAAACTCATGTATCGCATGGCGCGCATTGTATCGAAGGCACTGCCTGATGCTCGTAGATTGAAGCCAGTCGAGGTCGTTCGTGAGTATGAAAAGACCTTGCTTGACGAACTCGATCTGCGCCGAGAGGCGGCCAACGCGATTCAGCTGCGCCGCAATTTCGAAGGCAGCGAAGAGCTGTATGTGCCAGAGGTGCTTCCGGACTTTAGCAGTGAAAGCTTGATGGTCTCTGAGCGCATCTATGGTATTCAGGTTTCCGATATCCCAACGCTAGAAGCCAATGGCACCAACATGAAGCTACTGGCAGAGCGTGGTGTGAGCGTGTTCTTTACCCAGGTATTTCGCGATAGCTTTTTCCATGCCGACATGCATCCGGGCAACGTATTTGTTAGCTATGAGCACCCAGAGAATCCGCTTTGGATTGGTCTCGATTGCGGCATTGTCGGCACACTAAATAGTGAGGACAAGCGCTACCTAGCGGAGAACTTCTTAGCCTTCTTCAATCGTGACTATCGTAAAGTGGCCGAGCTTCATGTGGATTCTGGCTGGGTGCCACGCGATACCAATGTCGATGAATTCGAGTTTGCGATTCGCATGGTGTGTGAGCCGATTTTTGCTAAGCCACTGTGTGAAATTTCCTTTGGTCATGTGCTACTGAATCTTTTCAATACCGCGCGCCGCTTCAATATGGAAGTGCAGCCACAGCTGGTATTACTGCAGAAGACTTTGCTCTATGTTGAAGGGCTCGGCAGACAGCTTTATCCACAGCTAGACTTATGGGAGACGGCGAAGCCGTTTCTTGAAAACTGGATGATGAATCAAGTTGGGCCGCAGGCAGTTATTAACGGTATCAAAGATCGCGCGCCGTTTTGGGCAGAAAAATTGCCGGAACTTCCAGAGTTGCTGTACGATAGCCTGAAACAAGGTAAAGCGATGAATCAACGCATAGATACCTTGTACCAAGGATACCGTGAAACAAAACGGCAACATGGAACCGGTAAATTTTTGTTTGGCGTTGGCGCAACTTTAATCGTATGCTCCGCCATACTACTCGAAGGACCTTACGATCAGCTGTCAGTCGTATCTGGCGTTGCTGGTATCACATTTTGGTTGTTCAGTTGGCGTACTTACAGGCGTTAAGCGATAAACTCGTATTAAATCATTTGTTTGTTAACCAAGACCCGAGGTAGAAAGAATGGGCGGTATTAGTATTTGGCAACTTCTTATCATTGCAGTGATTGTGATTCTGCTATTTGGAACCAAGAAACTGCGTGGTATTGGCGGCGACCTAGGTGGTGCTGTAAAAGGCTTTAAGAAAGCCATGAGCGAAGATGAGCCAGCGGCAAAAAAATCTGACGACAAAGATGCAGATTTTGAACCAAAGAACATTGAGCAACAAAAAACAGACGCTTCTACTGAAACAAAGAAAGACAAAGAGCAGGCATAATTCGTGTTTGATATCGGTTTTTGGGAACTGGTACTCATCTCTGTAGTTGGTTTGGTGGTTCTGGGACCAGAGCGCCTACCAACGGCTATCCGAAGTGTTTCTCGTTTTATCAGCTCAGCAAAAGCGATGGCGAACAACGTCAAAGACGAGCTGTCGCATGAGCTTAAAGTTCAAGAGCTTCAAGAGAACCTGCGAAAAGCTGAGAAAATGGGCATGGAAGACCTCTCACCGGAACTGAAAAGTTCGGTAGAAGAATTGAAGCAGGCGGCAAAAGAAGTCACCCGTCCTTATGCAAGTGACAAGGCGACAACTGCAGAATCTGATTCCCGTCCACAAGAGACGGTACAGCCGGAGCCTGCCAAGCCTGCCGAGAATGAGTCTCCAGAAAAAGATCTAAACAAGGGCTGAACATCAGCCCTTGTCTGTATATATGTCTCCCGTGTATAGGACGTTAGCTCGCCTGTGATCACGGTATTTTATTCGAGGTTTTCATGTCTTCCGTCGAACAGACACAGCCTTTGATTAGCCATCTGTTAGAGCTTCGTAACCGACTATTGCGTGCGATTGTCGCAGTGTTGGTGGTGTTCTTAGCCTTGGTCTATTTCTCTGGCAATATTTACGATTTCGTTTCTAAACCTTTGGTAGAAAGATTGCCAGAGGGGGCGACTATGATCGCTACCGATGTCGCATCGCCATTCTTTACTCCGCTTAAACTCACCTTAATTTCATCGGTGTTTGTGGCTGTACCTTATATTCTTTATCAGGTATGGGCATTTGTCGCACCGGGTTTGTACAAGCACGAGAAAAAGTTGGTCATGCCATTGATGTTCTCAAGCTCGCTACTGTTTTATTGCGGTGTTGCGTTTGCGTACTTTGTGGTGTTTCCGCTGGTGTTTGGCTTTTTCACCGCGATTTCACTTGGCGGGGTAGAGTTCGCCACTGATATCTCCAGTTATCTGGATTTTGTTCTGGCACTTTTTTTAGCGTTCGGTATTGCGTTTGAAGTACCTGTAGCCATTATCCTGCTGTGTTGGACAGGGGCGACGGATGTTGAAAGCTTGAAGCAGAAGCGCCCTTATATAGTGGTTGCGGCGTTTATTGTGGGTATGCTTCTTACTCCGCCGGATATGATTTCACAAACTCTGCTCGCGATCCCAATGTGCCTGTTGTTTGAAGTGGGGCTGTTCTTTGCACGCTTCTATACGCGTAAGCCAGATGACAGTGATGAGGTTGAGCAAGAGTAAAACGTGTGGTCGCTTGATGACATCACTTTAGATATGAAAATAGCGGCTTAGGCCGCTATTTTTGTTTCTGTGTTATTTGTGGTAGCGCTCTTTGTCTCTTGTATCATTTGACAGTGAGAGCCGGACCCGTGTTAGCGGATCTTAAGAACGTAGCCACATTCCGAACATACATACACTTCTTTTACGCCCATTAGCTTTTGCCAAAATGTGCGGTGCTGACGCTGTAATAGATTTCCATGTTGGCACATATCCTACCTCCGAGCTAAAAACGCGTGACCTCTGCCACATTGTCTTTGTCTATAGTGGCATATAAAAGTGATGCATATTCTACGTTAACTTGAGGTTATATTGTGTACACTAAACTCGATCTCTGTCACGGAATGAGCAATAAAAAATGAAAAACTACAGTGAAAACAGTGATTTTGCATTGCTTGTTGTTATTTGTGCCACTTTTTTACTACTTATTTCGGTGAGATCTGCTATGCGATTAAGTACAAGGTCAGTATAAGCAGGCTCATTGCGTTTTCCACGATGGGGGACAGGTGCTAGATAAGGGCAGTCCGTCTCTAGGATCACTTTGCTCAAATCCAGCTCCGGAATCACTTTATCCATACCTGAATTTTTAAAGGTGGAGACACCGCCAAGGCCGAGATGAAAGCCAAGATCGTTAATGGCTTTCGCTTCTTCAATTGTGCCGCCGAAACAGTGAAACACGCCGCGTAAATCACCATTTTGCTCGGATTTAAGCAGAGCTAATGTCTCTTCAATCGAATCTCGAGTGTGGATTACCACTGGTAAGTTCATCTCTTTGGCCCACTTCAGCTGAATGATGAAGGCGTACTCTTGTTCTTTGCGATAGGTTTTATCCCAGTACAAGTCGATACCAATTTCACCTACAGCAATAAAGTTATGCTTGTCGAACCAAGAATGAATGGTGTTGAGCGTTTGATCGACATTAGCGTCCACATAGCATGGATGCAGACCCATCATTGAGCGGCATACTTGTGGATAAGCCGCTTCGGTAGCCAGCATAGGCTCAATGGAGTCGAGATCGATGTTCGGCAGTAAAATGTGCTCAATACCTGTATCAAGTGCGCGCTGTACCACTTCATCGCGGTCTTGGTCGAATTCAGAGGCGTAAATATGGGCGTGTGTATCTATCATGGCTAACTAAATTTGGTGAGTAATATGTTCAGTATATCGTTTGTGGTTTAGCATTTTCCAATTTTACTACTAGCATGAACATGCGAGAGTGATATGCTTGATTTTCGCATTTTTCCAGACAAGGAGAGAAAGGTGTCTGTATCGATTCAAGGTCAATTTCCAGCACGCCGTATGCGCCGTATGCGCAAACATGACTTTAGCCGACGTTTAATGGCAGAGAATAAGGTGTCGGTGGATGACTTGATCTACCCAATGTTCATTCTAATGGGCAAAAATCGCCGCGAAACAGTGGAGTCCATGCCTGGGGTTGAGCGTCTTTCTATTGATTTGATGCTAGAAGAAGCCGAATATCTAGCAAAACTGGGCGTACCTGCCATTGCGCTGTTCCCAGTAGTTAACCAAGATGCAAAAAGTCTCTGTGCGGCGGAAGCCTATAATCCAGAAGGCTTGGTGCAGCGCGCTGTGCGCTCACTAAAGGAAAATGTGCCACAAATGGGCGTAATCACAGACGTAGCGTTAGATCCGTTTACGACTCATGGTCAAGACGGCATTATCGATGAAGATGGTTACGTACAGAATGATGAAACTACTGATGTGCTCATCAAACAAGCCTTGTCCCATGCAGAAGCTGGCGCAGATGTCGTTGCGCCGTCGGATATGATGGATGGTCGTATTGGTCGTATTCGTGAAGCGCTAGAAGAAGCGGGTCATGTACATACACAGATCATGGCTTACTCGGCGAAATATGCATCAAACTACTATGGTCCATTCCGAGATGCTGTCGGTTCGGCCTCCAACCTTAAGGGCGGTGATAAGAAAAATTACCAGATGGATCCTGCCAACAGTGATGAAGCCTTGCATGAAGTTGCGATGGACATCAATGAAGGTGCGGATATGGTGATGGTCAAGCCAGGTATGCCATACCTAGACGTGGTGCGTCGTGTGAAAAGCGAGCTTCAGGTACCGACGTTTGCTTATCAAGTCTCTGGTGAGTATGCAATGCACAAAGCCGCGATTCAAAATGGTTGGCTAAAAGAGCGTGAAACGGTACTTGAATCACTGCTGTGCTTTAAGCGCGCCGGTGCGGATGGCATTCTGACTTACTTTGCCAAAGATGTGGCGGAGTGGTTGGCACAAGATAGCCAGCAAGATTAATAAACACCGCGACATTAGAAGCCGGCATTACGCCGGTTTTTTTGTGCTCAGAAATTAAATGATAAATATTCTCAATTAGTGGTTGACGCATTAAATGAGAATAATTACTATTAACTCGTCCTAAGGGAAAAGGTTAAACAACTAGCGACATGGCTCAGTTCACTTAATCGGTTCTTTTTTGACACGACATTGCTCACATTGCTTCCAGTGTATTTATAGCTTTTGGTTGGTTAGCCGTACTCGTTAAACGAGATAACCTCCTTAAATTATTGCTAGGCGACACCTTTGGTGTCGCTTTTTTTCTATCTACTCTTTGCAGATTAATTGCACACTCTGACTAGAATATAATCCTATCGCTGACATTAAACGCAAAATTAGGTTTTCCACATGGCATGATCCGAGAAGGATCATAGGAAGGGTGGGGGATCTGATATTTAATGCTTTAATTACAGTGGCTTATATTTGTTTTTTGATGACCTTGAATAACTTTATCATTTGTTAAAACAACTCTATAAACAGATTTATCCACAGGCTGAGGGGGGGCGAGAGCGCAGTTTAATTTGGTAACTGTGTATATAGACAGTGAAAGAGCGTAGCATCGCGCTGCGAGTCATGGCATCCTTATAGATCACTACCAAAAATTTTGGACGACTAAACATGGCGCAAATACCAGACAACCCATTGATCCTTATCGATGGTTCTTCTTATCTCTATCGAGCATTTCATGCTTATCCAGAAACGATGAGCAATGGCGAAATCCCAACCAATGCGGTTTACGGTGTTGTTAACATGCTAAGAAGCATGATGCGTCAGTTTGCCTCTGATCGTATCGCGGTGGTGTTTGATGCCAAAGGCAAAACATTCCGTGATGATATGTACCCTGAGTACAAGGCAAACCGTCCGCCTATGCCGGATGATCTTCGTTGCCAAATTGAACCTTTGCATAACGTGATTCGTGCTATGGGTCTACCGCTTATCTGTGTACCTGGCGTGGAAGCGGATGATGTCATTGGTACTTTGGCGCATCAAGCTTCACAAGCGAGTATGCCAGTATTGATCAGCACGGGCGATAAAGATATGGCTCAACTGGTTGATGACAACGTTACCCTTATCAACACCATGACCAATGTGGTGATGGACAGAGCAGGCGTAGTGGATAAGTTTGGTATTCCACCTGAGCTTATTATCGACTATCTGGCACTGATGGGCGATAAAGTGGATAACATCCCAGGTGTACCAGGCGTAGGTGACAAAACAGCAACAGCACTATTGCAAGGTATCGGCGGCATTAAAGACCTATACGATAGACTCGATGATATCGCCCCTCTTGGCTTTCGTGGTTCAAAAACCATGGCGAAGAAGCTTACCGAGAATAAAGAAAATGCACTGCTTTCTTACGATCTTGCGACCATCAAACTGGATGTGGAACTCGATTGTACGCCTGAGTCTCTACTAAAAGAGACACCAAACGTCGATGAACTCACAAAGCTATTTGGTCAATTGACTTTTAAATCTTGGCTCAATGAGCTTCTTGAAGGCGGTACGGGCGAAGTGCAAGCCGTAGAGAGTGCAGCAAAACGCATCTCAAGCGATGATGGTGCGCCTGCGATGGACACATCAGCTGTGAACATTGACCGTAGCCAGTACGAAACCATCCTCAGCGAAGAGCAGTTTGTTGAGTGGTTAGAGAAGCTAAAAGCGGCTTCAGTGATTGCTTTCGATACAGAGACGGACAGCTTGGATTATATGGTAGCGAATCTTATCGGTCTGTCGTTTGCGACCGAAGAAGGCGTTGCCGCTTACCTGCCTGTTGCTCATGACTACATGGGTGCACCAGAGCAGCTTGACCGTGATTGGGTTCTTGAGCAATTAAAGCCCCTTCTTGAAGACGACAACCTAGTGAAAGTAGGTCAAAACCTTAAGTACGATGCCAGTGTGATTGCACGCTATGGTATTGAACTTAAAGGCATCAAATACGACACTATGCTCGCCTCTTACGTCTACAACAGTGTTGGCGGTAAGCACGATATGGACAGCTTGGCACTGCGCTTTTTGCAACATAGCTGCATCTCATTCGAACAAATTGCGGGTAAAGGGAAGTCACAACTGACTTTCAACCAAATCGAGATGGATCAGGCTGCGCCATACGCGGCAGAAGATGCAGATGTGACTTTGCGCCTTCATCAGCGAATCAATGCAGAACTTGAGAAAAACGAAGCCCTGAACCGTGTCTATCAAGAAATCGAAGTACCGTTGGTGCCTGTGTTATCTCGTATCGAGCGCACCGGTGTGCTGATTGATGACATGTTGTTGGGTGCTCAATCTCAAGAGATCGCTGCGCGTCTTGATGAGCTAGAGCAGAAAGCTTATGAGATTGCTGGAGAAGAGTTCAACTTGAGCTCACCGAAACAGCTACAAGCGATCTTCTTTGAGAAAATGGGCTTGCCAGTACTCAAGAAAACACCATCAGGCGCACCTTCTACCAATGAAGAGGTGCTGCAAGAGTTGGCGTTGGATTACCCACTGCCGAAGTTGATTTTGGAGTATCGCGGCCTAGCTAAACTCAAATCTACCTACACAGACAAGCTGCCGAAGATGATCAACCCAGAAACGGGTCGAGTACACACGTCTTATCATCAGGCTGTCACTGCAACTGGTCGTTTGTCATCGACCGATCCAAACTTACAGAACATTCCTATCCGTAACGATGAAGGCCGACGCATTCGTCAGGCGTTTGTTGCTCCGCATGGCTGGAAGATCCTTGCGGTGGATTACTCTCAGATTGAACTTCGTATCATGGCGCACCTATCAGGAGATAAGGCGCTACTGGATGCATTCAGACAAGGTAAAGATATCCACGCTGCGACAGCGGCGGAGATCATTGGTGTCGATATTGAACAAGTCACCAGTGAACAGCGTCGCCGTGCCAAAGCGGTTAACTTCGGTCTTATCTATGGCATGAGTGCGTTCGGTCTGTCTAAGCAGCTCGGCATTCCTCGTGGTGAAGCGCAGCAATATATGGATACCTATTTTGAGCGCTACCCAGGCGTGATGCAATATATGGAAGACACGCGTGCGTTAGCGACTGAGAAAGGCTATGTCGAAACGATCTTTGGTCGCAGACTGCACCTACCTGAGATTAAGTCTCGTAATGGTATGCGTCGCAAAGCAGCGGAGCGTGCAGCAATCAACGCGCCAATGCAAGGTACCGCTGCTGACATCATTAAGAAAGCGATGTTGTTGGTGGATGAATGGATCCAAGCCGAAGGTGATGGCAAGGTGAAACTACTGATGCAAGTGCACGATGAACTGGTTTTTGAAGTGGAATCGTCATCTTTAGGCGAAATTGAAAGTAAAGTACAAAATCTGATGGAATCTGCAGCAGAATTAGCTGTACCACTTGTTGCCGATACAGGTCACGGAGATAACTGGGATCAGGCTCATTAGTCATAATTTGAGCTAAATTATTAAATTAACATGAGCCAGCGCACAGTCGCTGGCTTTTTTTTGATGTTAAAAAAGTTCATGTATCTAAGCGACTTATGTCTATTAACAAAAATCTTATGAAAAAAAACTACAAAAATAGTTTCATTTCCTGATCACTTGTTGTACATTAGAACGCGTAGGGTACAGAGGTAAGATGTTCTATCTTTCAGACCTTTTGTTTCACGTTATTGGATTAGGCTGATTCAGCCGCCCCAGTCAGTATTTGACTGGGGCGTTTTTTCTTGTGGCAAAGAAAATTTTTTAATGTTCCCATTCTCACTTTTCTCTCCTTGTCATTACGACATTCGATTACCAAATTCTGTAATTAAACGACCTTCACACTTTGTATAATTCTCAACTAGAATCAAGCGTAGAAAAGCAGCGAGTGACTAAGGTTTTACTGTCTGAAATATAAGGCTTTATTGGGGTGTGAGTATTGTGGGAAGTGGGATGGTAAGAGAAGACTAGCTCACACTTTGTATGCCTGGTGATTGCATTGTTTGAAAGCTTCATAGATGCTTGGAACAAACAATAATACTAAATCTTCTCTCTCCCATTGCCCTGCCAGGAAGGCGGGGCGTTTTGTTTCTGTAGAACGATGCTTTACTACCGAAAGAGTGTTTTTACCACCAAAGACAGTTAAGCCTCTTGCTCACCATCTTCTAATTCGTCAGATTGTTCAAGGTGTGCAAATGCTGGCGCAAACCAGGTGTCGAGTTTATTTCGTAATTGATCAACACCAATGCCTTTTAGTGACGAAAACGGGTCGACTTGCACATCACCGCCAAATGCCAGTGCTGCTTCACGTATCTTCAACACTTGTGCTTTGCGAGCACCACTTTTCAGCTTGTCTGCTTTTGTCAGAAGAACCTGAACTGGAATACCAGACTCAACAGCCCATTCAATTAACTGCTGGTCAAGGTCTTTCATTGGGTGACGAATATCCATCAGCACGACTAGACCTTTCAGGCAACGACGTTTCTGCAAATATTCGCCTAGCGATTTTTGCCATTTCTTTTTCATCTCAAGAGGAACTTGAGCAAAACCGTATCCAGGCAAATCAACGATGTGACAACCTTCATCAACCTTAAAAAGGTTAATCAATTGGGTACGGCCTGGTGTTTTACTGGTTTTTGCCAGTGCTCTTTGGTTAGTTAGGCGATTCAGTGAACTGGATTTACCTGCATTGGAGCGTCCTGCAAACGCAATTTCGATCCCTTCATCTTCTGGCAAGTGACGAATATCGGGTGCACTTGTAATGAAATGCGTGTTTTGATAATGAATTTTTACGCTCACTGTTAACTCCATCTCGACTTTGTGTAGTCGATTGATTACTTTTTTGTGAAATTGTGTAAAATAACCGTGCTCGGCATATGGCCACACATTGTACCATGATCGGTATTAATTGCCCGCGTTACCTTATTTTGTCCCTTTGACACCAATCTGTAGGGTTTTGCGAGGCGTACAGTGGTACTGGAAGCTTGATAATTATAATGGAATGTCATGAAAAAATTAGCGCTAATCTTGAGTCTTGTAGTCAGCTGCTCAGTATGGGCCCAAGGCGATATTGAAGCTGGTAAAGCAAAATCCCAAACGTGTGTAGCGTGTCATGGAGCGGACGGTAACAGTCTGCTAACGATGTACCCAAGCATCGCAGGACAGCACGCAAAATATATTGAAAAACAACTGAAAGACCTAAAGCTTGGTATGACAAGTGGTGGTAAGCAAGGTCGTTATGATCCTGTGATGAGTGGTATGGCAATGCCACTGTCTGAGGAAGATATGGCGGATCTTGCAGCTTACTATGCATCTATGCCAATCGCAGCCAATAGTACCCCTGAAAATGTGGTTGAAGTGGGTAAAGTTCTTTACACCGCTGGTGATGCTGAGCGTGGAATTACCGCGTGTATCGCCTGTCACGGCCCTCGTGGTAACGGTACTGAGCTATCAGGATTTCCAAAAATTTCTGGTCAGCATGCTGAGTATGTGAAATCACAACTAGAGAAATTCCGCAGCGGCGATCGTGCCAACGACATGAACGCTATGATGCGTGATATCGCCAAAAAGCTGAACGACGAAGATATCGACGTTCTTTCTAAGTACGTGGGCGGTCTTCACTAATTCGAACCACGTCATAAAAACTAGCAGCCTAACTAGTTTGTTTAATGTCTAAACTGGTTTCTTTAACGCCAAACCGAGCTTGCAATGCCTCTTCTGATGAAGGGGCATTGTTGTTTTTGGTGCTTGTTTAAAATTGCTATAGGTGTTGCTGTCGTACATTGGGGTGATTCAGATCTCACTTCGCTCTTGATGTCGTTGAGCGTGATTGGCGAGTTATCCAGATGCTTTGTAAGATATTTGCCATACTTGTTAGCGAAAAACTGCTGACGCCCATGAGTAAGCTGCTGATTTACATATCTTTAATTGTTTGCGTGTTGTGGCGGGACAGAAAAAGCGTGGTGCTAGGTTGTCTTCCATTCTGAGTCAGGTAAATTGTGCCTTGTCGACAGGATGCTGACACAAGGATTTCAGACCAAGAAGGTCTTCAAGGATGTTTGGCGAGGAGCGCCAAAAAATAATAATAAGGATATCGCTCAGACTTGGAGTGTGAGCAGATAGGGATGGTCGACTATTCTCAGGATGAGAAAACAAATGGACAGGGTTTAGGAAGAACTCGAGCAAAAGGTTTTGCTAGGGATCGTGAAAACGCATCAGGACGATGACAAACAAGAATTAGCAGTGGAAGCACAAATAACAAATGGATATTTGTGAGGCATTCAAAGAGTGTCAACAATTTCACCCCTATGGTGATGAAAAGCGACAGGTCCGCCTGTCGCTTTTTTTACGTCCAAAATACGCTATGTAAATAATAATTAATTTCATTTGTGTTGAAATAATTGTTGAGACCGATTATCATCTGTGGCTCTATGCATGGAGGCACTATGGACAGTAGCAACAATCGTCAAACCGTTCCCCTAGATGTACCCAGCAAACTGCTCAGGCCGTTGTGGTTTCGCAGTCGTGAAAGTTTGCTGGATGATGGCATCATCTATGACCCTATCGCCGCCCATGCATGTCGCCGTTGTGAACTTGCTCCTGATTGCCTCACGGGTAACGTTGACCAACGTCAGTTACTGCATGCCACCCTAACTCAGCTTTGCGATTTGCAAGTTAAGCGATTTCTTGAAACTAATCCTGATGGTTGGGTCATTAACGTCGGTGCGCGCCTTGATACCCGTTTCTACCGTTTAGATAATGGCCGTTGTCATTGGTTGGAAGTGGATACCAATGAGCATTTGGTTTGGCGCCAAAGGCTGTTTCACAAAAGCGAGCGCTACTCACTCATCTGTGGCTCGATTGATGATATGAGCTGGTTGTCGACACTATTGATTCCTGCGGACAAACCGATTCTGGTTGTATGTGAACATGTTCTATTGGAACAAGCGGAGTCACGAATAGCGCACTTTGTACAAGCCATCGGTTGTCACTTTCAACACGCTAAAGCCTGCTTGGTTCTCGCGGGCGACCTCACTGCGAGTCATCTCGGACAAAGGATGGGCTGTGAACACTATCAACATGGCATGCGAAAGCCGCTTGATAAGCTACTCCACTGGCTACCATGGACATACCAAGTCTCGATAGATTCACCCATCGACAAGCATTGTCAGCGCTGGTCTCGTTGGCAGCGAGTAGTAGCAAAGCTGCCTATCTACCGACACCGTCTCACGCCAAATATCGTCAATATTGAATGGTAGTAGCGGTACCTATCGACAAATAACGTTACTATAGCGCTTCAAGTTTCCTCTCCACGAACACACATAAGTGGAGCCTCGACGCGCTGGAGTCTTCGTGTTTCAACAATCAATGACCATCCTGTCAGATCTGCCTTTGCAACGCCGAGTATTGTTTTTGGCCATCCCTATGGTGCTTTCTAATATTACCGTGCCGCTACTAGGTTTAGTTGATGCAGCTGTGATCGGGCATTTGGAACACTCGTGGTATTTAGGCGGCGTTGCGCTTGGCAGTACCATGATAAGTGTCACCTTTTGGTTGCTGGGCTTCTTGAGAATGTCGACTACAGGTCTCGCCGCACAAAGCTTTGGCGCCAATGATACGCGGCAGCTTGCGCTGGTATTTTTACAGGGGAGCCTAATGGCATTGGGGTTTGCTGCGTTGTTCTTACTCGTGCATACCTCTCTCGCCGATTTGATTTTTTCGTTTAGCTCAGCCAGTGAAGAAGTGAAGCATTATGGCTATCAGTACTTTGCGATCAGAGCTTGGAGTGCCCCAGCAGCATTGATGAATTTTGTGCTTCTTGGCTGGTTGCTTGGAACGCAAAATGCGAAAGCGCCGATGTGGATGGTGATCATTACTAATCTAGTTAATATCGGCCTAGATGTTCTATTTGTGATTGGGTTGGGGTGGAAAGTTGAAGGTGCAGCCTTAGCCTCGGTGATTGCCGATTACTCTGGTTGTGCATTTGGCCTATGGTGTGCCGCACGCACCTGGCGTCAGAGAACTCTACCTAATGTGCGGCAACTGGCTGCGGACGTGAGTCAGGATATTGGACGTTTTGTGAAGCTTAATCGTGACATCTTTCTTCGCTCATTGTGCCTACAAGCCACCTTTAGTTTTATGACGTTTCAAGGCGCAGCATTTGGGGATGATATCGTCGCGGCGAATGCGGTTTTGATGAGCTTCTTAATGCTCATTTCTTATGGCATGGATGGTTTCGCCTATGCCATGGAAGCCATGGTAGGCAAAGCGATTGGTGCCAAGAGTCGCAGTCAACTTATTGATTCGCTCGTGGTAACCTTTTTCTGGAGTGCGGTCATTTGCGTGTTGCTGACTCTAGTATTTGCGGGGTGGGGCAGTGATTTGATTGCGATGATTACCTCCATTGAAGCAGTGCAAACCCAAGCCGAGGTGTTCTTACCTTGGTTGATAGCCATGCCACTGGTATCTATGTGGTGCTTTTTGTTTGATGGTATTTTTGTCGGAGCGACCAGAGGCAAAGATATGCGCAATAGTATGTTTGTTGCCGCGTGTAGTTTCTTTGCTTTGTTCTTTGCCGCCAGTGGATTGGGAAATCATGCTCTTTGGTTTGCGATGCTCAGCTTTATGGGCATTCGAGGTTTGGGGTTGGCCGTGATATTTATCTACCAGTGGCGTCGCGGTCAGTTTTTGCTGGCTTAGCGTTTCATCTGCGTAGAAGGAAAAACAAAGGCGACATGATGTCGCCTTTGTTGTATCGGTCTAATGTGCGATGCATTGTAATTAGGTTAGAATAGACGGTTCAAACCATTGAGCGCAGCAACACGGTAAGCTTCTGCCATTGTCGGGTAGTTAAAGGTGGTGTTAACGAAGTACTCGATGGTATTCGCTTCGCCCTTTTGCTCCATGATGGCTTGGCCGATGTGAATGATTTCTGCCGCACGCTCACCGAAACAGTGGATGCCCAAAATTTCTTTGGTCTCGCGATGGAACAGTATTTTCAAGCTTCCCACATCTTTACCGGCGATCTGTGCTCGGGCAAGGTGTTTAAATGACGAACGTCCTACTTCGTAAGGGATCTTGGCTTCAGTCAGTTCTTGCTCGGTTTTACCCACAGAGCTGATTTCCGGGATAGTGTAGATACCAGTCGGAATATCTTCAATCAGCTTACCTTCGGCTTCACCTCGAGTAATGGCTTGAGCCACAAATCGGCCTTGGTCGTATGCCGCGCTTGCTAGGCTAGGGTAACCAATTACATCACCGACGGCATAGACATGGTCGATGTCCGTTTGGTAGTTGGTGTCGACTTTAAGTTGGCCGCGAGAATCCGCAACTAGCCCAACGGCATCCAGATTGAGGGCGTCGGTGTTACCTGTACGGCCGTTGGCATACAGTAGGCAATCCGCGCGCATTTTTTTACCTGAGTTGAGATGGATGATCACCCCATCTTCAGTGCCTTCTATCTTGGCGTAGGTTTCATCGTTGCGGATCATCATGCCGCTATTCCAGAAGTGATAGGACAGAGAGTCTGACATCTCATTGTCTAGGAACGCCAGTAGGCGCTCGCGGGTGTTAATGAGGTCGGTTTTTACATCCAAACCACGGAAGATAGACGCATACTCACAACCAATGACACCGGCACCATAAATAATGATGTGTCTAGGGTCGTGCTCAAGAGAAAGAATCGAATCGCTGTCGTAAATACGTGGGTGATTGAAGTCGACATCAGCAGGGCGATATGGTCGTGAACCCGTTGCAATCACAAACTTGTCGGCTGTATACCTATCGATAGTACCATCGGACTTAGTGACCTCTAGGCTGTGAGTATCGACAAAGCGTGCCGTTCCGTATAGCAATGTACACTCATTTCGGTCATAGAAGCCTTGGCGCAGTCGGGTTTGCTTATCGATAACGGTTTTTGCGTGTCCCAAAATATTGGAAAACGTTGAGTGCAGGCTGGTGTTGTTACCACAAAACAGTGGGTTACTGTTGAACTCAATGATACGGCTGACCGCATGACGCAGTGCTTTTGAAGGAATGGTACCCCAGTGGGTACAACCGCCACCGACGCTGCTCTCTTTTTCGATGATCGCGACGTTGAGGCCAGCTTTGGTTAGCCCCATCGCAGCCCCTTCACCACCGGGGCCACTGCCGATTACGATAGCATCAAAATGTTTAGCGCGACTCATATAGTATCCTCGTAGTTCCTCACACTCCCTGCCAAACGTTTAACTTTAATAGCAACAGTAGACTAGGAGTGATGAGTGCAATTCATAGACTGGCAATGGCGAGATTTTAACGGATTATTAACGTTGGTATATATGACTGCGTGAATAGAGTGTGAAAGATCACGCAGTTTTATCGAGAGTTAGCATCGGATAAACGTTTGATGTATGCGAAATAATGAAACTTGTTCAAGTATAATGCTGAGCAAGTGAAGTGAGATGCGTACAGGTTTTTTAGCAAAATCGCCAGCCATACACTTATACAAAGTGACTATTCGCGCTATATTACCTCCACTCCCTCAATTACCGTCATCGATGGTAACCAACAAGAGCACCTAGGTTAAACATGAAATCAATGGGTATTCGTGCACAACAAAAAGAAAAAACGCGTCGTTCATTGATCGATGCTGCTTTTAGCCAACTTAGTGCCGATCGCAGCTTTTCGAACTTGAGCCTGCGCGAAGTCGCGCGCGAAGCCGGTATTGCTCCAACTTCTTTCTATCGTCATTTTAAAGATATGGATGAACTGGGGCTGACCATGGTAGATGAAGGAGGCTTACTGCTAAGGCAGTTAATGCGACAAGCGCGCCAACGTATTGTCAAAGAAGGTAGTGTGATCCGTACTTCAGTCGAAACGTTTATGGAGTTCATTGAAAGCAGTCCCAACGTGTTCCGCCTATTATTAAGGGAACGTTCTGGTACCTCTTTTGATTTTCGAGCCGCAGTGGCTCGTGAGATCCAACACTTTTCGGCTGAGCTAACTGAATATCTGGTTAGCACAGGTATGGACCGTGACGAAGCATTTGCCCAAGCGGAAGCTTCTGTCATTCTCGTGTTCAGTTCAGGTGCTGAGGCGTTAGACCTTAGCAAGAAAGAAAGATATGAACTGGCCGAGAGGCTGATTGTCCAATTAAGGATAGTGGCCAAGGGTGCACACTGGTATCGCAAAGAACGTGAAAGAAACCGTCAAAAAGAAGGGTCCAACTAATGTCCAATGAAGTGTCCTCCGAAAACCGCGAAAGCGGCAAAAAAACGCTCGTACTTGCTCTGATTGCAGGTATGTGTGGTAATGCAATGTTGTCTTGGCTCACCATCAGCGAAGTGACATTCTCTATTTTTCCTCTGATTGCGCTTGTGCTGTCAGTTCAGGCTCTGTACCAAGAGTATCTAAGAAACCCAATCCCAGAAGACGTCCCTATGGTTGGCTTAGCGGCATTCTTTGTGGGTGCATTTGGTCACTCTGCGTTTACCAAAGCGCAGTACCCTGAAGCGGGCTCTAACTTCATCGCCATCATGGTGGTCTTGGTGCTGCTATTCTGGATTGGCAAAAAGATGGGTTATATCCTTAAGGAAGCCTAATTCTAAAGCCTCTATTCGTAGAGCGAGAGTATAAAAAAACGAGCCTGCTGGCTCGTTTTTTTGTTTTTACTTATTAGGCTTTGCGCTCAAGCAGTACACCTGCTTCGATGTGATGAGTGAACGGGAACTGATCGAATAAAGCAAATCGCGTAATGTGGTGCGTTTCACCCAGTACGTCTAAGTTGTCTTTCAAGGTCTCAGGGTTACACGAGATATACAGAATGCGCTCGTAGCCTTGAACCATTTTGCAGGTATCGATATCCATACCGGCACGTGGTGGATCAACGAAAATCGTGTTGCAGTTGTAGCTCTTGAGGTCAACATTCTGCTGCTGCAAGCGTCGGAATTCACGTTTACCTTCCATCGCCTCAGTAAACTCTTCTGCTGACATGCGAATGATTTGTACATTATCAATCTTGTTCGCTGCAATGTTGTATTGCGCCGATTCTACTGAAGGCTTTGCCAACTCTGTCGCAAGGACTCGCTCGAAGTTTTGCGCTAATGCCAATGAGAAGTTGCCGTTACCACAGTAAAGCTCTAGCAAATCGCCTTTGCTGTCTTGGGTACAATCAACCGCCCATTCCAACATCTTTTGTGCCACAGGACCATTTGGTTGCGTGAAGCTGTTTTCCACTTGTTGATAGTGGTATGGCTGACCATTCACATGCAGGGTTTCCACCACATAGTCTTGATCCATGACGATTTTCATCTTACGTGCACGACCAATCAGGTTCAGCTTGAAACCTTCATCATTCAGCTGCTGTTTCAGGGCTTGTGCTTGCTCTTTCCAAGCATCATCCAGTTGGCGGTGATAGAGCAGAGAAACCAAGATCTCACCGCTCAAGGTTGAAAGAAAGTCAACTTGGAACAGCTTCTTTCGTAATACCTCGTTGCCTTTCATCGCATCCATTAGTAGTGGCATTAGGTCATTGATAAGACGGCTTGCTGCTGGGAATTGATCAACACGGTACTTTTCACGCGTTTCTTGGTTGAACATGATGTAGTACATGTCGTCGCCTTCATGCCAAACGCGGAATTCAGCACGCATACGATAGTGCTTTTCTGGGGAAGTAAATACTTCGAGTTCAGGAGCAGAATACGGCGCCATCATATCGATCAAACGTTGAGATTTTTCTTCAAGCTGGATTTGATAGCCTTCTGGTGTGAAGTCGAGATTTGCCATGGTGGTTGCCTATCGTCGGTAATGAGTTGTATTAAGGAGGGCAGATTTTATTCAATCTCCCGTCGTTGTCCAGTTTTTCCCAGAATTGTCTCGCAATATCTCTGTGCTCTTATAGCTTAGTTCAATCCGTTATGGACAAATAATCAATCAGTTAATACCATGCCCCCTAGCTGGTGTGAGAATCAAATGGATATCTCACTGAAACGGGAATCTGGTGAAAATCCAGAACTGACGCGCAGCGGTAAGAGAGAACAACCCCTCATAAAGACACTGTTTGACATAAACGGGAAGTCGAGGCAGTAGGTGAAACCAATATGGTTTCGTGCTCTTAAGTCCGAATACCTGCCAGCAGCCAACTCGATGCGAAAAAAGGATTGCTCGAGTAGGTAGGACTTACGCGATTTAGGACAACACAACAAATGAACAAATCATGTTTGGCGATAGCAGTGGCTGCATCGCTCTCTTCTTATGCTTCTTTTTCACTGGCTCAAGAAAGCTCTGCGGAAACGCAAACCAAAGAAACAATGGTGGTCACCGCTAATCGTTTCGAACAACCGGAAGACAAAGTCATCGCTCCAATGAGCGTTGTGACTCGTCAAGAAATTGAAGTATCTCAGGCAAAGAGCTTGTCGGACGTACTGCGTCGGCTTCCTGGTGTCGAAGTGGTGCAAAATGGTGGACGAGGTCAATCAACGTCTATCTTCCTGCGTGGTACCAACAGTAATCAAACCTTAGTGTTGGTTGATGGTGTTCGATACAGCAGCGATACCACTGGATTATCCATCAACCATTTTCCAATTGGTCTAGTTGAACAGGTGGAAGTGATTCGTGGGCCGAGCGCAGCAATTTATGGCTCGGACGCAATTGGCGGTGTAATCAATATCATTACTCGTACTAGTAATGGCCAAGAGCGTAAACAAATCAATGTAGGTGCATCGAGTCATGATGGTCGAGAGGCCAACTTTACTGCGAAGACAAAGCTTAATGAAAATGGCCATATTCAAGTAGCAGGTGGCTATGAGACAACGGATGGTTATGACTTTAAAGCCGTGCAAGATGGCACTAACTACGGCTATGAAAATCGCAACTTGCACCTTGGTTATAAGCATGACTTCAACAGTAATTGGAGTGCACTGCTAGATTATCGTTGGTTCGATAGCCTGACAGAATACAATTATGAAGGTGCGAAGAAGAATGGGGCGGTTGATAATCAGAACCTAGCGGGTCGTATTGACTATCAAAGCCAAGCGTATAAATCATTCGTGACGTTAAGCTATGCCCAAGTTGAGAAAAAGGACTTCCTGCAATCTGTTGGCGAGAGCAATGCTGATACAGTTGTTGATACTAATGCTTTAAATGCGCAATGGTCGAATCTATATCAGATTAACTCACAGTATTCGGTCGGTGGTGGTCTGGATTACCGTAAAGAGGAACTTGCTGATGATGCCAAGAGCTGGGGGAGTGCGCATAAACTAGCGGGAGAAAGCCGCGAGAATATTGGCGCCTATGTATCTGGTAGAGCGGATTATGACAAGTTTTCTGCTGAAGCGAACGTAAGGCACGATAGACATGATAAATATGACAACTACACAACGTGGTCATTGGGTGGTCAATATCGCTTTATTCCAAATTACCGTGCTTATGCGATGGCTGGCACGGCGTTTAAAGCGCCAAGTTATAACAGTCTGACCACTAATCCAGATCTTCAACCTGAAGACTCGCGCAACCTTGAAGTTGGACTTGCTGGTTTGAGTGGCTTTTTAGATTGGAAATTATCTGCTTATCATAATAAGGTCGACAATCTTAACATCTGGTATTCAGTACCAGGAGACTCATGGGGCAAAACCTATAACGTTGATGCAGATATCAAGGGTGTGGAGCTAGAAGGGCGATTTAGCACGGGGCCAGTTCATCATACCGTGATTGCTGAGTATAAAGACCATAAAGATGATAACGGTACTCAGCTAGCTCGACGAGCCAAAGAGAACTACAAGTGGATTGGTGAAGCAAACATAGGTGACTTCGATCTGTCGCTTACCTATCTCTACACAGGTAAGCGCCTCGACTTACCGACAGCTAATCCAACTGCAGACGACTATCTGCCTACTACGAGTTTGTGGGATGCCGCAGTCTCTTACTGGGTAGCTGACAATGTTGCCTTGAGAGCAAGGGTAGATAACCTGCTCGATGAAGAGTACGAAACGGCTAAAGGCTATCGCTCGCCGGGTCGTACTTTCTTCGCGTTGGCAACAGTAAACTTCTAATAGCTAGTTAACGCCTCTATATCGAAGCCACTCTAGGGAGTGGCTTTGTTTATTTTCATATTCAGGGTTTTCGCATGAAAAACATCATTATCAGTTGGTCATCAGGTAAAGATTCCACATTAACCTTTGAGCGTCTTATGGAGTCGTCTGAATACAATGTTGTCGGTCTCTATACCACCCACGTAAACGGTGAGGTGCCTTTTCAAGTCACGCCTCTCGAAGTTGTGCAAATGCAAGCTGACAGATTAGGAATGCCGTTAGTGTCTATTGAACTGCCAGAGGTGTTTCCGCCGAATGACATTTACCAGTCGCTAGTCATAGACGGCGTGAAGTCATCAGGACTTAATGTGGACGGTATCGCCTTCGGGGACATGTTCTGCAATGGCATCGTCGAGTATCGAAAAAGCTACGTAGAACCCGCTGGGCTGGAAGCGGTTTTTCCTCTTGTTGGTGAAAATAGCCCAGTGCTTGCTCAAGAGATAATAGAAAGAGGGATTGATACCGTATTGGTGACAATAGACAGGCAAGTATTACCGGAGTCTTTATGCGGTGAGCGTTATACCGAGCATCTCATCGCGGAGCTACCAAACAATGTTGACCCATGTGGAGAAGACGGCGAGTTTCACACCTTCGTGTGTAATTCAAAGTACTTCAGTCACCCTATAGAGCTAGACCCTGTATCAATTGAAACCGCTGAACGATTTAGCCATCTAAGATACACAGTGAAGTAGGTGTCGAAGAGCAGATAGGTTTACCGTTCAACGAGTAGTGAGTATTATGTCCGCGGGTAGATAACGGCAAGTGTCGGTGTAACACACGATGAATGGACATAATATTTTAATCTTTGACTCTGGAGTAGGTGGTCTCTCTGTATATGAAGAGATAGCGAACTTGCTGCCGTGTGCAAACTACTTCTATTTATTCGACAACGAAGCCTACCCTTATGGCGAACTTGCGCCGGACACACTTGTTGATCGTACCTGCCGTCTCATCCAACAGATGATGCAGCGCCAGCGCATTGATATCGTCGTTATTGCTTGCAATACCGCGAGCACCATCGTGCTACCTCATTTAAGAGAAGTGTTGTCTATTCCGGTTGTCGGTGTCGTACCAGCAATCAAACCCGCTTCTCTACTTTCAAAACAAGCCGTCGGTTTAATTGCTACACCTGCCACTATAACTCGTCAGTATACCCATGATCTGATCCGAGACTTTGCTGATGATAAAGATGTAAAGCTGCTTGGTAGTAGTCAGCTGGTGGATATGGCCGAGCAAAAGCTGAGAGGCCAGCCCATGGACATGGTGCAATTGCGTCAGATTCTAGAGCCACTCATAGACGTGATTGATGTAGCGGTATTAGGGTGTACTCATTTTCCGTTGATTCGAGAAGAGATATCGCAAGTACTTGGGAAAGGGGTCGAATTGATTGACTCAGGCTCAGCGATTGCCCGTAGAGTCGTGAGTTTATTAACGGAGCGTGGCGATAAAGAGGATTTAGGGTCTAAAGAGGTGTTTAGCAGTGCTTCCCCTAAACAAGAAGAAGCACTTAATAAAGCCTTAGACGATCTCGGCTTTAGTCCTGTTCAATTGATGCAGATTCAGGATGCTTAGGGTCATTAGCAATGCGAACCTTTAAGGTTCTTTGCATATAGTCCTTTTCGTTGAGCGCTTCGATTGCCCCCTTGGCATCGGAGCTCGCCATGACGACGAAACCAAATCCACGACGCTTACCTGTGCGTTTATCCTTCATTAGTCTTACCGCAAATACTTCCCCATATTCAGCGAACAGATCCTTAACGTGAGATTCGTTAGCTTTATAAGGTAGGTTACCTACGTACAGTGTTTTTGTTGATTGAGAGCTGTCTTTCGAAATGGTTGGAGCAGCAGAAGAAAATTTAACAACGAAAAATGTAGCTACTACACCAAGCACAAAAGCAACAGCCGGTGAGATGTCGGCGAACTGAGAAAAAACAATACCGCCCAAAATAGCGATCGCTATTACTAGAAAAAGAGATTTATTGGAGTCCATATTAAAGTACTACTTTTCTTATTGACGAATAATGGCATCTATCGTTAACAAATAGATAAAGGAATATTACGTAGTTGAGCGTAATTTTTCCAATTATTTGGTGTGATGTATTTCAAATGTTGAATTTTTATCAAGAAATGTGGTCTTTGATGGCTTTTTGAACGAACGGAAATTAATTTGGAAAAAACACTTGTCATCGATGGAGTGATCTCTATAATGCCGCCTCACCGACACGGAGTGAGACGAAAGTCACAAAGCGGCGTCGGTTGAGAGAGAAAAAAAGTTTGAAAAAACGCTTGACTCTCAAAACGGGAAGCGTAAGATACGCACCCCTAACAACGAGACGCGAAGCGGTTCGAAAGTTAGAAAATGTTCTTTAAAAATATAGACCTATCAATCTGTGTGGGCACTCGTTGATGATAATCAAATTAGATATTTCTCTTAATAAAGAGCGGTATCAAATTAGGTTTTCAATGAACTGAGTGACCAATCAAGTCGAAAGACTTGGCACAGTCAATTCATTGTCGTTCTCCTTTCTTTGTAAAGGAATAACGATAATAGCTTTAGATTACTAAGGTAGTTTAAAGTCAGTATTCATTGAGCCGACAAAATCTTAAATTGAAGAGTTTGATCATGGCTCAGATTGAACGCTGGCGGCAGGCCTAACACATGCAAGTCGAGCGGAAACGAGTTAACTGAACCTTCGGGGAACGTTAACGGCGTCGAGCGGCGGACGGGTGAGTAATGCCTGGGAA
>NZ_JBJHPB010000022.1:0-85378 GCF_059412285.1 Vibrio sp. CB1-5 | reverse complement strand
GTACGTACGGTTCTGTAAGAGGGATGAGGCGGTAACGCCTCACCCTACTTGATATATGAAAATTAAATTTAATGTCCCTTCAGGTACTTACCTTCGTTAGCTCGATTTAGAGATAAATAGCACTGGTAACACTAACGATTCTCGTTTATATTCTTCTGCGTGAATTGTGAAAGGTTGTATTATGTTTGTTTGTTTATGTCATGGCATCTCTGATAAAAAATTGCGTAAGCTCGCTATCGAAGAAGGTATCACCGATATGCGTACTATCAGAAAGTGCACTTCTCTTGGCTCTCAATGTGGTAAATGCGTCAAACAAGCAAAGGAAATCTTAAGCGAAACACAGGCGATGCAGTTTGCAAAAGTAAGCTAACCCCAAACCTTCGGCCGGTGACTTTGACACCTCCCCAATTGGTTCTACAGTTAATACTGAGCCAAAGAGGAGGGCTTTGTCATGAAAGGCGATCCAATCATCATTCAACATCTCAACAAAATTCTTGGTAACGAACTTGTTGCCATCAATCAATATTTCCTACACGCAAGAATGTACAAAGACTGGGGCTTAAAGCACCTGGCTGATAAGGAATACCACGAATCTATTGATGAAATGAAACACGCTGATCATCTGATTGAGCGGATTTTATTCTTAGAAGGCATTCCCAATTTACAAGATTTAGGTAAGCTCATGGTCGGTGAGGATGCTAAAGAGATGTTGGAGTGTGACCTTAAACTCGAAATGATGGCAATACCTGACTTAAAAGATGCGATTGCTTACGCCGAAGATAGTCGCGACTTTGTCTCTCGTGATCTGTTTCAAAATATCTTAGAAGACGAAGAAGAGCATGTGGATTGGCTCGAAACCCAGCTTGGACTTATCGAGAAAGTGGGCATTGAAAACTATCTTCAAGCTCAGTTTGTTGACGAGGAGTAGGGAGCTATAATCAGGGTCTGGTGCTTTCCAGCTAGACCCTAAAAGTAAATTCGTTTATTTTTCCCTCACCTATTGCATCCCGTTTTGTGATCTGTATAATACCGCCCACTGACTTAGTTCAGTTGTGAACCAATGAGCAAAGAGGAGTAAGCAATTTGCCTCGGCAAGTGCTTAGTAACGTAGACTCAGCTTATGTTCGCAGTTAATACAATTTACTCTCTGCCTAGCAGTTGGGTGAATCGAAAATTAGCTGACAATGCGCTCAATTAGAGTGCTACGGTTTCACATAAATCAATCGGCATTCTCTCGCCTTCGCGAGTATGAGTGGCGATATTGTTTGTGTAATTTTTAATTATTGGAGCTCTGTCTCATGCAGAACCAACGTATTCGTATCCGCCTAAAGGCTTTCGATTATAAACTAATCGACCAGTCGACTGCGGAAATCGTTGAAACAGCTAAGCGTACCGGCGCACAGGTTCGTGGTCCAATTCCACTACCTACTCGTAAAGAGCGTTTCACTGTTCTTATCTCTCCACACGTCAACAAAGATGCACGTGACCAGTACGAAATCCGTACTCACAAGCGTTTGATCGACATCGTTGAGCCAACAGACAAAACTGTTGACGCTCTAATGCGTCTTGATCTTGCTGCTGGCGTTGATGTTCAAATCAGCCTAGGTTAAGGGAGATTAGAAGAATGATTGGTCTAGTCGGACGTAAAGTGGGTATGACCCGCATTTTTACCGAAGAAGGCGTTTCTATCCCTGTAACAGTTGTTGAGGTTGAAGCGAACCGTGTAACTCAAGTACGTACACTTGAAGCAGACGGTTATGCAGCAATCCAGGTAACTGCAGGTGCTAAGAAAGCTAGCCGTGTTTCTAAGCCAGAAGCTGGCCATTTTGCGAAAGCAGGTGTTGAAGCAGGTCGCGGTCTTTGGGAATTCCGTTTGGAAAACGGCGAAGAGTTCGCAGTTGGCGCTGAGCTAAACGTAGAACTATTCAACGACGTTAAAAAAGTAGACGTTACTGGTACTTCTAAAGGTAAAGGCTTCCAAGGCGCTGTTAAGCGTTGGAACTTCTCTACTCAAGATGCTACTCACGGTAACTCTTTGTCTCACCGTGCTCCGGGTTCAATTGGTCAGTGCCAAACTCCAGGTCGCGTATTTAAAGGCAAAAAAATGGCAGGTCACATGGGTGCTGAGCGTGTAACGACTCAAAACCTAGAGATCGTACGTGTTGACGCTGAGCGCAATCTGCTTCTTATCAAAGGTGCAGTACCAGGCTCAACAGGCGGCAACGTGATCGTAAAACCAGCTATTAAAGCTTAACGTCTAGGAGTAAGTAATGGAATTGATGGTTAAAGGTGCTGATGCACTAACTGTTTCCGAGACTACTTTCGGACGTGACTTCAACGAAGCTCTAGTACACCAAGTAGTTGTTGCTTATGCAGCAGGTGCTCGTCAAGGTACTCGCGCTCAAAAGACTCGTTCTGAAGTATCTGGCGGTGGCGCTAAGCCATGGCGTCAAAAAGGTACTGGCCGTGCACGTGCTGGTACAATTCGTAGCCCAATCTGGCGTACAGGTGGTGTTACTTTTGCTGCGAAACCACAAGATCACAGCCAAAAAGTTAACAAGAAAATGTACCGCGGTGCTATGAAGAGCATTCTTTCTGAGCTAGTTCGTCAAGAGCGTCTAATCGTTGTTGATAACTTCTCTGTAGAAGCTCCAAAAACGAAAGAGCTTGTAGCTAAGCTTAAAGAGCTTGAGCTAACAGATGCGCTAATCGTGACTAGCGAAGTAGATGAGAATCTATTCCTAGCTGCTCGTAACCTATACAAAGTTGACGCACGTGACGTAGCTGGTATTGACCCAGTTTCTCTAATCGCGTTCGACAAAGTTGTTATTACTGCTGCTGCAGTTAAACAAGTTGAGGAGATGCTAGCATGATCACTGAAGAGCGTATCCTAAAAGTTCTACGTGCTCCGCACATCTCTGAAAAAGCAACTATGGCAGCTGAGAAAGCGAACACTATCGTTTTCAAAGTAGCTAAAGATGCAACTAAGAAAGAGATCAAAGCAGCTGTAGAAAAGCTATTTGAAGTTGAAGTTAAGACTGTAAATACTCTTGTTCTTAAGGGTAAGACTAAACGTCAAGGTCTACGTCAAGGTCGCCGCAGCGACGTTAAGAAGGCGTATGTGACTCTGGCTGAAGGTCAAGATCTTGACTTCGTTGGCGGTGCGGAATAACAGGAGAGTTAAACAATGGCTATTGTTAAATGTAAGCCGACTTCCCCTGGTCGTCGTCACGTAGTTAAAGTTGTTAACGCTGACCTTCACAAAGGTAAGCCTTACGCTCCACTTCTAGAGAAAAACTCTAAGAACGGTGGTCGTAACAACAACGGTCGTATCACAGTACGTCACATTGGTGGTGGTCACAAGCATCACTACCGTTTGGTTGACTTCAAACGTACTAAAGATGGCATCCCAGCGAAAGTTGAGCGCCTAGAATACGATCCAAACCGTAGCGCAAACATCGCTCTAGTTCTGTACGCAGACGGTGAGCGTCGCTACATCATTGCACCAAAAGGCATCCAAGCGGGTGACTCTATCCAGTCTGGTGTTGATGCGCCTATCAAAGCAGGTAACACTCTGCCGATGCGCAACATCCCAGTAGGTTCTACAGTACACTGTGTTGAACTTAAGCCTGGTAAAGGTGCACAAATTGCTCGTTCTGCAGGTGCATACGCACAAATCATCGCTCGCGATGGTGCATATGTAACTCTACGCCTACGTTCTGGCGAAATGCGCAAAGTACTATCAGAAGGCCGTGCAACAATCGGTGAAGTTGGTAATGCTGAGCACATGCTACGTGAACTAGGTAAAGCTGGTGCTAGTCGCTGGCGCGGTGTTCGTCCAACCGTTCGCGGTGTGGTTATGAACCCGGTAGACCACCCACACGGTGGTGGTGAAGGCCGTACTTCTGGTGGTCGTCACCCAGTATCTCCTTGGGGTCAGCCAACTAAAGGCTTTAAGACTCGTAAGAACAAGCGCACTGACAAGTACATCGTACGTCGTCGTAATAAGTAATCTATAAAGAGGAATCGCCATGCCACGTTCTCTCAAGAAAGGTCCTTTTATTGACCTACACTTGCTGAAGAAGGTAGAGAAAGCGGTGGAAAGCGGAGACAAAAAGCCTGTTAAGACTTGGTCCCGTCGTTCAATGATCATCCCATCAATGATTGGTTTGACCATCGCTGTCCATAATGGTCGTCAGCACGTACCAGTTTTCGTTACCGAAGAAATGATCGGTCACAAACTGGGTGAATTTGCACCAACTCGCACTTACCGCGGCCACGCTGCGGATAAGAAAGCTAAGAAGAAATAAGGAGTAGATGATGGAAGCTATCGCTAAACATAACTTTGCTCGTATTTCTCCTCAGAAAGCTCGCTTAGTTGCAGACCAAATCCGCGGTAAAAGCGTGGATCAAGCTCTTGAACTACTAACTTTCAGCAACAAAAAAGCTGCTGAACTAGTTAAGAAAGTTCTTGAATCAGCAATCGCGAATGCGGAACACAACGAAGGTGCAGATATCGACGATCTTTCAGTCGCAAAAATCTTCGTAGATGAAGGTCCTATCATGAAGCGTATTATGCCTCGTGCTAAAGGCCGTGCCGACCGTATCTTGAAGCGTTCTTGCCACATCACTGTTGTTGTTGCAGACGCTTAAGACTAGGAGATAAGCAATGGGTCAGAAAGTACATCCTAATGGTATTCGTCTTGGCATCGTTAAGCCTTGGAATGCTACATGGTTTGCTAACACCAAAGATTTCGCTGACAACCTAGACGGCGACTTCAAGGTACGTCAGTTCCTTACTAAGGAACTAGCAAAAGCGTCTCTTTCACGTATCGTTATCGAGCGTCCAGCTAAGAGCATTCGTGTGACTATTCACACTGCTCGTCCTGGCGTTGTCATCGGTAAGAAAGGTGAAGACGTTGAGAAGCTACGCGCAGCTGTAGCTAAAATCGCAGGTGTACCAGCGCAAATTAACATCGCTGAAGTACGTAAGCCTGAGCTAGACGGCCAACTTGTGGCTGATAGCATCGCGTCTCAACTTGAGCGTCGTGTTATGTTCCGTCGTGCTATGAAGCGTGCGGTACAAAATGCTATGCGTCTTGGCGCTAAAGGTATCAAAGTGGAAGTAAGTGGTCGTCTAGGCGGCGCTGAAATCGCACGTTCTGAGTGGTACCGTGAAGGCCGTGTGCCTCTACACACTCTACGTGCTGACATTGATTACGCAACTTCTTCGGCTCACACTCAATACGGTGTGATCGGCATTAAAGTTTGGATCTTCAAAGGTGAGATTCTAGGCGGTATGCCAGCAGCTAACGCTGTAGAGCCAAAAGGCGACAAGCCTAAGAAGCAGCGCAAAGGCCGTAAGTAAGGAGTCGACAGATGCTACAACCTAAACGTACTAAGTTCCGTAAGGTTCAGACTGGTCGCAACCGTGGTCTAGCTAAAGGTACAGACGTAAGCTTCGGCACATTCGGTCTTAAGGCTGTTGGTCGTGGTCGTCTTACTGCTCGTCAGATCGAAGCGGCTCGTCGTGCAATGACGCGTCACGTTAAGCGTCAAGGTAAAATCTGGATTCGTGTATTCCCAGACAAGCCTATCACAGAAAAACCACTAGAAGTTCGTCAAGGTAAGGGTAAAGGTAACGTTGAGTACTGGGTAGCCCAAATCCAACCTGGTAAGGTTATGTACGAAATGGACGGTGTACCTGAAGAGTTGGCACGTGAAGCGTTCCGCCTAGCGGCTCGCAAACTGCCGTTCAAAACTACATTTGTAACTAAGCAGGTGATGTGATGAAAGCACAAGATCTACGCGAAAAAAACGTTGAAGAGCTTAACGCTGAGCTTTTGAATTTGCTACGTGAACAGTTCAACTTGCGCATGCAAGCTGCAACTGGTCAGCTTCAGCAAACTCATACTCTAAAAGCTGTACGCCGTGATATCGCACGTGTGAAAACTGTTTTGACTGAGAAGGCAGGCGCATAATGAGCGAACAAATCCGTACTCAACTAGGTCGTGTAATTAGCAACAAAGGCGACAAGTCTATTGTTGTTGCAATCGAACGCATGGTTAAACACCCAATTTACGGTAAATTCGTAAAGCGTACGACTAAACTACACGCACATGACGAAAACAACGAGTGTGGCATTGGCGACACTGTTGAAGTTCGTGAGTGCCGTCCACTGTCTAAGACTAAGTCTTGGACTTTGGTAAGCATCGTAGAAAAAGCGAAAATTTAATCGTTTTTCTCTAGCGAAATCAAGCGGCTCCAAATTATTTTTGGGGCCGCTTATTTTTTGTCTACCCAATCACAAAAAAGGGTGGTACAATTCGCGTCCCTTTAAAGAGGCAGCCCGACCCGAGAGGGTCTAGTTTTTAATATTTAGCGGAGCACTAACAATGATCCAAATGCAAAGTACACTTGACGCAGCAGATAACTCTGGCGCGCGCAAGGTAATGTGTATTAAGGTTCTGGGTGGCTCACACCGTCGTTACGCACACATCGGCGACATCATCAAAGTTACTGTGAAAGAAGCAATTCCTCGCGGTAAAGTAAAAAAAGGTGATGTTCTGAAGGCGGTAGTAGTTCGCACCCGTAAAGGCGTACGTCGTCCAGACGGTTCTGTCATTCGCTTCGACCGTAATGCTTGTGTATTGTTGAATGACACTACTGAGCAACCAGTCGGCACACGTATCTTTGGTCCAGTGACTCGTGAACTTCGTAATGCGAAATTCATGAAAATTGTTTCACTAGCACCTGAAGTACTGTAAGGAGCTATAAAATGGCAGCTAAAATCCGTCGTAATGACGAAGTAATCGTTCTTGCTGGTAAAGATAAAGGCAAGAAAGGTAAAGTAACTAAGGTTCTAGCAACTGGTAAAGTTATCGTTGAAGGTATCAACCTTGTTAAGAAGCACCAAAAGCCTCAACCGGCTCTAGGTCAACAAGGTGGCATCGTTGAGCAAGAAGCAGCAATTGACGCTTCTAACGTTGCAATCTTTAACGCGGCTACTGGTAAAGCTGACCGCATCGGTTTCCGTATCGAAGATGGCAAGAAAGTTCGTTTCTTCAAGTCTAACGGCGAAACTGTTTCTAACTAATAGAAAGTAATTTGGAGTTCTACTATGGCGAAACTGCATGATTACTACAAGTCGTCTGTAGTTGCTGAATTGACCAAACAATTCAACTACTCAAGCGTCATGCAAGTCCCTAGGATTGAGAAAATCACCCTAAACATGGGCGTTGGTGAAGCAATCAACGATAAGAAACTGCTAGAAAACGCAGCAGCTGATATGGCAACGATCTCTGGTCAAAAGCCTCTTATCACTAAAGCGCGTAAATCTGTTGCAGGTTTCAAAATTCGTGAAGGCTACCCAATTGGTTGTAAAGTAACCTTGCGTGGCGAACGTATGTGGGAATTTTTAGAGCGTTTAATCTCTATCGCACTTCCACGTGTACGTGACTTCCGTGGCGTTAGCGCTAAGTCTTTTGACGGACGCGGTAACTACAGCATGGGCGTTCGCGAGCAAATCATCTTCCCGGAAATCGACTACGATAAAGTAGACCGTGTTCGTGGCCTAGACATCACTATTACGACGTCTGCTGCAAACGATGAGGAAGGCCGAGCTCTGCTGGCTGCCTTTAACTTCCCATTCCGTAAGTAAGGTGAAGGGTTACTGTTATGGCTAAACAATCAATGAAAGCGCGCGAAACTAAACGCGCGAAGCTAGTAGCTAAGTTTGCTGAAAAGCGCTCAGCTCTAAAAGCTATCATCAGCGATGTAAACGCATCTGAAGAAGATCGTTGGAACGCAGTACTTAAACTGCAAGCTCTTCCACGTGATTCAAGTGCTTCACGTCAGCGCAACCGTTGCAACCAAACTGGTCGTCCACACGGTTACCTACGTAAGTTCGGTCTAAGCCGTATCAAAGTTCGCGAAGCTTGCATGAAAGGCGAGATTCCTGGACTTCGTAAGGCTAGCTGGTAATTGCCACTTAATCATTTGGAGTAAATCTTATGAGCATGCAAGATCCGATTTCGGATATGCTGACCCGCGTTCGTAACGGTCAGGCAGCAAACAAAGTTGCTGTAAAAATGCCTTCTTCAAAGCTTAAAGTTGCAATCGCTGCACTACTGAAAGCTGAAGGTTACATCGTTGACTTCGCTGTTGAAGGCGAAGCAAAACCAGTGCTAGAAGTTACACTTAAGTACTTCCAAGCAAAACCAGTAATTGAGCAAATCAAACGTGTTTCACGTCCTGGTCTGCGTGTCTACAAAAACAAAGACTCGCTACCAACTGTGATGGGCGGTTTGGGTATTGCTGTTGTTTCTACTTCCAAGGGTCTGATGTCAGACCGCGCTGCACGTAAGGCAGGTCTTGGCGGTGAAATCATCTGTTACGTAGCTTAATAGGAGTAGATTATGTCTCGTGTTGCTAAAGCACCTGTCGCTATTCCAGCTGGCGTAGAGGTGAAACTAAACGGCCAAGAAGTTACTGTTAAAGGCGCTAAAGGTGAACTAACTCGCGTTCTAAACAACGCAGTTGTTATCGCTCAAGAAGAGAGCAACCTTACATTCGGTCCTCGCGACGGTGTTGCTAACGCATGGGCACAAGCAGGTACTGCTCGTGCACTAGTTAACAACATGGTTGTTGGTGTTACTGAAGGCTTTACTAAGAAGCTAACTCTTAAAGGTGTTGGTTACCGTGCTGCTATCAAAGGCAACGCTGTAGGCCTAACACTTGGCTTCTCTCACCCAGTTGAGCACGAGTTGCCAGCGGGTATTAAAGCTGAGTGTCCTAGCCAAACTGAGATCATTATTACTGGTTGTGATAAGCAACTAGTTGGTCAAGTTGCAGCTGACATTCGTTCTTACCGTGAGCCTGAGCCTTATAAAGGTAAAGGTGTTCGTTACGCAGATGAAAATGTGCGTACTAAAGAAGCTAAGAAGAAGTAAGGTAACACTATGGATAAGAAAGCATCTCGCATCCGTCGTGCTACACGTGCACGTCGTAAGATTGCAGAACTGGGTGCAACTCGCCTAGTAGTACACCGTACTCCTCGTCACGTTTACGCTCAAGTAATCGCAGCGAACGGCTCTGAAGTTATCGCAGCCGCTTCAACTGTTGAAAAAGCGATTCGTGAAGAAGTTAAGAGTACTGGTAACATCGATGCAGCTAAAGCAGTTGGTAAAGCTGTTGCTGAGCGCGCTCTTGAAAAAGGCGTATCTGCTGTTGCATTCGATCGTTCTGGTTTCCAATACCACGGTCGAGTAGCGGCGCTAGCAGAATCTGCTCGCGAAGCTGGTCTGAAATTCTAAGGTAGGGTTGGAAGATGGCTAAAGAACAACAACAAGCTAGTGATTTGCAAGAAAAGCTAATCGCCGTTAACCGTGTTTCTAAGACGGTTAAAGGTGGTCGAATCATGAGCTTCACTGCACTAACAGTAGTTGGTGACGGTAATGGTCGCGTAGGTTTCGGTTACGGCAAAGCTCGTGAAGTACCTGCTGCGATTCAAAAAGCAATGGAAAAAGCACGTCGTAACATGACTACGATCGCGCTTAACGAAGGCACTCTTCACCACCCGGTGAAAGGTCGCCACTCTGGCTCTAAAGTTTACATGCAGCCAGCAGCAGAAGGTACGGGTGTTATCGCAGGTGGTGCGATGCGTGCAGTACTAGAAGTTGCAGGTGTACACAACGTACTGTCTAAAGCATACGGTTCTACGAACCCTATCAACATCGTTCGTGCAACGATCGATGCTCTAGGTAGCATGAAGTCACCAGAAATGGTTGCTGCTAAACGTGGTCTAACTGTTGAATCTATTTCGGAGTAAGAACACCATGGCAACTATCAAAGTAACTCAAACTAAGAGCTCAATTGGTCGCCTACCTAAGCACAAAGCGTGTCTTAAAGGTCTTGGCCTTCGTAAAATCAACCACACAGTAGAACTTGAAGATACTCCGTGCGTTCGCGGTATGATCAACAAGGTTTACTACATGGTTAAAGTTGAGGAGTAATCAGAATGCGTTTGAATACTCTATCACCGGCTGCGGGTTCTAAGCCTTCTAAGAAGCGCGTAGGTCGTGGTATCGGTTCTGGCCTAGGTAAAACTGGTGGCCGTGGTCACAAAGGCCAAAAATCACGTTCTGGCGGCAGTGTTCGTCCAGGTTTTGAAGGCGGTCAAATGCCTTTGAAACAGCGTCTACCAAAATTCGGTTTCACTTCTCGTAAGAGCCTAGTGTCTGCTGAAGTTCGTCTAGCTGAGCTAGCGAAGGTAACTGGTGACGTTGTTGACCTAAACAGCCTTAAAGCAGCTAACGTTATCACTAAGAACATCGAATTTGTTAAAGTTGTTCTTTCAGGTGAAATCGACAAAGCTGTGACTGTTAAAGGTCTACGCGTGACTAAAGGCGCTAAAGCTGCAATCGAAGCTGCAGGCGGTAAAATCGAGGAATAATCTCGAGGGATGAGGTACAGATGGCTAAGAAACCAGGACAAGATTTTAGTAGTGCAAAGAATGGCTTAAACGAACTTAAGTCTAGACTTTTATTCGTTATAGGAGCACTTTTAGTGTTCCGTGCCGGCTCTTTTGTGCCGATCCCTGGTATTGACGCAGCTGTACTTGCCGATTTGTTCGAACAGCAAAAAGGTACCATCGTAGAAATGTTTAACATGTTCTCCGGTGGTGCATTAGAGCGTGCATCTATTTTAGCACTGGGCATCATGCCGTATATTTCGGCGTCGATTGTTGTCCAGTTGCTAACGGTAGTTCATCCAGCGTTAGCCGAACTCAAGAAAGAGGGTGAGGCAGGGCGTCGTAAGATTAGCCAATATACGCGTTATGGTACGCTTGTACTTGCAACATTCCAGGCAATAGGTATCGCAACTGGCCTTCCAAACATGGTCAATAATCTGGTTGTTATCAACCAAACCATGTTTACGCTAATTGCAACCGTAAGTTTAGTAACTGGTACCATGTTCCTTATGTGGTTAGGTGAACAAATTACAGAGCGTGGAATTGGTAATGGTATTTCCATTCTAATTTTTGCAGGTATTGTTGCTGGATTGCCTTCTGCAATCGGTCAAACAATCGAGCAAGCGCGTCAAGGTGAACTGCACGTACTTCTTCTGTTGTTGATTGCTGTACTCGCTTTCGCAGTGATTTACTTTGTTGTGTTTATGGAACGTGGTCAACGTCGTATCGTCGTTAACTACGCCAAACGTCAACAAGGCCGTAAGGTTTTCGCTGCACAAAGCACACACCTACCGTTGAAAATCAACATGGCAGGTGTTATTCCAGCAATCTTTGCTTCAAGCATTATCCTGTTCCCAGGAACACTGGCTCAGTGGTTTGGTCAGAATGGTGAGAGCAGCGCGTTCGGTTGGTTAACTGACGTGTCATTGGCTCTCAGCCCAGGTCAACCGCTGTATGTAATGCTTTATGCAGCAGCGATTATTTTCTTCTGTTTCTTCTACACGGCTCTTGTTTTCAATCCGCGTGAAACAGCAGATAACTTGAAGAAGTCTGGTGCATTCGTACCCGGCATCCGCCCAGGTGAGCAGACAGCGAAATACATTGATAAAGTAATGACTAGACTTACCCTTGCAGGTGCTCTATATATTACCTTTATCTGTCTGATTCCCGAGTTCATGATGGTCGCGTGGAACGTACGTTTCTACTTCGGCGGTACTTCACTACTCATCGTAGTGGTAGTAATTATGGACTTTATGGCACAGGTACAGACTCATCTGATGTCACAACAGTATGATTCTGTGTTGAAGAAAGCAAATCTGAAGGGTGTTGGCCGTTAATTCGGCGAGTATCCCAGATTTCATCTACGGAGTTTAGCAATGAAAGTTCGTGCTTCCGTTAAAAAAATCTGCCGTAACTGTAAAGTTATCAAGCGCAACGGTGTTGTGCGTGTTATCTGTAGCAGTGAGCCAAAGCACAAACAGCGCCAAGGCTAATTAAGCAGAAATTTTTACTTGAAATATAAGGTATGGTCGAGTATATTCCTCGGCCTACCTTTTGCGTGCAAAAGAAGTAGCACTCCGCAGCGTATCCATAACGGGCTTTGCTGCGGCTATTCTTTTTAAGAAACACTAGGAGTGAATAATGGCCCGTATAGCAGGCATTAACATTCCTGATCAAAAACACGCTGTAATCGCACTAACTGCGATTTACGGCATCGGTAAAACTCGCTCTCAAGCTATCCTAGCTGAAGTGGGTATTGCTGAAGATGTTAAGATCAGTGAACTAACTGAAGAGCAGATCGATCAACTGCGTGATGGTGTAGCTAAGTACACTGTAGAAGGTGATCTACGTCGTGAAGTATCAATGAACATCAAGCGTCTTATGGACCTTGGCTGTTACCGTGGTCTTCGTCATCGTCGCAGTCTACCACTACGTGGACAGCGTACTAAAACCAACGCTCGCACCCGTAAGGGTCCGCGTAAGCCGATCAAGAAATAATCGGGAAGGTAGAGTACAATGGCTAAACAACCAACTCGCGCTCGTAAGCGCGTACGCAAGCAAGTTGCAGATGGCGTTGCGCACATCCATGCTTCTTTCAATAACACAATCGTAACCATTACTGACCGTCAAGGTAACGCTCTTGCATGGGCAACTGCAGGTGGTTCAGGTTTCCGTGGTTCTCGTAAGTCTACTCCGTTCGCTGCACAGGTTGCTGCTGAGCGTTGTGCTGAAATGGCTAAAGAATACGGTCTAAAGAACTTGGAAGTTATGGTTAAGGGTCCAGGTCCAGGTCGCGAATCTACTGTTCGTGCACTGAACGCTGCTGGTTTCCGCATCACGAACATCGTTGACGCGACACCAATCCCTCATAACGGTTGTCGTCCACCTAAGAAACGTCGCGTATAACGTTTCTAGGATAATTGGAGAAGAATCATGGCAAGATATTTGGGTCCTAAGCTGAAGCTTAGCCGTCGCGAAGGTACAGACTTATTCCTTAAGTCAGGTGTACGCGCGATCGATACCAAGTGTAAAATCGATAACGCACCAGGTGTACACGGCGCTCGTCGCGGTCGTCTATCTGAGTATGGCGTTCAGCTTCGTGAGAAGCAAAAAGTTCGTCGTATCTACGGCGTTCTAGAAAAACAATTCCGTAACTACTACAAAGAAGCAGCTCGCCTTAAAGGCAACACTGGTGAAAACCTACTTCAGCTTCTTGAAGGTCGTCTAGATAACGTAGTTTACCGCATGGGCTTTGGTGCAACTCGCGCAGAAGCACGTCAGCTAGTTAGCCACAAAGCTATCCTAGTTAACGGTAATGTTGTAAACGTTCCTTCATTCAAAATTACGGCTAACGACGTTGTTTCTATCCGCGAGAAGGCTAAACAGCAAGCTCGTATTAAAGCGGCTCTAGAAGTTGCTGAACAACGCGAAAAACCAACTTGGATTGAAGTAGATGCTGGCAAGATGGAAGGTACATTCAAGCGTATGCCTGAGCGTTCAGATCTATCTGCTGACATTAACGAACACTTGATCGTCGAGCTTTACTCTAAGTAAGGTTTAAACTAAAGAGAGGACACAATGCAGGGTTCTGTAACAGAATTTCTTAAGCCACGTCTTGTTGACATCGAACAAGTTAGCACGACACACGCAAAAGTAACTCTTGAGCCATTAGAGCGTGGCTTTGGTCACACTCTAGGTAATGCGCTTCGCCGTATTTTGCTTTCGTCAATGCCAGGTTGTGCAGTGACTGAAGTTGAAATCGAAGGCGTTCTGCACGAGTACAGCACTAAAGAAGGTGTACAAGAAGATATCCTTGAGATTCTTCTTAACCTGAAAGGTCTAGCTGTTCGCGTTGCTGAAGGCAAAGACGAAGTGTTTATTACGCTAAACAAATCAGGCTCAGGCCCTGTTGTTGCAGGTGACATCACCCATGATGGTGATGTAGAGATCGCTAACCCAGAACACGTTATTTGTCACCTAACGGATGACAACGCTGAGATTTCTATGCGAATCAAAGTTGAACGTGGTCGCGGTTATGTTCCAGCTTCAGCTCGTATCCATACTGAAGAAGATGAGCGTCCAATCGGTCGTTTGCTAGTTGACGCAACTTACAGCCCAGTAGACAAAATTGCCTACGCTGTAGAAGCGGCACGTGTTGAGCAACGTACTGACCTAGACAAGCTCGTTATCGATATGGAAACGAACGGTACTCTAGAACCTGAGGAAGCTATCCGTCGCGCAGCTACTATTCTAGCTGAGCAATTGGATGCGTTCGTAGATCTTCGTGATGTACGTGTTCCTGAGGAGAAGGAAGAGAAGCCGGAGTTCGATCCTATTCTACTGCGTCCTGTAGACGATCTTGAACTAACAGTTCGCTCTGCTAACTGTCTAAAAGCAGAAGCGATTCACTACATCGGTGATCTTGTACAGCGTACTGAGGTTGAGCTACTTAAAACGCCAAACCTTGGTAAAAAATCTCTTACTGAGATTAAAGACGTACTTGCATCACGTGGTCTGTCTCTGGGCATGCGCCTAGAAAACTGGCCACCAGCGTCTATCGCTGAAGATTAATCGATACTAGTTAGAAGGATTAGGTCATGCGCCATCGTAAGAGTGGTCGTCAACTCAACCGCAACAGCAGCCATCGCAAAGCGATGTTCAGCAATATGGCTAGCTCTCTTGTACGTCATGAAGTAATCAAGACTACATTGCCTAAAGCAAAAGAGCTACGTCGCGTAGTTGAGCCTTTGATTACACTAGCTAAGACTGACAGTGTTGCTAACCGTCGTCTAGCATTTGCACGTACTCGTGATAACGAAGTAGTTGCGAAACTATTCAACGAACTAGGTCCACGTTTTGCTGCTCGTCAGGGCGGTTACACTCGTATCCTAAAAGCTGGCTTCCGTGCTGGCGATAAAGCTCCAATGGCTTACATTGAGCTAGTTGATCGCCCAGAAGCATCTGAAGAAGCTGCTGCTGAGTAATCAGTAAAGTTCGTAGAACTAAAAAAGCCGAGCATTTATGCTCGGCTTTTTGCTATCTGTTATTTTGAAATCAACCGTGATTAAAATCGCCTCTCCCTTTTACTGCCATAGTGATGTCAGTGAGTCCATGAGACCTGAACTTGCTCCTTGTGAACCCAGGTAATCCAATACTACCGGTGCGAATTGTGAAATCATCGACGGGTCTAAACCTACTGATGAAAATGCACCTTTAACACTATCCATATCTTGTATTGAAGAGAGAAGACCGCTGCTTGTTAGCGAATCCATTCCGGGAATGAGCGAACTTAGTTCACTCTGCTGCTCTGAACCTAATGAGCTTTGTGCCAGAGAGAGTAGCGCCCCAACACCTGTTGTCGCTTGTTCAGGTGAGACAGAGAGATCGTTGACTAAATCATTAACAATTGCTGAGTCTTTTGCCTTCATCATAGAATTCGCGCTGGAAAGCAAATTGTTAGCATCGTCAGCTGATACACTAGAGAGATCGAGTGCAGCGTGGGTTGGGGCTGAAATTAGTAGGGCCGTAGAAAGGGCTAGAAGAGTTCTCATGATACCGTCCATTTTTATTGTCTACTCACTAAGATTAGACAATAAAAAAGCAGTGACGAGTCACTGCTTTTAAAAATTGAGTATCAGAGCTGAGATTAAGCGATGATGTCTAGTAGCTCAACTTCGAATACTAGTGCTGCAAACGGAGGAATCGCTGCACCTGCGCCGCGCTCACCGTATGCTAGGTCTTGAGGAATGTACAGCTTCCACTTAGAACCTACAGGCATTAGTTGAAGTGCTTCAACCCAGCCTTTGATTACGCCAGTTACTGGGAACTCAGCTGGTTGACCGCGAGATACAGAGCTGTCGAATACAGTACCGTCTGTTAGCTCACCGTGGTAGTGAACACGTACAGTTTTGTCTGCAGATGGAATTTCGCCAGTACCTTCAGTGATCACTTCGTATTGAAGACCAGACTCAAGAACCGTTACTTCTGAACGAAGAGCGTTGTCTTTTAGGAACGCTTCACCGTCAGCTGCAGCAGCTTTAGCTGCTTCTTGACGTACTGCTTCTGCACGAGTGTGTAGCTCTTGCAGTGCGTTGTTGATCTCGTCAATTTCGATTTCTGGCATGTCACCAGTTAGTGCAGTTGCAATACCTTTAGCGATTGCATCTACGTTTAGACCTTCTAGGCCGCTACCTGCTAGTTGTTGGCCCATTTGTAGACCAATACCATAGCTTGCTTTCTGTTCTACAGTTTCTAATTTCACGTCAGACATGACGGTCTCTCTTGCTATTCGAATGAAGACGAAAGCATACCAGTTCTGGCTTTAAACCGAAATGCTCTAACTAACTTTTACCAATTAATTCGTTTTGGTTGTTAAACTTGTGACATTAGGCGGTTATAAATTAGCAGACCTGCGATTTTTCTATACTCTGAACGCAGGTTTTCTTAAACTTAGACGGTTGTGTAGTAGGAGACAAATGGGAATGAATCGTCGTCACCGTAAAAAGCAAAAAGTTGACCACGTTCAAGTGCTGAAAGAAAAGTGGCAAGCGCTGGATTTATCGCGTCTAAAGCAAATCGATTTGTCTCGATTGTCTGCGTCACGTGATAAGGCTAAGGTGTTATGGCATCGTTTACCGCGTCTACACAGAAGGGTTTTGAGCGTTCTCATTCCTGTTGTTATTGTATTGATGCTTTTGCCAGGCCAAAAGGCTGATGCGCCTCAAGTAACCCCTACCAATCAACGAGTAGCAGTCAGCGTCAATACCGCGCCATTGAGTGAGCAGTCGTCGCAAGTCAACGTTGAAGAGCGAGTAGAAACGGCTTGGCGTGAGTATACGGTGAAGAAGGGAGATACGCTCGCGCGCGTTTTCCGCACTAACCAATTGCCGATGGCAGACTTGAATGCGCTGGCACGCATTGAAGGCAGCGACAAACCACTAAGCCGAATTAAGCAAGGTCAGCTAATTCGATTTAAGTTCAATGAAGAAGGTAGCTTAGATATCTTACAGATTGAGCGCGGCGACCAGTCGATCATGTTCTTCCGTTTGTCTGACGGCGGATTTGGTCGTAGTAAATAGTTAGAGATAAGAAGGGGCGTGTAAGCCCCTTTTTAGTTCAAGTCGTCGTTGTGTAAGTCACGGTTACTTGAGAAGCCTCATGTCAATATGAGGAATATCATCTTCTAGATATTCATCCGAGCAGGCACTAAAGCCATGTTTTGAGTAGTAACCTTGCAAGTGCGATTGCGCACCGATTTGGATGCTCTCATTAGGCCACAGACGCTCACACTCGAGTTTTGCTTGCACGAGTAGGTCATGCCCTAAACCACCTCCTCTATGCGTCTGCTTCGTCGCAACACGGCCAATACTCACTTGTTCGTACGTAGTGCCTTTTGGTAGCAATCGCGCACAGGCGACGAGTTCATCACCTTGGTAACCCAGTAAATGGTGCACGCCTTCGATTTGGTCTTTGTTATCCAGTTCTGGATAAGGGCAGGTTTGTTCTACCACAAAGACATCGACGCGCAGTTTGATCAACTCATATAGCTCAGTCGTGTTGAGTTCAGTGAACGTTTTTGTCTTCCAGATAATCATGATGTACTTCTCTTTATTGCGATCAACGGCCTATCGTTCTTAGACTAAACCGAGGCGAATAAAAAAGCCACGCATTACGCGTGGCTAGACTTATTAAGGCGGTATCTAAATCTAGATACCCTTATTTTTGTAAGTCGATTTGGTAAACCGCGAAGCCAACATCATCAGTCGCTACCTTCTTCATCGGGTATTGACCTTTGTCGCTGATAAATTGCGCCGCTTTCTCTGATGGAGAGGTTTCAAAACGGACGTCTAGCTTAGCGTTTGTGCTAATTGGTGCAAACGACCAGTTGTTGTCCGCACTTGGGGTGACTTCGCCTTTCTCTTTGCTTACTTTCGAGATGTAGTTAGCAACGATAGAGCGGTTTTCATCTGGAGAATCAAATGCGATAAAGTCGCTACCGGTACCCGGGAACTTGTTGCTGTATGCACGGTAGTTATTGGTCGCAATGATAAAGGTTTGCTTCATGTCGATTGGTTTGCCGTTATACGTCAGACCAACGATACGTTCGCTACCTTCATCCAGCAGTTTACAGTTGCCGTCATAACGGGCTGGTTTAGTGACATCGATTTGATATTCAACGCCATCCATCACATCAAAGTTGTAGGTGCGGAAGCCGTCCCAATCGATCAGTGATTGTGGTTTGTTAGAGTTCGCATCGATTTGTTTGAACTGACCTGCAGAACACTCTAACCATTCCTTCACTTCTTTACCCGTTACTTTCAGTGCGACAAGAGTATTTGGGTATAGGTATAGGTCGGCCGCATTTCGGAATGTAAGCTGGCCCGACTCTACTTCGGTAAAGTTCGCTGGATCGTTTTTACGGCCACCGGCTTTAAATGGCGCAGCAGCAGACAGAACTGGCAGACCATCAAGATCTGGGTCGCCTTGGATCATGGTTTCTACATAGTCTTTCTGTGCAAGGTTAACGATCTGTACCGTAGGATCATCTTGAACCAGCGCTAAGAAGCTGTACATCACGTCATTGGCTTTACCAATCGGTTGGTTAACGAAATCACGTGTGGCACTGTGGTCGCCTTTAACCGCATTGACAATACCTTGGTCTGCTTCAGCAATTGGCTTTTTGTTAGCAGCGTCGAAGATTGGACGAGCTTCTGTTTGCGCGTCAGCCACTTTCCAGCTATCACCGTCTTGCTCAAGTATCAGATCCATTACACCAACGTGGCTACCCCAACGTCCTGGCATCACCGCAGCAACACCATTAATGGTGCCTTTCTCGTTGTCGACGCCTTGGATATTGTCAAAGCCTTTACCTGGGAATACTGCATGAGAGTGACCAAACGCAATCGCATCGATGCCTTTTACTTCAGAAAGGTAGTAAGTCGAGTTTTCTGCGCCAGCTTTATACGGATCGCTTGAAACGCCTGAGTGCGGGATAGCAACGATAATGTCCGCACCTTCTTTCTTCATTTGTGGCACTAACTTTTCAGCGGAAGCTTTGATGTCTTCAGCGAACACTTTGCCTTCGAGGTTTTTCTTATCCCACACCATGATTTGAGGTGGTACGAAGCCAATGTAGCCAACTTTCACGTCGTGTGCATTGCCATCGGTGTCCTTGAACGTATGGGTTTTGATTAGGTAAGGCTTGAAGTAGTGGTCGCCGGTTTTTTTGTCAAACACGTTAGCACTGATATACGGGAAATTAGCGCCTTCCAGTGAAGTTTTAAGGAACTCAAGGCCATAGTTAAACTCATGGTTACCGATGTTACCCACATCGTAGTCAAGCTGGTTCATGGCTTTGTAAACTGGGTGGGTTTCACCTGGCTTAATGCCTTTCGATGCCATGTAGTCGCCCATAGGGCTACCTTGAAGTAAGTCACCGTTATCCACCAATACGCTGTTCGTTACCTCACCACGAGCTTCTTTCACCAAAGTAGCAGCGCGAGCCAGGCCGATTTTCTGCGACGGCTTATCCTTGTAGTAGTCGTAATCCATAACATTAGTATGAATATCCGTCGTTTCGATAATTCTTAACTTGATCTCGTCAGCCATCGCTGGGCCTGCCATTGCAAGCATCCCGCCTAGTACAGCGATAGAAATTGGGGTCACTGCCACTTTCATCTTTATATCCTTTTAATTCGAGGGTGATTCAAAAACTTGGTAAGTGTATCAATTTGTGATGTAAGAAATGTTTCTATGGCTATAAAAGTGTGATCTGTATTTGTTACTTGCTGGGGTTCTGATACCGATCTCTCACCTTTACCAGTAAGACTACAACTGATAGAGGTTCAATGCGGCGAGTTAGCTCGAAATTTGTACATACTTTCGGACTAAACAGCTTCTTTAGTGGCTTTTGGAATAAAAAATGAAATTTTAGAATTTCAAGTAATATAGGCGAGTGGTCATAATGCCATCATTCGATATGCGAAGGATTGCCATTATGAACCCAACTTTAACTAACCAGCCGGGCAAAGGAAGTACACCCACTTTGGTTAGCAGCCAAGATAAGCCAAGGCTAGCCAAATCACAGCTCAACAAAGGCGAGGTGGCTTTAATCGGTGCCGGTCCTGGCGATCCTGAATTGCTCACCATAAAAGCACTAAATCTTCTGCAACAAGCTGACGTTGTGCTCTACGACTACCTTGTTTCTGAAGAAATTATGGCGCTGGTACCAGATAGTACTATTTTGGTTTGTGTGGGCAAAAGAGCAGGCCATCACAGCGTTCCTCAAGAAAAAACTAATCAACTGTTGGTCGAGTTTGCCCAGAGCGGTCATAAAGTCGTTCGTATTAAAGGTGGCGATCCGTTTGTATTTGGCCGTGGTGGTGAAGAGCTGCAAGTTCTCGCATCAGCAGGTATTCGATTTCAAGTGGTACCGGGCATTACCGCAGCCGCTGGTGCGACGGCTTACGCAGGTATCCCCCTAACTCATCGAGACTACGCGCAATCGGCGCTGTTTGTCACCGGGCACCTAAAACCAGATAGCGATGATATGGATTGGTCGACGCTGGCGCGCGGCAATCAGACTCTCGTTATCTACATGGGACTCATGAAATCTGACTATATCCAGTCGCAACTTATTCAACATGGTCGTAGTTCAAGTGTACCTGTTGCCATTATTGAGCGTGGGACACAGGCAACCCAAAAGGTCTTACGCGGCACTTTGTCAACACTACCGGAGATGGCCAAAGATGCGCAGTCGCCATCACTGATTGTTGTCGGAGAGGTGGTCTCGTTAGCCGATGAACTCTCTTGGTTTGGTGAAGATAGTGCACAGCCAAACCAAATCGAAACACTACAAAGTATTAGAGCTTAACCCTAAGAGGATAGCTCACTCATATTCTAAATCAGTCGTGTGTTGGCCAAGTCACGTCAACATGAACAAAGGAAGCACAACTCATGGACCAAGAAAGACTCACACACCTTAAACAGTTGGAAGCGGAAAGTATTCACATCATCCGCGAGGTCGCGGCGGAATTTGATAATCCCGTCATGATGTACTCCATCGGTAAAGACTCGTCAGTGATGCTGCACTTAGCGCGTAAGGCATTTTACCCAGGTAAGATCCCGTTTCCATTGCTGCACGTGGATACCGATTGGAAGTTCAAAGAGATGATTGAATTTCGCGACCGTACAGCAAAGAACTACGGATTCGAGCTTTTGGTGCACAAGAACCCAGAAGGTCTAGCCATGGGCTGTAGCCCGTTTGTGCACGGTTCATCTAAACATACCGACATTATGAAGACTCAAGGTCTAAAGCAGGCGCTCAACAAATACGGTTTTGATGCAGCATTCGGTGGTGCACGCCGTGATGAAGAGAAATCTCGTGCCAAAGAGCGTGTCTATTCATTCCGCGACAAGAACCATACATGGGATCCGAAGAACCAACGTCCTGAGCTGTGGAAAACCTATAACGGTCAAATCAACAAAGGTGAGAGCATCCGTGTGTTCCCACTTTCTAACTGGACCGAACTCGATATTTGGCAGTACATCTTGCTAGAAGGCATTGAAATCGTGCCTCTGTATCTTGCAGCACCGCGTCCAGTGGTCGAGCGCGATGGTATGTTGATCATGGTGGACGATGACCGCATGGAAATCGGCCCTGATGAAACGGTTGAACACAAGAGTGTGCGCTTTAGAACACTTGGCTGTTACCCACTGACCGGTGCTATTGAGTCGGAAGCGACCACACTTACTGGAATTATCGAAGAGATGCTCGTCGCGACCTCAAGTGAGAGGCAAGGGCGAGCGATCGACCACGATCAGTCAGGATCGATGGAGCTTAAGAAACGTCAAGGATACTTTTAAGGATCGAAGGAACAGATTATGAACAGCGCAGTAGAAGCACAACTTGCCGAACTCGGTATTGAAGGTTACCTGAGTCAGCACCAGTACAAATCGTTACTTCGATTCCTAACGTGTGGCTCAGTTGATGATGGTAAAAGTACCTTAATTGGCCGCTTGCTCCACGACTCGAAACAAATTTATGAAGATCAACTCGCGGCGGTTCACTCTGATAGCCAGCGTGTTGGTACGACTGGTGAGAAGCCAGATTTAGCCTTACTTGTCGATGGCTTACAGGCAGAACGTGAGCAAGGGATCACGATTGATGTGGCATACCGCTACTTCTCGACCCAAAAACGTAAGTTCATCATTGCCGATACTCCGGGACATGAGCAGTACACGCGAAACATGGCAACGGGTGCATCGACCTGTGATCTTGCGGTGATCTTGATTGATGCGCGTAAAGGCGTGCTCGATCAAACGCGTCGTCACTCGTTTATCTCCAGCCTACTTGGTCTAAAGCACTTTATTGTTGCGGTGAACAAGATGGATTTGGTCGATTACTCACAGCAGCGTTATGAAGAGATCCGCGATGAGTATCTGACCTTCTCTGAGAATTTAGGTAAAGACATCAACATTCAGATGATCCCGATCTCTGCCCTAGAGGGCGACAACGTTGTGGATCTCAGTGACAAGATGGGGTGGTATCAAGGTGAACCTTTACTCGATCTACTAGAGAAAGTAGACATCGACCAAGGCAAACAGCAAGGTGAGTTCCGCTTCCCAGTGCAATACGTTAACCGACCAAACCTCGATTTCCGTGGTTTTGCCGGCACCATTGGTTCTGGTGAAATTCGCGTTGGCGATGAGATTAAAGCATTGCCGTCCGGTAAGACGTCTAAAGTCGAGCGTATCGTGACGTTTGATGGTGACTTACCAAGTGCATATGCAGGTCAAGCTGTGACATTAACGCTGACTGATGAGATTGATATCAGCCGTGGTGACTTGATTGTTAAGCAAGATGCTCGTGTTGCGTCATCAAATCGTCTACTGGCGGACGTGGTGTGGATGACGGATGAGCCGCTAGCGGCAGGTCGTAGCTACGACATCAAAATTGCAGGTAAGAAAACGCAAGGACAGTTGGATGCGGTTCGCCACCAGTACGACATCAACTCACTTAAATCGTTTGAGGCAGAGTCACTGCCGCTAAACGGCATCGGTTTGTGTGAGTGGTCACTAACGGAAGCGGTAGCTATTGATAGCTACGATTCGGTTCAAGACACTGGTGGTTTTATTGTGATTGATCGCCTCACTAACGTGACAGTGGGTGCCGGCCTTGTTCGTGAAGCTCTGGCAGAACAGCAGCGTTCACCACAAGAGCGTATGGGTGCCTTTGAAAAAGAGCTTAAGACCCTGATTATGAAACACTTCCCTGAGTGGGACGCAAAAATATAGTCTCCGCGATACAACCGTAACCACGGGCTCTAGTTATCGCTAGAGCCCATCATGACAACGCAGTGAGTTTGCATAAGGAATAGGATGATGTGGGAACAAGGAGTGGTGCTGGCTTTGCTGATGTCTATCATCACTTGCCTGATAGCAACCCAGATCAAACCGAGCCTTATTTTTGCAGGCGCTGCGTTTTTGGCATTTATTGCTGGCATGATTGATATCAATGCGGTTGCGAGCAATTTCACCAACTCATCACTACTCACACTGGTACTACTGATTTTATCCTCGGCAGCGCTTGAGAAAACACGTCTAATTAGTTGGGTTAGCCGCTCTATTGCTACTGGACGTTTAGGGGCCGTTGTCGCTAAATTGGGTATCTCGACCGCACTGCTTTCCTCGTTCACTAACAACACGGCGGTAGTCGTCTCGTTAATTGGTGCTATCAAGCGCAATCAACGTCATGCACCATCCAAGTTGCTTATCCCGCTATCTTATGCCGCCATTCTAGGTGGCACACTGACGCTGATTGGCACCTCTACCAACCTTATTATCAACAGCTTTGTTGAGGATGTAGGCTTACCAAGCTTAGGCTTTTTCGAGCCAACCTGGATTGGTTTGAGTGTATTGTTCGGTGGCGTATTGGTGCTAATACCGCTTAGCTATTTTTTACCAAACTACGATGACACTAGCCAAGATGACCTGCCGTATTTCTTAGAGGCGCGAGTGGAGTCTGGTTCACCGTTGGTGGGACGCAGTATTGCTGAGAATAATCTTAGAGCACTGCGTAAGTTGTTTCTTGCCGAAGTGGTTCGAGACGGTGAAACATTGGCATCAGTTGGCCCAGACTTTGTACTTCAAGCCAAAGACCGCCTACTGTTTTGCGGTGATGTGGAAAGTGTCGCGACGCTACAAGAAATTACCGGCCTAACCTTCTTTGGTCAGCATCATTTAAATGGGCAAAATTTGCTTGAAGTAGTAGTGAGTTCATCGGCGACGTTTTGCAATAACACTCTTAAGTCAAGTCAGTTTCGAGATCGCTTTGATGCGGTGGTCGTGGCAGTTCGCCGCGGACATGAGCGCCTTGAAGGTGGACTAGGTAACATCATTCTACAAGCGGGGGATACGTTAGTGCTCGCTCCGGGTAAACGCTTTGAGGCACTTCGTCGTCAGCATCGCAAAGAGTTCGTGCTTGTTAACGATTTAGACTCGAGTGCCAAGCTTGATTTAGCGAAGTCTAGCTATGTTCTATTTGGCTTTGTCGCTGTCATAGCGTTAGCACTTACTAACGTATTGCCTATCATCAAAGGATTAGCACTGTATCTAATAGCCGTTTTGGCGTTTGGTATTGTGAATCTTGGCGAGCTTCGCCGCCGTTTTCCTACTGATATTGTGGTGATTGTTGGCTCTGCGCTTTCTATTGCTCAACTGATGATATCAACTGGTCTTTCTGAGCGTATGGGTGACATGTTCATCGAGATGTTCAATGGCTGGGGCGTATTCGGTGCATTAGTGGCCACTTACTTAGTGACACTATTATTGACCGAGCTGGTCACCAATAATGCAGCTGCCGCACTCGCATTTCCGATTGGCTACAGTATGTCTGTCGCCTATGGCGTTGATCCTATGCCATTTATCATGGCGGTGTTATTTGGTGCGAGTGCGAGCTTTGTTTCCCCTTACGGATATCAAACCAACCTATTGGTGTATAGCGTGGGGAATTATCAGCTTAAAGATTACATGCGGATTGGCATTCCCATCTCCATCGTTTACTCGGTGTTGGTGCTCGCTCTTATCCCTTACTTTTTTCCTTTTTAACGGCGTTACCTAAGGACGAGTTATGTCGAATACTGTACAAGCCTCTGACACTATAGAAAAAGATGAAAACGTGATTTGGCATCAACATGTGGTGACCAAGTCAGAGCGTGCTGAATTGAAAAAACAGCAGCCTGTGGTGCTGTGGTTTACTGGCTTATCGGGGGCGGGCAAATCTACCGTTGCTGGGGCGCTCGAAACAGAACTGGCCACTCGTGGCTACCATACTTATTTGCTAGATGGTGATAACGTCAGACACGGTCTGTGCCGCGACCTAGGTTTTTCGGAGCAAGATCGACGTGAAAATATCCGCCGCGTGGGTGAGTTGGCTAAGCTAATGGCGGATGCGGGTCTGATTGTTCTCTCTGCGTTTATCTCTCCGCATCGTGAAGAGCGCGCCTTGGTTCGTGACCTTTTGCCTGAGGGCGAGTTTATGGAAGTGTTTGTCGATGCGAGCTTAGCGGTGTGTGAATCACGCGATCCTAAAGGCCTCTACAAAAAAGCGCGTGCCGGCGAGATCCCTAACTTTACCGGTATCGATTCTGAGTACGAAGCTCCGCTTGAGCCAGAGATCCACCTTAAAGCCGGCGACTACGCAGTCGCCGAGTTGGTGGATCAATGTTTAGCGGTACTCAAGGCTAAGCAAGTTATCAGTTAATCAGTTGGGCTGCTACACCGCATGATGAAAAGAGGTTGGCAGCTCACCTTTGACCACAAATTTTCGATTCAGCAGCGCCACTAATTGCTCTTGATACTGAGCATTGCTGCGATGACCAAGCAACTGGCACAGCTCATTGCCGGTTGGTGTAAAGCGGTAGTAGGTTAGTGTGATGCCTTTAGTTTTCGCTGCCAGCGTCATTTCTTGACCTTGATAGCTGAGCTTTAATGGTGCTTCTTTACTGATCTCTCCTGATTCGAGCTCTGTTGCCAGTAATACACCTAACTCGACTAACAGCAGGATACTAGAGTAAGGCAATTGATACTCACCCAAACTCAATTCATCGACACTCTCGCGACGAGAGAAGCTGAACAAACCTGTTTGATGTTTAATGCCGAGCAGCAACTTACGACTGCTGTCCGTCCCAAAGCTGCAAGCCAATGACGAGGCTCTTTGTAGAGTTTGCGCTTCTTTAGGGGTCATGTCTCGAAGCGTTTTTAGTGCCTTCATCGATGTGGCACCGGGATTGGTGATTTCGCGTTTTAGCACTTGAGCCCAGAGCTTTTGCATCGACGAGTTGTGGATCTCTTTCGCCATATCAAAATAGCGCACTAACCAGTCAAAATCTGGCTCTCCCGCCACTTCGTTTTTGCAGGCTGCCAACGCCGCTTTGATGATTTGCTCCAGGTTCTTCTGGCGCTGCTCTTTGCCTTGTTTTTCACGCAGCATGGCTCGTTCAAACAATGACTGGCTTGGCGTTTCCTCACGGATCAGAGCGTCGAGGTAATGAGATTCGGCTATCGCACGTAAACGACTGGCGCTATCTTTCATGTGATGGGCTTTCTTTTGCCCAGATTCAGTGGACGAGTTTGGTTCTACTTTAGCAGGCTTGCTCTCAACGGGATGATGACTCATTACTCAGACTCAATATGAAGCGAAAACGAAGCAATTATGTGCAATAAGCTTTCAATTTAGCGGGAATTTCGTGCAAAAACCAGCGTAATTTATGTGAGCTGATGTCCGAAAATAGAGGCTGTGAGAAGCGGTTGTAAAAACTCTAGGATAAATGCTAAAATTTTGTTAAGTTTATGCTTCATAATAGAGGAGGGCGTTATGAGGCACTCAAGAGACAATTACTCGTTAGAGAGTCATACGCCACAGAGCAAAATGAAAAAGCAGGTTTCGGTTATCTTGCTGCTGTGTGTCTATATCGGCGTACTGGGCTATCTTTCTACATTAATAGGCTAATAGCCTAGCACGCGGTTTCGTATCTAATGTTTTCGCATCTAGCTACGACGCGGTTCAATTATCACTCGGCTTCGTCATAGCCATCATCGTAGTCTTCAATCTCATAACCATCGATTAAGTAGCCAGTCTGCGCTAGCTCTGAGTCGATGGTTTCTGTTTTTAGCGTACCTACTACATAAATCACATCCCATAGACGGTGTACAGGCGCGCCTTCTTTGAACTTCACGTAGATGATTTGGTTTGGCGGTGGTGGTGGAACGTGGATACAGGCACCGAAGTAGGGTACCAATAGAAATTCCGTTACCGCATTTTCATCCCCTTCGAGTGGGATTACGAAGCCCGGGATTTTTACTTTACTGCCATTGAGTTCTTGGCGCACGGTACCGACTTTCGATTGCTCCATCACGCCACCAGAGTGGTCGACCGAAGGCATCCCCATCGCATCAAACTGATTGCGCTCTTTCTCTGGAATGAGATCAATCCAATCGAGTGTTAATACATCTGAGTCAGTTTCAGCCATCGCCAGTGGCGCAGCCAGCACGCTCAGGGATAGCAATAAGCCACAAAGTAGCGTTTTCAAGGTTTTCATCGAAGTCCCACTAAATACGGATGGTCATGCCATCACTTAATGATTGTCTGTACGCACGCAGCGCAGGGAAGAAGCCAATAATAATGCCTGCTAACTGTACAAACCCAAGTAGCATCCATTCGTGTGAACTGATCCCAGATAAGGCAATATTAATCCCGTAATTTGAGGTAATGATTGGCGCTGCGACCGCAAGCATCGCATACATACCACCCACACCGCAAATGATACCTATGGTGGTCAAAACCGTGGCTTCACTAATCAGCAATACGAACACATGGCGCGGCCTTGCCCCCATTGCTCTGAGTATCGCCATTTCGCGGCGACGCTCTTGAAGGCTAGTCAAGAGACTCGATAGCATGCCCATAAGACCGGCCACAACCACAAACACGGAGACTATCAACAGCGCTTGCTCTGCTACGCTCATCATGCCCCATAGCTCATGCAAAGCGATACCTGGGAGGATTGCGCTGAGTGGTTCTTGCTTATAAGTGTTGATCTGGCGTTGTAAGGCGAAGGTTTGGATTTTACTTTTCAGTCCAATCATCATCGCTGTAATTTGCTTGGGATGGAAATCCATTTCGAGCAGTTGCTCTTTCGTTGGATTGTTTCCTAGATTAGCTCCAGACTCCCAACCGACGTGAATCGCTTCGATGGCTTCCAGTGACACGTGAACCGTTTTATCTACTGGCGTTCCCGTAGGTGCTAAGATACCGACCACTTTGAATGGTGTATTTTCATGGCGGCTAAAGCCTACGTCACTGATGCCATGAGCAATGACGATCTCTGTACCGATGTCATAGCCAAGCTTCTTAGCAACCTCAGAGCCAATAACCGCTTCAAATAGGTTGTCGAACTCTTCTCCTTTGCTCAGAGCAAGATGCTGCTTTTGACCATATTGATAGTGCTCAAAGTAGCTGTGATTGGTGCCCATCACTCGAAAGCCGCGATGAGAATCGCCGAGAGAAATAGGGATCGCCCACTTTACTGCGCGATGATTGCTAAATTCTTCGAAACTCTTCCAGTCGATGTTGTTGGTAGCATTACCAATACGAAATACCGAGTAGAGCAATAAGTTCACTTGTCCGGAGCGGCCACCCACAATTAAGTCTGTGCCAGAAATTGTGTTGGCAAAGCTGCTTTTTGCTTGAGTTCGAATGCGCTCAACACCCATCAGCAAAATAACTGAAATCGCCACCGTCAGAATAGTGAGTAGTGCCGTGGTTTTACGATTCAGCAGGCTTTTCCACGCCAGCTTTAATGTGATGCTCATAGCGGCCTCACTTGATTAATATCTTGTAGGTTTTCAGTGCGCTTGAATAAAGGCTCGAGCGTTGGGTCGTGGCTGACGAAAATGAGTGTCGATTCAGCGCGGTTCGCTTGTTCCATGAGTAGCTCGATGAAGGCTTCACGATTGTCGTGATCTAAGGCTGAGGTCGGCTCGTCAGCAATCAGAAATTCGGGTTGGCCGATAAGAGCTCTTGCGGCCGCGACGCGTTGCTGCTGACCAATACTGAGTTCAATCACAGGTTTTTGCAGCAAATTGGATGGCAGACGCAGGTGATCAAGCAGTCGCTTGGCCTCATCGGCGAGTGAGCCAGATACCTTCTCTTTGCGTCTTTGCGAAAAGTGGCAAGGCAGCGTGACATTGTCGATGACCGACAAGTAAGGGATCAAATTAAACTGCTGAAAAACATAGCCGATGTGGTCGGCGCGAAATCTATCGCGTTTTGACGCTGAAAGTGCAGTTAAGTTTTGATTGAGTGCCAAGATATCTCCGCTAGTGGCCGTATTTATACCAGTAAGCAAACCGAGCAGTGTCGATTTACCACTGCCACTTGGGCCTTTGAGAAATAAATGCTCACCTTGTTCGATGATAAGAGAGGGGATATCAAGAGTTGGAGCTTGGTCGGGCTGCCACTTAAACGTGACGTCTTTGAGTTCGATTACGCTAGCCATAGTGTCCTCTAAAAACTACCCTCAAGCCTCGGGCGAGGCCTGAGGGTTGGACGGTTTAGAATTTAATAATTGTACTACCTGATGTCAGTTCCGTTGCCGATTGTGCGCTATCCGTTAGCAGGTTCACCGATACTTTCTCAGTTGCAGGGAAATGTGTAAACCACTGTGTATCAATTTGCGAGACTTTAGCGACGTCTTCACAAGAGAATTGGTATTGAACTGAGAATTCACCGTGGCCATCATGATGGTCGTGGTCGTGGTCGTGGTCGTGGTCGTGGTCTTTGTGCTCATCATGATGTTCGTGGTCATCATGTCCTTTATGATCATCGTGGTGGTCATGACCTTCATGATCATGTTCCTTATGGTCGTCGTGATGATCGTGACCTTTGTGATCATGTTCCTTATGGTCGTCGTGATGATCGTGACCTTTGTGATCATCATGATCTTTATGCTCGTCATGATGCTCGCCTTTCTCTAGCGTGTTTTCAATATGAGCCTCAACCAGTTTACAGTTCGCAGCAGCTGGAATCGTTAGAATGCTGTTTACATTGTTCAGTTTTGCTGTGGCATCAGCGATGGCTGCCTTTTCTGCATCCGTCTTTGGTGCGTGTTCAAAGCCCACTACATCAGCGCCTGGAGCGGTGATTTCCACTAAAAGATCTTGACCATCTTGAGCAATGTTAAATTCTACGTGACCATGCACATGAGCATCATGTTGGCGAAATTGGTCTTCAGCGACAGCGAACTGCGATACAACAAGACCAGCTAAGAGTGTCATCTTCAGTTTCATGATTAATCCTTAAATAGCGAAGTAAAAGTAGTGAGCACCAATGCAGGTAAAGAGGCTGTTGAAATAACCGAGTGCAAAGGCCTCTGGTGAGAACGATGCGATCGGTTCTCGTTTAACTGTTGTTTGTTATGTTATAACAAACAAATATATTTTCCAGCGGAAACAACATTCAGCCTGAGCTTTCTGACCGGAAAACAACAAAAAAGGAGCCGCAAGGGCTCCTTCTCAGAATCTTTTACTGTCAATTAGATGTTGTCAGTAACTAAGCTCAGCACTTGCTGAATGTCAGCTTCGCTTAGTGCCCCTTCTTTAACATAGAGGATCTTGCCTTGCTTGTCCTGAACGATAATTGCTGAGCTGTCTTCTGCAAGTTGCCAAGCATTCGCCACCAGACCGTGCTTATCGAGCACCATTGATGACCAAGGAAATTCTTTTTTGCTATCTTCAGCAGAAGATTTGACAAAAGAGCTCGTGCCCCACATTGCGTCATCTTGGTTGATGACGGTTGTGGTTTGATAGCTTTCTTTTGGAAAATCAGCTGCGGTAATCGCAGCCATCAGTGGTGCGTTCATCTCTTTTGAGCTGCTGCGGCCAGCGATAGCTTGGATGACACGTACTTTACCTAGCATGTCATTAGTGCTCCATGCTTGGTAATTGATCGCGTCGTTGTTTAGGATAAGTTCACCGTGATCACTGACCGATACAGAGCGAGCATTTCCACCGACTTGTAGGTTGGTTGCCATAGCAAATGCTGGCACAAGCAGCATCGCGAGAGTTAGGAGAGGCTTTAGTTTCATTGTAATAGTTTCCGTTACTTTGTATTGGGCGGCTACCTTAGGCGAACTCAAGGTTAGCCACAACGTAAATAATGATGATTTGACCAAGAATTGTCTGTCTCTCAATAAAATCATTTCAAGCATAACAGCAATTTATAGTTTGTTGCAAAGTTGTTAACTTTCGTTTGTTTCCTCAAGAATTTCGAGTATAATTCCAATCGAACGCAAACTATATTGCGAAATGACTCGCAGAAATGTGGTTACGATTAGATGTACTCAAACGGATATTGAGGTTAGGTTATGCTGCGTAAGTTTACGGTTTATCGTCCGCGTCAAATTGCGAAGTTCGTAAAGACGTTGTTTAAAGGTCAGTTCTTTATTGCAGGCATTGGATTGTTTCGTTTTGATAACGGCAAGGTGCTGCTTCCAGAAGTAGAGGACAGGCAAAAGCTGGTAGCGTTTAAAGAGATAAACGGTGAGATTGCCGCATTGGCACTCTAAATAGACACAATAACTAATATGAAATGCCCTTGCAATTGCGAGGGCATTTTTGTAGGTGTCAGTTTAACTCAGGCGGAAAGCACACTCCGGTGCCGCCAATGCCGCAGTAGCCATTCGGATTCTTCGCAAGATATTGCTGGTGATAGACCTCTGCAAAGTAGTACTCACCAAGCGGAGCAATTTCAGTGGTGATACCAGTATCGCCCAGCGCTTGCTGATATCGTTGCTGAGTTTGCTTAGCAATGTCTGCCTGCTCGTCATTTGTGGTGTAAATCGCTGAGCGATATTGAGTACCGATATCGTTGCCTTGACGCATTCCTTGAGTCGGATCGTGCTTTTCCCAAAAAGTGCGCAATATGGTGGCTAATGAAGTTTGTGTGGTATCAAACACGATACGAACCACTTCGGTGTGGCCGGTTAAACCGCTGCAAACCTCTTCGTAGGTCGGGTTAGGCGTGAAGCCGCCGGAGTAGCCTACAGACGTAGAAACCACGCCCGGCAATTGCCAAAACAAGCGTTCTGCCCCCCAAAAGCAGCCCAAACCTAAAACAATGCTCTGATGCTGCGCGCTAAGCGGTGCGTAAAGGTCAGATTGATTGATAAAGTGCGGCTCCATATTCGCTATGGCGCTATCTCGACCCGGAAGTGCTTGGTCGGCGGAAATCATTTCTTGTTTACGCATCGTCAGTTCCTTTTTTAGACTAGTATTTCAAATGCAAAGCGTCTGAAAACAAAATGAGCGCAGTCATTTATTTGTTTCAACCTTGTCTACAGACTTCTCTATCAATCAGGGTTATCATTCTACGTAACAACAAAAATAAACGCATCACAGCCTCACAATAAAGCATGATAAAGAGACTTTTACCACCGCTATTCTTGACCTTATCGCCCGCACTCGCCTTTGCTGATGAGAGTGTGTCTTTGAATGTTCAAGGATTAAGTGGCGCGCTTCAGGATAACGTCAATGTCTACGTTTCCGCGATAGCGGAGAATGAATACTCGACGTCGCTGCGATTCCAATCTCGACTCACCAAAGAAATCAACGAAGCGCTCAATGCTCTAGGGCACTACAACGCTAAGATCGATTTTTCTGTGAATGAGCGTGGTGATGAATTGACGGTCAAGATTAACCCAGGACCGCCAACCCGTATTAAGCTGGTGGATGTTCAGTTGACGGGTGAAGCTGAAAAGGATGAGGATTTCATGCGCCTCATTCGTATCTCGCCGCTCAAAGAGGGCGATACACTCAATCACAATCAATATGATAGTTTGAAATCGGGCATTCGTAATCTAGCGCTGCAAAAAGGCTATTTTGATGGCGCTTATACCATGAGCCGCCTAGAGGTTATCCCAGAGCAGAATGAAGCGATTGTGAGACTTCATTATGACAGTGGTATCCGTTACCAGTTTGGTAAGGCAACGATTACGGGCAGCCAAATCGATATCCAAAAAGTGCAGTCATTACAGCCTTATAAAATTGGTGATGAGTATCAAGTTGCCAAGGTGGGTGAGCACAACCAAAACTTATCCAATACAGAGTGGTTTTCATCGGTATTTGTCGAGCCTGATCTGTCTGAAGTGGGTAAAGGACGCGAACTGCCAATGAAAGTGTCATTGGCTCCTCAAGTGCGAAATCAGTTTGAAACCGGTCTCGGCTATTCCACAGACGTGGGAGCAAAAGTGAAGTTTGGTTGGAAAAAACCGTGGCTCAACGAACATGGTCACAGTTTCAAAACCAGTTTGGATTTATCCATTCCTGAGCAGCAGGTAACGGCGAGCTATAAGATCCCGCTCGACGATGTGCTTAAAGACTACTACGTCATTCAATACGGTTTGAAAAACGTCAATCGAAGCGACAAAAAAACCTTGGAATCAAACCTGGCGTTTGAGCGGCACTGGGTGTTAGACAGCGGCTGGCATCGAACAGCTTACTTACGATATTTGATTGAGAACTATGAATTTAATGCGCAAGGGGAGCTAGGTCAGTTTGTACTGCCCGGGCTTTCCTATTCTCGCGTAGTCTCACGCGGTGGCGTCTTGCCGATGAGTGGCAACAAGCAAACCATTATGTTTGAAGTGGGTGATGAGCGGGCACTGTCTGAAACCTCGGTGTTTAGGCTCCGCGGTACCTCGACTTGGATATCCAGTATTGGTGAGAATCACCGTGGTTTGTTCAAAGTTGATATTGGCGCCAACATTGCCAGTGATCCTTCCAAACTTTCCCCATCACTGCGTTTCTATGCCGGTGGTGATAATAGTGTACGTGGTTACGATTACGAGAGCATCTCACCTGTTGATGATGCGGGCAATAAAACCGGTGGTCAATATCTCGCGACCAGTAGCCTTGAATATCAATATCGCTTAACCGGCAACTGGTGGGCGGCAACCTTTTTTGATGTCGGTGATGCCTTTGATGATGATCCTGAATGGAAGCGTGGTGCCGGTTTTGGCATACGTTGGGTCTCCCCAGTAGGCCCCGTTAAATTCGATTATGCAAAAGGATTGGATACTAAACCGCAAGCCGAATGGCGCATTCACTTTAGCTTAGGGCCCGAACTATGATGTTGAAAGTTTGGCAAGTCACCAAATGGTGTTCTATTGGCCTCATTACTCTGATTTTACTGATTCTTGCAACGCTGGCGTTCGCTCTGTTTACCAATGCCGGTCTTAACAGCATTTTGTGGGGGGTAAATAAAGCCTTACCACAATTTGAAGCGGGCGAGACACAAGGGGCGCTGTTTCCAAGATTCACGATTAACGATGTGAGTTTTCAAGATGAAAGCTTATTCATTGACTTAAAAGCACAATCACTAACGTTGGCTGTAGATCTCAATTGTCTGTCCGACCCAAGAGTGTGCGTAAATGAACTGGCGATTCAAGGGCTTGATTTTAGCATGCCAGAGGTGGCGCCTAGTGAGCCTTCTCCAGAGCCGACAGAGCCATTAACCAAAATAACACTGCCAATTCCTGTGGCGATTGGTCACGTCAATTTTGACGATATCCAATTGGATATTCTTGGCACTAAGGTGAGCTGGGATAGTTTTTCTACTTCATTGTCGATGACGGGCTCTAACTTAACGGTCGGTGAGACAAAGTTAACCTCTCCTTTAGTTGCGCTGCCACCAGCAACGGAAGCCCCACAAACGAGTGAAGAAGCGCCTACTGCATCAAACGAACCCGCAACGGCGATTGAGCTGCCTGAGGTGTTGATCCCCCTATTCGTTAACATTACCGGGATTGAGATCCTTGATTTTAAACTCGATCAGCCAGAGCCTGTGATTGTCGATAGACTCAAGCTCGTCGGTAAGGCGGGTAAGCATGATGTGGATGTGTCTACGTTAGAATTGGAAATGCCTTTGGTCGATGCCAGTCTGCAAGGCAAGGTGACCCTGAAAGAAGGCTATCCACTTGATCTTGATTTAGGTGCACACCTTAAACAAACCGATTTTGCTGGACAGAAGCTTAAGCTCAATGCCTCGGGTAGTGTGCAAACTCTTCAACTGGATAGTGAGTTCTCTGGGCTAATTACAGGCTTACTAAAGGGGCAAGTTCAACCGTTAGAACCGACGATTCCATTTGATGCAACAATAACGAGCGCTAAGGCGAACTGGCCATTGAGCGGCGAGTCGGATTACCAAGTATCTATTGATACCTTAGGAGCTAAAGGTTCGTTAGAAGGTTATGAGGTCAATCTGATAGCATCAGCTTCTGGTAAAGAGATCCCTGACCTTGCAGTGGATTTGGAGGGCGCTGGCGACTTAGAGCATATCGATTTGAGTATGCTTTCCATTGATACATTGGGCGGCAATGTTGCTGGTCAAGTGATGGCGAACTGGTCTGCACCGGTTAACTGGCAAGGCGATATTGACCTCACTAACATCCAGCCGGGTTTGCAGTGGCCAGAAGCCGAGGGTGATATTAGCGGTAAAATAGTGACATCTGGCTCTCTTACTGATGCGGGGGGCTGGCAAGTGTCAGTGCCAACATTGGATATCGTCGGCATACTTAGAAACTACCCTATTAACATCAAAGGTCAGCTTGATGCGTCTGATCAAACCGGTAAAGGCGAGTTCAAGATCGATACCCAAGGGCTTTCGGTCGCCCATGGTCCTAACCAGCTTAATGCTCGGGGTAAGCTTGATCAAAGCTGGGATATGAGTGTCGATATTGATTTCCCCGAGCTGGCGAAATCGGTGCCGGATCTCTCTGGTATTCTACGCGGTAAGCTTAACCTCAAAGGTGACATGAAAGAGCCGGATATTGCCACTGATCTGAGTATTGAAAAGATTCAGTGGAAGGACGAGGCAAGTCTTGAGGCGTTAACGTTATCTGGTACGGCTAAACCTCTGCCAATCGAGAGCGCACAAGCGGAGCTACGACTCAATGTGCGCGGCGTTAAGTATCAAGACCAAGAGGTCGATTCCGCTAGTCTCACACTCTCCGGTACTCAAGCTGCACATGTGCTCGCACTGGATGTGGTTTCCAAGATAGCGTCTTTAAATCTAGAGATCAGCGGTAAACTCACGGATAAGCCAAACCTAGTTTGGGATGGCGAACTGGCAGAGGTGCACCTTGAGACCGAGCAAGGCCCTCTTGATTTGACTGAGCCAGTGGCAATCAAAGTCGATATTGATAAACAAGTAGCCAATGTTGCTGCACACTGCTGGAAACAGGCTGACTCTCGATTGTGCCTAGAAAAAGACATCGAGGCGGGACAGGCGGGAGAGGCGTTGGTCACAGTGAAGAACTTCGACTTTGACCAAATTAAGGCTTATATCCCAGAAAACATGCTGGTAGAGGGCCGTGCCAATATTACTGCTTGGGCAAAATGGGCGCCTGAGACATCCCCACAAGTGAAGTTGGATGTGGCACTACCAAAAGGTACTGTGACTCAAAATCTAGAAACGCCATTGGTGGTGGGTTGGGAGTCGGTAAGCGTTAAAGCAAACCTAGCCGATGATAAGCTTGACGCGAGTTGGTTGATTGATGTGACCGACAATGGTGACCTCTCAGGTAAGGTGACCTTGCCAAACGTTCTTGCCGAACAAAAAACGATTGATGGTGAGTTGAATCTTTCAACGTTTAATCTCGATTTCTTGCAACCGTTGGTGGGAGAGTTTAATCAGCTGAAGGCGAATTTAGCGGCGGACATTAAGATCAAAGGTGATGCGTTGCATCCTGAGCTTTATGGTCAGTTCTCGGTTGCGGATTTGTCGTTGCAAGGTGATATTTCGCCGATACAGGTTGAGTCTGGCAAGGTCGATATTGCCTTCAATGGTTACAATGCGCTGCTTGATGCAAACATTCAAACTAATGATGGTGAGCTTAAGCTGGAAGGTGATGGCAACTGGCAAGATTTGAAAGCGTGGCGAACTAAGTTAAGAGTGTTTGCCGATGAGCTTAATGTTGACGTACCACCCATGGTGAAAGTGAAGGTGGTGCCAGATATGACGATTGAGGCCAACCCGACATTAGCGAAAATCACCGGTTCTATCGGATTGCCTTGGGGGCGCATTTTAGTTGAGGAGCTACCGAAAAGTGCGGTCGCTGTCTCTAGTGACCAGGTGTTGCTGAATCCAGACATGACCCCGGTCAATGAAGAAGCAGCGGTACCATTTAACGTTGAGACCGATGTGTCGATTTCCATTGGTAACGACTTTACCATCTCAGCATTCGGTCTTAAGGGTGGACTGCGCGGTAAGCTCCATGTGTCTCAAAAAGACCAAGGGCCATTCGTGCAAGGTGAAATCAATATCGTCAATGGCTCGTACAGTTCATTTGGTCAGGATTTGCTGATTGAAGAAGGTAAAATTCTCATGACAGGCCCGGTCGATCAGCCTTATGTCAACATTACGGCGATCCGTAACCCCGACACGACGGCTGATGATGTTAAGGCGGGTGTGAAAGTATCTGGCCTTGCGACAGAGCCGAAAATTGATATTTTCTCGGATCCAACCATGCCACAGGCAAATGCGCTTTCTTACCTGTTACGTGGGCAAGATATCGATGGTGAAACCGGTGGTAACGCCCTGACCACGACGTTAATCGGCTTGAGCCTAGCGCGAAGCGGTAAAGTGGTTGGTGATATTGGTCAGGCATTTGGTGTCCAAGATCTTCAGCTCGACACAGCAGGCTCTGGGGATGACTCGCAGGTAACGGTTAGTGGTTACGTGTTGCCGGGGCTACAGGTTAAATATGGCGTCGGTATCTTCAACTCACTCGGTGAATTTACGGTGCGCTACCGCATCATCGAGGATTTCTATGTGGAAGCCGTTTCAGGTCTTTATAGCTCTGTCACCTTCCTATACCAATTTGAAGTGGACTGATAAACAGTGATGCCGAAAAGGTTGTCGTTCGTACAACCTTTGGTAACAAGGAGTAACTATGTTTAGGAAAGGGGTAATTGTTGCGGCATTCGTGCTGTTATCGGGTTGCGTGCAGCTCACGCCACCCACCGATGAAAGTGCTCAAAGTTGGCAAGATTTTGGTTATCAATGGGCAATGAAGGGTTACATCATCGAAAGCCAATCTGATTTGGTGAAAAAAGTCCCTGAATTGTCCACAGATCAGTTTGCTCAGTATCAATCAGGCTATGCAACAGGCAAGGCTGAGTATTGCAAGCAGAACCCGTTTGACCTTGGCTATGCTGGTAAGATCTACTACGGCATTTGCAACGACCTCGACCGCCGTTACAACGACGAGTACTGGCGAGGTAAGAAGGCTCGCAGTCGCAATTGATTGAGCGATTTCTCTACCAAGCGAGACACAGGCAATTAGGAGGAGCAATGAAAATAATTTGGCTTTCATTGTTTGCCGCGACACTGGTGGCGTGCGCTCAAAACAGCGGACCGAACAGTACTTCGCAGCAAGATTGGTTTCAGTTTGGAGAGCAGCAAGCGTTGGTCGGCTACGAGAAACAGAGTGATGATGAATTGAAGCAGTCATCACAAGTCAGTGTCGATAGTGAACTGTATCAAGCGTATTCAGCAGGCTACGAGCAAGGCCGCCAGGAGTACTGTCAGCAAGACCCGAAAATACTCGGTAAAAAAGGCGAGCTATATCGCGGTATTTGTGACGATATTCGACCGACGTTTCGGATTTGGTACAACAACGGTAAAGCTTCTCGAAGTCGCTATTAACGACCCATCTCTTGCTAAAACCAACTCAATTTAAAAAGGGCTCACCAACGACAAGTTAGTGAGCCCTTTTTGATGTTTGTATTGGTCAGTCGGCTAAAAGCCTACTTGCCTTGAGCTCGCTCATACGATGATTGGATTTCATCACGTGCCGCTTGAACATCTGCCCAGCCATCGACTTTCACCCACTTGCCTGCTTCTAGCTCTTTATAACGCTCAAAGAATTGCGTGATTTGCGCTTTTAGAAGCTCTGGAATATCGCCGACATCTTGGATGTGGTCGTACTCTTTACTCAGTTTGCTGTGTGGAACTGCGAACACTTTGGCATCTTCACCTGACTCATCGGTCATTTTTAGTACCCCAACCGGGCGGCAGCGAATCACTGAGCCTGGCATTAATGGGTACGGAGTTGGAACCAGAACGTCTACCGGGTCACCATCCAGTGATAGAGTGTGGTTTACATAGCCATAGTTACAAGGGTAGAACATTGGGGCTGACATAAAGCGGTCAACGAATACGGCGCCAGAGTCTTTATCGACTTCGTACTTGATGGGATCAGCGTTTGCAGGGATTTCAATGACGACATAGATGTCATCTGGGAGTGACTTACCCGCAGGCACATTGTTTAAGCTCATTTTGACTTTCCTTTTCTTTGTTCGATATTCCTTTAGGCGTAAGGAACTGAGGGCTGAAACACGAATCGTTTACAGTCAGTATACTTGGTTAATTTTAAAACAAAAAGTGCCTCATTGAGAGGCACTTCGAAGTTATTAGTCTTGGTACTCTTCGAGGAAGGACTCGACTTTTTCAACCATGTTCTTTGAACCTACAAAGAATGGCACGCGCTGGTGAAGCTCTGTCGGTTTGATATCCATAATGCGCTGGGTGCCATCTGAAGCGACACCGCCAGCTTGCTCCATGATGAATGCCATTGGGTTGCACTCATAAAGCAAACGCAGCTTACCACTCGGGTGACTTTGCGTACTTGGGTACAAGTAGATGCCACCTTTAAGCAAGTTACGATGGAAATCAGACACTAGTGAGCCGATGTAGCGAGAGGTGTATGGACGTTTCTCTTCCGGCACGTTTTCCTGGCAGTACTTAATGTACTTCTTCACACCCATAGGGAAACGGATGTAGTTGCCTTCGTTGATTGAATAGATGGTTCCGTCTTCAGGAATCATCATGTTTTCGTGAGAAAGGCAGAAGCTGCCGATCGATGGATCGTAAGTGAAGCCATTTACGCCTTTACCTGTTGTGTATACCAACATGGTTGACGAGCCGTAGACCACATAACCCGCTGCCACCTGTTTATTACCAGGTTGTAGGAAGTCCTCTTGAGTTGGAGGCGTGCCTACTGGTGAGATACGACGGTAAATAGAGAAGATAGTACCAACTGAGACGTTAACATCTATGTTTGATGATCCATCCAATGGATCCATTAACACAACATATTTGGCGTTCTTGTTGAGCTCTTTATTGAACGCGACTGCCTCATCTTCTTCTTCACTCGCGACACCACAAACTTGGTCACGTGCTTCTAACGCGGCTTTGAACTTATCATTCGCATAGACATCGAGCTTTTGCTGAGCTTCGCCTTGAACATTGTCTGTACCAACCGCACCTGTGATATCAACAAGGCCAGCTTTGTTGATTTCTCGGTTTACAATTTTTGCAGCAAGTCGAATCGAGGACAAAAGAGAGGAGAGATCACCGCTAGCGTGGGGGAAATCATGTTGCTTCTCAACAATGAATTCGCCAAGGGTGCGCATATCAGACATGTTATATCCTTTAAGTTTTTTACTTATTTTCTTGGGGGTATGTGTGTGGAATAACGCGAAATCAAACGATTGCGCGAGTTGGGGGTATTCATCAACACACATGGATATTGTAGGGGGCAGAACTTTTTAATGGTAATGAAGTAAGAGTGCAGAGTGGCAATTTGTACGATGAATGTCACATTTATCTGTCTAACCACTAACTTTCTCGCTTTTAACACACGCTTTGGGTATATATAGCGACAATGGCGTAAACTAAGACGCAACGGAATTTAAGAGAGCAAGTTATGCATATTCATATCCTTGGCATCTGCGGCACCTTTATGGGTGGCGCTGCTGTACTGGCCCAGCAACTTGGACATCGAGTCACCGGCAGTGATGCAAACGTCTATCCACCAATGAGCACTCTATTGGAATCGGAAGGAATCGAAATCATCGAAGGTTTTGACCCTGCGCAGCTCAACCCTGCGCCCGATCTCGTGGTGATTGGCAATGCGATGAGCCGCGGAAATCCTTGCGTTGAATATGTCCTTAATCACAACCTTAAGTACACTTCAGGACCTCAATGGTTGCAGGAATTCCTTTTGCATGATCGTTGGGTATTGGCAGTGTCTGGAACGCACGGAAAAACCACAACCTCGAGCATGCTTAGCTGGATTTTAGAGGACTGCGGTTATACACCAGGCTTCTTAGTGGGCGGCGTCTTGGGCAACTTTGGGCAATCGGCGAGACTGGGCGAGTCGATGTTCTTTGTGGTAGAAGCGGATGAGTACGATAGTGCCTTTTTCGATAAACGTTCTAAGTTTGTTCATTACCATCCTCGCACTTTGATCATGAATAACCTTGAGTTTGATCATGCGGATATTTTTGATGATCTTGAAGCGATCAAGAGGCAGTTCCATCATCTAGTGCGCACCGTTCCGGGTAACGGAAGGATCATGACACCGAAAAACGACAAAGCGCTCAGCGATGTATTAGGCAGAGGCTGCTGGAGTGAAGTTGAACATACGGGTACCGGCGCAGATTGGCGCGCGAATAAACTGATTGCTGACGGCTCGCATTTTGAAGTGTTCTTGCATGGCGCGAAAGTGGGCGAGGTGAAATGGGACTTGGTGGGTGACCATAATGTCGACAATGCACTGATGGCGATTGCGGGTGCAAGGCATGTGGGTGTTACGCCCGATTTAGCGTGTGAGGCACTGGGTAAGTTTATCAATACTAAGCGACGCCTCGAGTTAAAAGGCGAAGTAAATCAAGTGACGGTCTACGATGATTTTGCCCATCACCCAACGGCAATTGAGCTGACGTTGGATGGTCTGCGTAACAAGGTCGGCGATAAACGTATTCTTGCGGTATTAGAGCCGCGCAGCGCGACCATGAAACGTGGCGTGCACAAGGAAACGCTTGCTCAATCACTGACCAAAGCCGACCAAGTGTTCTTGTTCCAGCCAGACAATATTGAGTGGTCGGTACAAGATATTGCCGATGCATGTAGCCAGCCATCTCAAGTTGAAAGTGACATTGACGCGTTAGTGGCTAAGATTGCAGAACAGGCAGAGCCTCACGATCAGATCTTGGTGATGAGTAACGGCGGCTTTGGTGGTATCCACCAAAAATTATTGGAGGCGTTAGCCTAATGAAACCGGCAGATAAAGCCATTACCCTTGCATTTACTGGTGCGTCTGGCGCGCCTTACGGTATGCGCCTGCTTGAGTGCTTACTGGCTCAAGATTACACCGTTTACTTATTGATTTCGTCGGCCGCGCGCGTGGTACTTGCCACCGAGCATGATATTAAACTGCCAAGTGGCCCAGATGCTGCCCACAAAGCACTGGTTGAGCGTTTGAACTGCAAGCCAGAAAAGCTGGTGGTGTGTGGTAAAGAAGATTGGTTCTCGCCTGTGGCTTCTGGTTCCGCTGCGCCTAAACAGATGATTGTCTGTCCGTGTTCTGCGGGTAGCGTGGCAGCGATTGCTCACGGTATGTCGGATAACCTAATTGAACGTGCCGCTGATGTGGTGATTAAAGAGAAAGGGCAACTTCTGCTCGTGGTTCGTGAAACGCCGTTTTCAACAATTCACCTCGAAAACATGCACAAACTTTCTCAAATGGGTGTCACCATTATGCCCGCAGCGCCTGGCTTCTATCATCAGCCACAATCTATCGATGATTTGGTGGACTTTATCGTGGCGAGGGTGCTCGATCATATGGGGCTAGAACAAAACCTAGTGCCTCGTTGGGGTTACGATCAGCGATAGATTGACGTTATCTAACGAATATTAAGGATAGATTTGGCGGATCTGTGACGAAAAGGTTACAATTCGCCCTCAAAGGTTGTAACTCACGGGGTGCACTAGCAGTGGTGCTGAGAGAAGGTCAAGCCTGATACCCGCGTACGTTAAGTAACAGCCCTGATCCAGGTAATGCTGGCGTAGGGATGAGGCTCCTTTGCTATTAATCGGCTAAGTAGACACTCTAGCTCCAATGTATTGGATGCACTCCCACATCGCGCGTTTTCTCTGGATCTCAAAACAATAACTAAGGACAGAACCAGTGAAAAACCATTCAATCAGCAAAATCGCGTTAGCGACGGCACTCTTTTCTACTTCACTCATGGCATCGGCGCAATCGCTGACCGTCTATACCTACAGTTCATTTGCATCCGATTGGGGACCAGGTCCTGCGATTGAAAAAGCATTCGAAGCACAATGTGGTTGCGACCTTAACTACGTAGCTCTGGATGATGGCGTGTCTATCCTCAACCGTCTTCGCTTGGAAGGCAGTAGCACTCAAGCCGATATCGTGCTTGGTCTTGATAACAACCTAATGAGTGAAGCGAAAAAGTCGGGCCTACTGGCTAACCATGGCGCTGATTTGTCGTCAGTTGTACTGCCGAATGGTTGGAGTGATGACGTGTTCGTCCCATTTGATTACGGCTACTTTGCCTTTGTGTACAACAAAGAGAAGGTAAAGAACCCGCCAAAAAGCCTTAAAGAGCTCGTTGAGCAGCGCGATGACCTTAAAGTGATTTACCAAGACCCACGCACGTCGACACCAGGCCAAGGCTTATTGCTGTGGATGAAGTCTGTGTATGGGGATGACTCAAGTGCTGCATGGCAGCAATTATCGAAGAAAACCGTGACGGTGACCAAGGGCTGGTCTGAAGCGTACTCGATGTTCCTAGAAGGGGAGGCGGATCTTGTGCTGTCTTACACGACATCTCCGGCTTACCACATTATTGCTGAGCAAGACGAACGCTTCGCGGCGGCTGATTTTGCAGAAGGCCACTACACTCAAGTGGAAGTCGCAGCCAAGGTCGCCGGTAGCAGCAATCAGAAACTAGCCGATGAATTTATGCAGTTTATTGTCTCGGATGGCTTTCAATCCAACATCCCAACGGGTAACTGGATGTACCCAGTGGTGGACAGCAAGTTACCTGATGGGTTTGAGAGCTTAACTATTCCGGCCAAGGCGCTGTCTTTCTCCCCGGATGAAGTGGCGAATAATCGCAAAGCGTGGATCCGTGAATGGCAATCTGCGTTGATTAAGTAACGCTGTTTATTCGACGATACATTATTCTTGCTAGAGAATAACGTATCGTCGAAAGTTTTGTTCTTCCCTTGAGGTCACTGTGATTCGAATTCCCAAAGCCGGCTTAGTGGTTGCGCTGCTCATTGGCCTGTATGTCGTCGCGTCCTTGTGGACACTGCTTTCCTACTCTTCCATTGATGATATTGGTCTGCTGTTTAGCGATCCTTATTATCAGCACGTGGCCAAATTCAGTTTCTGGCAAGCGAGTCTATCGACGCTGTTAAGTGTTGGACTTGCTGTTCCCGTAGCTCATGCAATTTCGCGTCGCCACTTCTGGGGACGAGACTGGCTACTCAAACTGTTTGCCACAACCTTGGTGATGCCTGTGCTCGTTGGTGTGTTTGGTATTGTGGCTATTTATGGCAACCAAGGGGTGATTGCCAAATGGTTCGCTGGTGGCTCGGCGCTTTTTTCCATCTATGGGCTCAATGGTATTTTGCTCGCTCACGTGTTCTTCAATCTGCCATTTGCTACTCGGCTTTTGTTGGTAACGATAGAGGGGGTGCCTGAGGAGCAGCGAAAGTTAGCACTTCATCTTGGCATGAACAGTTGGCAATGCTTTCGATTGGTGGAATGGCCAAGGCTCAAGTCGCATCTTCCTCATGTTATAGGCTTGGTGTTCATGCTTTGCTTTACCAGCTTTGCGACTGTCATGGCGCTTGGAGGTGGGCCACAAGCGACCACTATCGAACTGGCTATCTATCAAGCGATTAAGTTCGACTTTGACTTGCCTACGGGCGCAGTGCTTGCTCTTTGGCAAATGGCAATCTGCGCTGCTTTGGTGATGTTTGTTGGACGATTCAGTAAACCTGTTTATGGTAAAAGTAATTTTCACACGACACCTAGCTTACAGCCCAAAGATACGATGCTTAAAAAGAGTTGGGATAGCTTTTGGATCATGGCAACCCTAATGCTCGTCATACCTCCGATACTGGCTATTTTGCTCAGTGGTTTGAACTCGAAATTGCTTGATGTGTTTACGGATTCACGTTTTTGGAGTGCTGTGGGCACTTCGCTGCAAGTGGCTGTACTGGCAGGGAGTATTGCTCTGCTGGTGGGGATTGTCTTGCTATCAACAACGCGAGTTTTCAGGCTAAAGTCTCAAGCTCGCCGAGCGGACAGCCTTGAGCTTGTAGGAACCGTTATTCTGGTGACACCAGCGTTAGTCCTTAGTACTGCTACCTTCTTGATGCTGCGAGGCATGGCAAATGTGTTCAGCCTAGCGTTTGGCATTGTGGTGTTAGTCAATGCTCTAATGGCGCTGCCTTATGTGATTAAGACCTTGAATCAGCCAATGCAGCGCCTTGCTGATCAATACTATCCATTATGGCAAAGTCTCGGTATGCACGGGCTGCGCCGATTTTGGCTGATGGAATGGCGCGCGATTCGAGCGCCGATACTGCATGCATTTTCGATAAGCTTCATTTTGTCTATGGGTGACCTTACCGTGATTGCCCTATTTGGCAGCCAAGATTTTAATACCCTGCCGTTGTACCTTTATCAGCTTATGGGCAGCTACCAGCTCGAATCGGCAGCCGTAGTATCCTTGGTGCTGTTTGCGTTGAGTATCGGTATTTTTTCACTGACCGATACACTGAATAGAACGTCTAAAAAGGTTAGTTCAACCAAAACTCAATCACAGGAAGGCTCCCGCCATGTTGCACCTAAATAACGTCGCCTATCGCTACCATAGTGATTGGTTCTATTTTGATCTTGAGGTAAACCAAGGCGACATCGTCTCCTTGATTGGACCAAGCGGTGCAGGCAAATCAACATTACTAGCCTTGGTATCTGGTTTTTGTCAGCCCGAATCTGGGGCTATTCGAGTAGAAGGTAAGAACATCGATAGGCTTGAACCTCATCAAAGGCCGCTGTCGATGTTATTTCAAGAGCACAATCTTTTTGATCACTTATCGGTATTTGACAACATTGGTTTGGGATTAAGTCCATCCCTCAAACTCACCGAAACAGACAAAAAGACAGTGCGTAAAGTGGCAGAAAAAGTAGGACTAGGAGAGATGTTAACGCGACTTCCTTCTGAGCTATCAGGTGGCCAAAAACAGCGGGTGGCGCTTGCGCGCTGCTTTGTACAGCCACATCCAATATGGCTACTCGATGAGCCCTTCTCAGCGCTTGATCCTATCCTTCGTAAAGAAATGCTCAGTGTAGTGAAACAGCTGGCGAGCGAGAAACAAGTGACCGTGATTATGGTGACTCACCATCTAAGTGATGCTCGCGCCATAGCGAATCGCTTTGCCTATTTGGCGAACGGTTGCATTGAAGCGCAAGGGGAGGTTAGTGAGCTGACGGATGCACATTCCAATACGGCATTGGCTGAGTTTGTGCACGCTGCGCACTAGCACCCATAAACAAAAAGGCAACTGACTACTCAGTTGCCTTTCGTGATACTCAGTCGAGAACAGTCTTAAAACTCTTGCTCTTCTTCGTGCTTAAGCATTTGGAAGATTTCACGGAATGCTTTCGCAGGCTTCCCAGCTTTTTTCTCTTTGTTTGCTTGACGAGCAAGCTGGCGCAGGCGCTGACGATCTAGCTCTGGGTAAAGTGCCATTGCTGCTGCAATCGCCTCATCACCTTCTGCAATGATACGGTCGCGCAATTGCTCAAGTTTGTGCAGAGCTGCGGTAGATTGTGAGTGCTTGTTACGTACGCGATCAAGAGCGGCTTGAATTGGCTCTGGATCTTCGGTGCGCATTAGCTTACCAATGTATTGCAGCTGACGACGCCTAGCTTCGTTCTTAAAGCGCTGCGCGTCTGCGATCGCTTCTCTCAGATCTTCGCTTAGTGGGAATTTATCCAACACAGCAGGTTTTAGCTCAACGAGCTCTTCACCGAGCTTTTGCAACTCTTCCATGTCGTTTTTCATTTCGGTTCTGCTTACCCAAATGATCTCTTCTTCCTCTTCCCAAGGCGCTTTCTGATTTTTGCGGGCCATGATGTCTGCCTATATCACTATCTCATTACGAATATCCGCTATTTTAGCAAGAAATCTGGGGAGAATGCGAAAACCTTGTTATTCTAGACTCAGTTATTAGCAAAGAATTAGATAAATATGGACGTAAGAGAGCAAGTTGCTCAGCAAAAAGCTGAGCTAGAAGCGGCAGTTGCGAAAGCATTGGACATGGCTTCGGTAAGCGCAGATGCGGCCGAGGTGGCGATCACCAAGAGCACGGGTCTTAGTGTTTCGACGCGTATGTGCGAGGTGGAAAACGTTGAGTTTAATAGTGATGGCGCTTTAGGTATCACGGTTTACCGTGGTCAGAAAAAAGGCAGCGCTTCAACGTCTGACCTGAGCGAAAAAGCGATTGCTCAAACGGTAGCGGCTGCGCTGGATATTGCTCAATACACGTCAGAAGATCCATACGCAGGCCCTGCACCAAAAGAGCTTATGGTCACTGACATTCCAGATCTTGACCTCTTCCACCCAGATGAGCCAAACCCAGACATGGCGGCGCAAAAAGCCATTGCTGCTGAAAAGGCTGCGCTGGAGTACAGCGACAAAATCAAACAAAGTGACGGCGCGAGCTACGATAGTCACTATGGCGTGAAGGTGTATGGTAACTCTCATGGTCTGCTTGCCGGTTACGCATCAAGCCGTCACAGCATTAGCTGCAGCGTGATTGGCCAAGGCCAAAACGGTGATATGGAGCGAGACTATAGTTATACCCTTGCGCGCCATCGCGACGATCTTTGGACACCAGAGTCAGTAGGTGAGAAGGCGGCGAAGAAAACCATTGAACGCCTTGACGCAAGAAAGATCAAAACGGGCCAATACCCAGTGCTGTTTGCCAATGATGTCGCGACCGGATTGATTGGCCACCTCGTGATGGGTATCAGCGGTGGCAACCTGTATCGCAAGTCTTCGTTCCTATTGGACAAACTTGGTGAGCAAATCTTGCCAGACTGGTTCTCGGTACAAGAAAAACCACACGTATTACGCGGTCTGGCATCGAGCCCGTTTGATAATGAAGGTGTTGCTACCCACGATATGGACATCATCACCGATGGTAAACTGGCGACCTACCTACTAACCAGTTACGCGGCGCGCAAAATGAACATGACCCCAACAGGTCATGCTGGTGGCATCCACAACTGGTACGTGAAATCGACAGGCCAAGACTATGATGCCATGCTCAAACAGCTTGGAACTGGTCTACTGGTGACTGAAGTGATGGGGCAGGGTGTGAATATCGTGACTGGCGATTACTCGCGCGGCGCAGCAGGTTTCTGGGTTGAAAATGGCGAGATCCAATTCCCAGTCTCTGAAATTACCGTTGCGGGCAACTTGGCACAAATGTTCCAACACATCGTTGCGGTAGGTAATGACGTAGAAACACGTTCACAAATCCAAACCGGTTCGATTTTGCTTGAGTCAATGAAGGTGGCGGGGGAATAACCCTGCATTACCTAAGATAGTAAAAGGGCGTCATAACCATGACGCCCTTTTTGCATTTAGCTGTCCCGTCCTGAAATGTGTTTATTCAAAACAAATTTCAATAAACGCATTACCCCACTCTGAGGTAAATGGCATGATGATGATCGCACCGTCACATTTGTGGCGGATGGTGTGACCTTTACCTGATACCACAACCGGTGTCGCCATATCAAAATCAAAGCCGTTTTCTGCCAGAATACGTTTCGCACCGCCCGTCACCATGTTGGTGATTTCGCCGACCATATCGGTCACTTCCTCATTCAACCCATGTGGTTTTTCACCTAGCATGTTTTGCATGATTTCAAGGGCAAGCCCTTCTTCAAACGTGATCGACATAGAACCACGGGTTTGTGTGCCTACCATACCGATAAGACCAGACACATCGCCTCGAGCGATTTCGTCTTTTTTAATTCTTGGCTTAAGTGGCTTGATCTCCATTGAAGCCATCGTTTTTAGCACATTCATCAATGAGGCCAAAAACGGATTTACAAATTCAGCGCGCATAACTTCTTCTATTTGTTCGATTCTTCCAATGATGAGCACGTCTGACATGTGCCATGAGTTTCTATGACGTGATTTGAAAACTGGAAGCCATGTTTTTCAACGTTGCTATTAAGCAAGGCTATCAGAATATCATCTTGTAGTTCAACGACATTACCGCACTTGTCACAAATCAGCAGATGCGAGTAGTGTTTATGCTCACCAAATGAACAGCAAGAGACAAAACTGTTAGTCGATTCAACGCGATGGATAAATCCTTGCTCTAAAAGAAAGTCCAGTGCTCGGTATACCGTCGGTGGCTTAGCCTGTGGTTCCGTCTCTTTGAGTTGGTCAAGGAGTTCATAAGCGCTTGAGGCTTTATTACTTTCACAAATCAGCTCATACACACGCTTGCGCTGAGGCGTTAAACGAACCCCTCGCGCCGAGCACGTTTCTTCTAGTTGTTTGATTAGCTTCTGATCCACATGTCCACCTATGTTTGCGAATTCTGTTCATTTTATACTAATTCCATCAATAGATCGTTAGTCTCGGTTATGGAATTGCTGACAGCGTGTTTAGTTGTAAGTTGCAAAGCCGAGTAGACGACATAAGAGCAGCCACAGTTCACAATTCTAGAGTGCGGTTTGAGTGAAATTTTTACGACCGACGTCAACTTAAATCAGTCTTTTTTCGGTGCGATGACCAGCATAATAATATGGCATTGTAGAAAGGAGGCGGTATGTTGAGAGTAGGATATTGTGAAGTTAGCGACCTGCAACTTAGTCCAGCAAGCAGAACGGCAGTATCACAAGTTCACGATATTATTAATAGAGGTGGAATGTTGGGTTTTGCAATTGCTTCAACACCGCTTTATCAGATATTTTTTAGTCCAAGTGTGACAGGGAAGCCAGCAGAAACCATGATTACAATTCGCGAATACGATTGGGAGATTTTTGGCGAGGCAATGTCGAGTGTTTCCAAAATTACAAGAGACAGGGTTTTGCAAATAGCAGAACCTCTAACATGGACAACAAGTGGGTCGGAACAAAAGTTTTGGAGGTGTATAAGTGAAGCTGCCCTTTAGTAGGATTCTGCTTCTTCTACCACTCTCGGCGTGCGCCGCTGAAACAACTTCAGACCGCTTTGATTTATTGGTCGAGTGGAATAATAGACACGCGGAGTGCTTTGACATCCGAAGCAACAATGCTGACACGTTTCCAATAACATCTTGGTTTGAATCTTTGACTAAAGATGATAAAAGACGGGTCGTTTTGTACTTGTCTGAGCTCAAGATGTACCAATGTACATTAGGGGAGACAAGTAAGATAAAGCAGACATACTCGGAACAAGACGTTCAAGAGTTGGAAAAGATGTTTGGTTCAGCGCTTAGGCTTGATGAACCTGATAAAACCGACATTGAAGATTTGGACTACCGACAAATTGAGTTAATCAGCGAGCAGATCTCTGTCTTCAGTGTTTTCGTTGTCGCTGAACAATTGAATGTCTTTTAGAGTCCAATACGCCAGTTAACAATAGAGTGCAGCGCTTTTTTTCTGAATGTTTTCGAATCTCTGTGTATAATCTCCGACCTATTTTTGAAGACGACGTCTACAATGAAGCGTTTTGGCGCTTTGTAGTATGCGTTGCACTGCTGAATGATGTCATTTGTCCTACTTCTTCCACATGATTATGGAGGGGGCATTTGGGGGCAATTCTAGCAAGTTCATGTATATATACAGCATCAAGATTTCGAGTAACACCATATGAAGCCTGAAGAAACTAGTAAATACACTGCGAACCGCTTATCCGTTGCGCCCATGCTCGATTGGAAGTGATTAGAGAGGTTGATTCAGCTAAAACAAGGCGTTACGTCTATTGCTGAAATCGTGAGGGATGGATGAGGGACGGTTACCACAAACACGAGCAGTAAATCACTCTCGCCCCCATACTACTTTCCCTAGAAACAAAGGTCAAAAAGAGCTTGCTGGGCGTGAACATTAGCAGCTAAATATCGAGTAAACATAGCAAAATGCTGTAAGCAAACTCTTGATATTTAGAAGGCTAGAATGAAAGATGCTTTAGGTTCCCCATCAACTAAATCCCTTTTGGCAGCAAAACATAATTTTAAACCTCTCATCCCACTAATCGACATTGCCGAAGAGTATCTTGGGTTAGCTCCTAGTACAGCTAAGCGCAAAGCTCGTAACCATGAACTTCCTTTCCCTGCCATTAGATTAGGCGACTCTCAAAAGCTCCCTTGGTATGTTAGTTTTGATGACTTAGTTTCGTTCATCGAAGGTCAAAGAAGCAAATCGCATTACGATTGGTGTCGTATGCAGCCCTAGTAAATGTTTGCCAGTCATAAAGTGCGATTGGGACAGATTGGCCTAGCCAAAGGAGGTTGTTACACAAGCTAGATTGCACAATTACTGACGACAAATACGGTAGTCGGTTTCCTATAAGATTACGGAAACAGGAAATCTAAGAGTGTGATATTAGTGATATTTTGAAAGGCGTTCTGACTTTTAAATATTTACCAGAATGTTACTGGGCTTCATTTGACAAAATATTATTAAAGAGGAGGAATCTCAGTATTCCTCCTCGGAGTTCAGCTAAGCTGCATGTTTCGAAACATGTTGAGCTGCTGTGGTCGAGTCTATAGCTCTAAAGATATGTATTTCATCTTTATCTGCAATTTCTTCAACCATTTCCAATGAGTTCTTCAAGTTCAAGATGGCTTGATCCGTTAGAGAAGGATCATCAAAAGATGGGGTGCCAATAATGACTTCAAATCTTAGTGGTTTAACCAAGTAATCAGATTTCTTTAAGGCCTCAATATCAAATATTTTGGCTTTGATTGTGTTCATAGAAGCAGTTAATCTTGAAGGAACCAACACCCCAAAGTTAGATACATATCGGTCATTCATAAAGCCATATGTAGTGAGGGCATCACTACCAGAGATTTTAACTTTTTGATTAAAACTACGCACCAAACTTGGATTAATGATTTCAAGTTGTCTTTGAATTTTCTTTGAGAAGTTTGATGTGTAGCGTTTTGGTTGAACTTCATCAGAGTCATCTCTTTCTGCTTCTAGTGCCAAAGACCCCAAGCTTGCTGAGAACTGAAGGCCCTGCTTCAAAATTCCATTGATATCGTGAGCAAAAGCTCTTTTGGCTTCACCTAGGATCACTCCATCTATAGGCGAGTTCCAGCTCTCTATAGTACCATTGGCTGCTAACGCATTGTTTACAGAAGTGATTACCAAGTCAACCATGCTCGATATTTTCGGCGCATTGATACCATAAAGGCATTCAAATACCTCTGAGCGCATAGCTCTAACTACTTTAAATTCTCCCTTATCCGAAAGAGCAAGGAGACCCACTGTAATTCTTTCACCTGAACCAACAATTGGCTCAAAATAAATAGCTTGCCATGAACCTTGGTAGGTTGGCATTGATGGAAACGACAGGTTACTCATATTGCTAAACCTTGTTGTTTGATACCCATGCGTAAGTCCGAGTGTTGTACCAACGTTGAAAGCCGATTGCTGACTACGTCTTTGAGCATCGTGGCATCAACTTCGTTAAAATAGAACGATGCTAGACAGTGGTCTACGGCAGATTTCAGATCCATAGCACTCATCTTAGGGTGTATGTCGTTCTGTATATTCTTGCTGGCTTTGTGTTTTTCAAACTCTGATATGGTTGCAAAGCAAGACGACAGTAGTTGATTTTTAGCTGCACGGTTATCTTTACTCAGCCCTTTTGGTAATGCGAGTTCGTGATCGATAAAATTGAAGAGCGATTTACCATCATAGAGGATGTTACCTATATTTCTGTCACCATTTCCAATCCATTCATCGAAGACTGATACATCCAATATCTTTGAATAAGCTTTCAATAACTTCATGGCCTCAGGTTCACTCTGATTAAACTTGCGCCTAAAGCTAGGATATGCCGCATCTTCAGAACCAAAAGCAATACGAGACTCACCATTCGGCACGATATCACTCAATGACTCATGTGGTACATTAACCAAGTAAGGCTTTGGAATCGGAAGTCCCATGTTTCTTCCCAACAAAGCACAGAAACACTCAATAAATATTTTTCGACTATCGACCAGTTTTACATAAGCAACAGAGAAAGAGTTGTTGCTATGAAGCACATGAGCCTTCCATGTTGGGTTTACATTTTGGTCGTCAACTTTTACTGCACCCGGCAGCATTGTCACTAAATCAACGGTCTCCACGTATTTGCACCTTCTTTGCAATTTATGGCATATATCTTAATCATAAATAGCTGTTTTGGCGAGATAATACGCATTTTGCTGAGTGTTGTGATCTCAGTTGAAGCGGGGTAGCTCACAATATCCAGTATGAATAATACTAGTTGATACTCTATATTAGATGCGTGGCCGAACCCCAATTTTACCAAAACTCATAGAAGGCTAATGTAGCCTGAGGCAAAAGTTACCAAAGGGCGGAGGGTGATATACTATCGACTTTGAACTCTGTTGCTTCAAATTACCTGTATCTTTGGTTTCTTCGTACCTTTGATCTTTGCAGAAGTAGTTGCACGTGAACTTTTTTTCTTAACGCCATAAGCTTTACCCAAAGTAAACTTAAGTTTGCTACCGCCCTTTTTATTATCGTTAATCTCATCAGCGGCTTTTTTAAACATATCCCTAACCAGAGCTTTATAGTCTGCGTATTTAGCCTCGTGTTTACACACTAGAATTCCTTGCGAGTCACTATAATCACTGGTTTCAGATGTGTATTCACGATACAACTCTTCTAGCAGGTCGAGAGAATTGTCAAAAGCCATCGAGGTAGTTTTATCCATTGATTTGTAGTTCAAAGATTCTGAGGCCTTATACAGATACTCATGTTGAGTCAGCAGTGCAATGTCTTCCCATGTAAGGCTAAGTAGTGTCTTTGCTTTATTTTTAGATTTATCCTCAGCATCAGATTTATCTACGACTAGCTCGATGCTTTCGTTGATTCCAAGTATCGCTCGCCAACGAGATAAGCTGAAGTTGAGATCTGTATCGTCTCTAAGTTGATTCTGCTTGTTGAATCTAGAAGTCATAATGTCGTGGATGCGAATCGTAGCCAGTGATTTGAACTTACTCAGATGTTCCAGACTCAGTGTTGTGTAGTTGGCGGTGGCGAACATTAGGTGAAGAAACTTAATGTTGAACGTTATCGACACTAATGGTTTTTTTTCATCAAATGATATTGATTCAATAGGATGGCCTACGAATTCCTCTGCACTGAAAGGATTATTCGAGTACTGTTCAAAATCTAAGATAGGGGAAAGGTGCCTTAAATCGGAATCTAGACTAATTCCCTCTTTTGCATGGACTTTAGTTTTAAGAGCCGCCCATTCTTCTATAGTGGACAGCGTGGCAGTAGAAATGTGGAACTTGGCGGCATGTTCCCAAGCTTCAGAAAAGCGTTTTCTGTTATAGCTCTTACGTTTCTTATCATTGTTTCTTCTTACCGTGCAAAACTCACTGAGTTCCTCAAACCACAAAGTAACAGTACGCTGGTTTTTGTCAGTAAAGCTCTCAAGAACGAGGTCAGGGATAAAGTTGTTGCTGGTTGGAGTATGAGATGCCCATAGTTCATTCACAAAATTCTTAACGTGAGGCAGTTGTTGCCAACCACAAATTGCACATAGGAAGAACTTGTAGGACAAGGCATTGGTGTTCTGTGGGGATAGGTGTGTGAAGTTAGCTTCTACAAGAGAGTTTTGTACAGAGTACCAGTTTTGTTTTTTTAGGCTTGCTAGATTTTGGTTCGTTGTTAGTTGAGACATATTGAGTTTCTTTTAATTTTCCTAAATAGTAGTACTTTGTCGTAATATTGTCACCTTTAAAGTGTCGTAAAAATATCACCCAAAAAGTGACCTAGTCGTAAAATTAGCACCTAGATTATGAGTTGTTTGGTGTTAAGTTGTTGATTTTTATTTGTTTTATTGGTATTTTTGGAGTGGGTTTAAAATATAATTATTAAAGACTTTAGAAAAATAAAGCTGATCCTTTAAAAAGCCCAATTCAAATTGGGCATTCGTGCTCCTAACCTTTCTATACCTAGAAAAACAAACTTATCTCTATAGGTCAGCCAGTAGCAGAAGCGGTTTTTGGGGCAGAGCCTTTTAGGCTCTGTTTAATGGTAAGGCACTCAGGATTTATCTATTGGAGTCAAGTCGGCTTTTGAGGGGAGAAGAATTGTTTTAGAAGCCGCTTCTTGTTAGAGATGCTCCTAAAAGGTATCTTTGTCTTGTCTAGGTTCATCATCTGCCTCGGCGACTATTGTGGGTCGCTGAGGTTTTTGATTGTTTTTGAACTAACATTGGTTATTTCCCCAAACCTCCGCATTGCCATAACTACCCTCCTATAGAAAGGGTCTCTCAACCTACTCACTATCGGTTCTTTTTTCGGGAAAACGCATGCGTTTTGAGATCTAGTGAAGTTGATTAGAGCGAATGAGATTGAGTGGTGTATGTAGTGGCTACTGCAGATTGGGAGTAAATTCTTCCATTAGTTCCTCTAGATTAACGAGGGAAAATCCTCGATAGGTGATCTTGTAATTCTGTAGTTTCATCTTGGAAATTAAGCTTTGAGAGTTTGTGATCAGCATTGTTTCATCATATTTGCTTTGTTGACGCTGACACTCAGCAATGAGAACTGCTTTCTCAAGCTCGTTAACAGCTACGATATCAATTACATCCTGCCCTTTTGCATTCCAGTAGCCGCCAATTTTGTTGAATCTCTTAGATTCAGCAAGGATAGCCTTAAACAGGCTTTTTAGTTGCCAAGCGGAGAATGTGTCGAAGTCTCGTTCTATGTGTGCCTTGATATGGTCAAAATTGTCCATTTCAACTGCGCTTGAATTCGAATGGATGAACTTGAACCAGAAATTGAGGAATGGGTCTTCAATCTCGAAGCGGGAATCTCTGGTAGTCTCATCTGAAGAGATAGGCTTTACCTTAGTGATAACATTAAAGTTGCTCTCCATGTGCTCCAAATGCACGTCCACACCCGTCCTAACGTGGTTTTGAATATCAGAACGTTTCGTTTTACCAAGAGAGATAGCATTGAGTATATCGAAGTAGTTTTGGTGCTCTGAACCAAAGTCCTCAACTAATCGATGAGTACCTTCTTTCAAGAATGGCGAGTTGCTGGAGATTACATAGTCAAAGACGTTGTCATGGCCAGTCGATAAGGATAGCCATTTAAGGTATTTCGGAATCCCACCAGTTAGGCACCACCACTCGAGCATTTTCTCAGAGTCGAATACGCCCAAGTCCTTCATAATACGTTTAATGTGTGATGGTTTTAGTGGGGTAATGCGGAAGAATCGATCGTCACGATTCATTAGAGGTGCATCGTTGCCCTTGAAGATTTTTGTCATCATGTTGTGCATGCTACCGCAGCAGACGAGGTGCATCATGGATTGTGTCTTGTGGGAGTCCCACAGGTTTTGGATATCTGAGAATAATGAAGGGCTTACTCTCTCGATATCTTGAAACTCATCAATGATGATTGTCAGTGGGATTCGCATTGAATAGTGGATCAGGTACTCAATGATGTCCTTTAGTGACTCAGGTTTGAAGAGTTTTACATTGAGTTCAGTTGCAATGATATCAGCGAACTCATGAACCAACATCGCTTCACTCTTTCGACTGACTAAAAAATAAAGTGTTTTAGTAGTGTCGTGGTAGTAAAAGGCGTCTTTAAGTAGCCGGGTCTTGCCTACACGGCGCTTACCAATCACGACAGTCAACTGGCCGTATGTTGATTTAATCTTTTCTGAGATGCTCGCAAGCTCGCTCAGCTCTAACTGTCTGTAGCAGAATTCCTTCATACTCAAAGCCTTCGACGTTCACTTAATCACACAAGAACAATGATCTTGCTAAATCCCATGAGTCTAAAAAACGTTAGCCTAATGGTTCTTAGCTTAATTTCGTTGTGAAAGCTGATCCAAGCTCTGGCAGGTTACTTCTCATGTCTGAACTTAGATAGCGAATTTTGCACCTGAAAATTGCTGCTGTTGTGATTAATAATCATCAGTAAACAATGCCACGTAATCTATCAAATGCATGTTGCGGCTTAGCAGTTTGAGATCTTGATAAGCCAAGTCTTTTTCGGCGATACATATTGGGCGGCCTGTATCTACAGTTTGTTCGTCAAGCTTCTCTATCGGGTGTTCAACATGCACAAATTCAAACCTACCGAATGGTGTTGAGTAGATGCTCGAAGGCCCCGTTGTGGCGAGAATCATCATCATCGGAATCTGAGATATCACTCCCCAGCGGGATAGAGCATCCTCGAATGAAATATAGCAACGGTGTTCTTTTCTCAGCGCCAATACCAAACGTTCAAATTGAGTAGAAGTCATGTTTATGTTGTTATAGACAAATAGTTCATTATCTATACTGGTGAGATAGGGGCTTGTCTGTAAAATCCAGTCCAAATCATCGGACATATGCACGGCACAGATCTCTTCTTTGGAATAGAAAAACTTGCCTTCTCTTCGATAGCGCATCTCTAAGACCATTCTCATGTAACTTTCCTTAAACCAGACTAATTCCCTAGACTTAACGAGTTAAGGTGGCTAGCGACCTTCTCAAGAGCTTCTAGACTCCCGGATTCAATAAGACTCAGTGGACACTCCCCGCCAAAAAAAACGCTCTTATTTTCCATCGTCATAAACCCATACACATTCTTATCATTGGCAAACAGTGTTCTTAGTGCTGCATGGATGTTTATTATGTGACTTATCCTAATTGCTTGTTCAGCGGATAGTTGACCAGATAGTTGGGTTTGATAAATGGGATAGGGGAGCCCTAAAATAGCAGAGATTTGAACTTTGCTAGCTTTCCACCTCGTCAAAATCTTGAGTGATGCCTCCAGCCCCTTTTGATGTATAAAAGCGCTACTGTTATCCATACTATATGTTCCAATAAACTCATAGTAATAGCATAAGGTTAGAACGGCTGATTTGTCAAAATATCCTTTAAAATCATTATATTACCACAACTTTCAATGTTGACTTTCTAGGCTCTAACTACTAGCTTTAGTTATCCCCTGACTGTGAGACTCTCTAATGAAAATCCAATACCTGTCAGACATTCATTTGGAAGTCGCTTCCTTGGATATACCTTTGACGGATGCTGATATCGTTGTTTTAGCTGGGGATATTCATGCTAACGCTCGAAGGGCTGTAGATTGGGCATCTCGGTTCCCTCAAGAGGTCATCTTTGTGCTGGGAAACCATGAGTTTTACTCTGGTGGGACAATTACCTGTTTGCCCTTAGACTTGAAAGACTATGCCAACAAGTATTCCAATGTACATGTGCTAAACAATGAATCTATAGTGATTGATGACGTGGCTTTTCATGGCTGCACACTTTGGACTGACTTTGAGCTTTATGGAAACCCAGATCTAGCGTTTTACTATGCACAAAAGTCCATGAGCGATTACAGGCGTATAAATTTCGACAATGCTCAAACCTTTACGCCTTCAATGTCAGCAGCGCTACACAAAAAATCAGTGGAGTGGCTCAATGAAGCGATTAGGTTATCCCCTAGCTTGAAGAATGTCGTTGTAACCCACCATTTGCCTACACAAGATGCGATACATGAGAAGTTTAAAGATAGTGTGCTGAACCCAGCCTTTGCGTCTGATTGTTCTCAGCTGTTTAGTCATAGAATTACGGCATGGTTTTATGGTCATAATCACGACTGTAGAGTGTTTGAAAAAGAGGGGATTAAGTTTCTAACTAATCAGCGTGGTTATCATGGTTATGAAATCGTTGATGATTTTGATGCATATAAAACGCTAGAAATCTGATTGAGGATACCCTGAGAGCACATATCCTATAGCTATCATTTCTAATGTGTTACTGACTGGTTCGAGAGCAATACTTGTACTTTATTAAAGAAGTTTTTACGCTTTAAGTAACCAGCTACGCACTTTCACACTTTTGCTACACAAAAGATGAGCAAAGTGCTGCTGGCGAGGCTTCGCCCTCGACCCTAAGTTCCCAAAAATCAAATGATTCTATGATCAAAACTACCATGATTTATCGTCATGTTAATTACCGAAAAAGTGCCGCTTTAACGAAGAGTTTGAAGCACTCATTACGTATCAAATCGAATAAATTCAAGTGCAATGAGTGGGTTGATTTACTAGCTGAAAATAACTGGGTATTCACCGAAAACAACCCCCAAGGAATTAGGCTAAGTGAGCAGTCAGAAGAAGCTCGTTCGAGTTTTATCTCCCAGTTAATTTCTGAGGAGTTTGCACCTAAGAAAATTCCCACTGAGGTTAAAAGTAACTACAAAAAGTACGAGTACAAGCTCAATAAGAAAATCCTGTCTGCTAGTAGTTCTGGAGATGAGTATCTTGCAGAACAGTTGATGTTGATTCGAGACCGTAAACCAGAGAATTACAAAGAGATAATCGAATCAATTAGCGGAGTTAAACGCCGTAATCAACTGATAAATATGCTGGATATTTTCATGGACTTGTCCAAAAAAGTAGAAGGGTGCGAAGACGGTCGTGCAGCTAAAATGCATGAAGCGTTCTTTAAGTTTCCTCATCGGCATGGCGCAGTTGTCGAACCCAAACGTATGGCCGAATGTATAAGAAGCTTTTATGCTAAGTACCTACCAGACTACCCGATACGCCTTTTGGTTGTCCATGATGATGAACGGAGCGTGGATATTAAAACTGGCGCCCATCCTCACATCTTTCTTAGTACAAAAAACAGTAAGACTGGAAAGCGAGATCTTTGCGCTTCTATACGAGAAACAGCCAATAGATACCTTAGGGCAAAACCGACAGAGGTGTCTCTGTGGAACCCTGAAACTCGTCGGCACGAGAAACAGACTATCTCGAGTATTGATAGTTCATTGGTAGGTGGTCTTGCTGCTTCAAAAATCCAAGGAATAATAATTCAAGATATGTTCATGGCTCATGTTCGAGCTAATTTTCAAGAACTTGATGTGAGATGGACTAAATCCAGAGTGCGGAAGGTGATGTCATTTCACAGACAATATGAAAATGCGAAGAGGCCAAAAGCAGATAGGTTATACAATCTAAACCAACTTCTTACGCTACATAACCAACGTTTAGTGAAAGAACGTAAAACTCGCATCAAAGAGAGTCAATCAAGTCAAGAAATGCTATTTGAGGTTGAAAGACGTGTTGCAGATGAGGAAGGACACTTGAATAGTGTTCGTCTCAGTATAGAAGCTAAACAAGTAGAGTTGAGAGCCTTGGAGCAATGTATCAGTAATATAAGAGAGATTCTAACTCTGTTCCTTGCTCCCTATAAAAAGCTAATAGAGAGTATTGTTGCAAACGACCAAGCCAAAGCCATAGAAAATGCTAATGAATGCAACTACCGACACTACGAAGCTACTCCAGAGGCAAAAAAGGTGATTCTAGAGACTATTAGGTCTGATGCGGAAGAGATCAATAGCTTGTGTGTTGATAAGGATGTAATTGGTGTGTTTAACAACATACATGGACAGATGGAATCTCGAACTCCAGATTCATCATCTCAAGAGCGAAGTAAACGCATGGCTAAGATGAGGCCGAGATTCTAAGGTTAAATGTTCCTTAGAGGATTGTACTTTAGCTCATGATATTGAGCTAAAGTTGCTGGAAAAAGCATTGTCATATGTTATTCAATCAGCTGTTTCTATCTGAATTCCTCACGTACTTCTCACCTAGGTATTTACGATATCGGTTTAGCTGTTTAAAGAACTTTTTTGATTTAAGTTATTGATAATTTTGTTTTTTGTCTTTGGTTTGTCACGTACATCTCACTCATGAGTTTTCCTGATCATCATTGATGTTTTTGGGAAAATAGTGGCTGAATGAGAAGAGGTGCTTTGTTGAAATTTGTCACGTAGTTCTCACCTAGGAATTTACAATTTTCTTATTCGCCCAAAGAACTTTCTTGATTTAAGTTATTGATAATTATATTTTTAGTCGAATTTTGTTATGAGTATCTCACTTATAGGTTTTCTAACTACCTTTAGTATATTGGGAAAATAGCGGCTGGATTGGGGAAGGTGCTTCGTCGAAGTTTGTCACGTAGTTCTCACCTACGTAGATACTAGTTTTTATTAATTATCAACTAATCATAATATGATTAAGTTGTTGATATTTAATGTATTATTTTTTGAATTCTGTCGTGATCTTTACGTTGGTGTTCTTATAGTATCGTTGGTTTTTTGGATAAGGTGCACTTTATGGAGCAACAAGTGCGTTATTGAAGTTTTGTTGCGTACTTATCACTTAGGCAGTTACGACTAGTTTCTTTTTTTGAAGGGCTTGCTTTTAAGTCGCTGATTTAAAATGTTTTTATTTTAATTTGTCACGTGCTTCTCACTGGGCAGACTACAAGTAATCATGTGCAGATATGGAAAGGATATGTTGGGCAGGTAGTAGGTGTTTCATTGAGGCTTTGTTACGTATATCTAACCTAGTTACTTGCAATATCTTTGCGTTCTTATGTGAAGGGGGTGTGGGTTAAATTATTGATATTTATGTTTTTAATTTTATTTTGTCACGTAGTTCTCACCTAGTTTGTCACGTAGTTCTTACCCAGTTGTCACGTAGTTCTCACCTAGTTTGTCACGTAGTTCTCACCCAGTTGTCACGTAGTTCTCACCCAGTTTGTCACGTAGTTCTCATCTAGTTTGTCACGTAGTTCTCATCTAGTTTGTCACGTAGTTCTCACCTAGTTTGTTACGTCATCCTCACCAAATTAGCTGTAGAACCACTTTAGCTTTCTCGTAGCTTGTTTAGTCTCAAGGTACGAGAAATCTATGCAAGAACTTTTAAACAAGCCGTTTGCTGACGTAGGTAGGGTATAAACGTAGATAAGTATTGTTAAGAATGTTTAAGTCACGATGGCCCGAGACTTTTGATATCGCAGATAGATCCCAGCCTCTATCGTACAATCGACACAGTGCTTCAGCTCGAAGGTCATGAAATCTCAAGTCTATAATATTCAGTTCTTTCATTATCGTTCGCCAAGCGGAACCAACAGAACTTTTATTGTATGGAAAAATAGGATCCGTATCTTTGCCTCGTGGTTGGCGCTCAATGATCTCAATCGCTTTTGGCGAAAGTTCGAAGCATGAGCGAACCTCTCTTCCTTTTTTAGGTGATTTACGCTTGGTTATTGTCAGTGTACCTGCGTCTTTATCGAAGTTCTGCCATGATATTCGTTCACTACAAATCTCTCCTAACCTTGCCGCTGTTTCAATTGCAAACTCGAAGATATCAAGTAATGGAATTTTCCTCCGCTTGTTCGAGCATTCCTTTCTAAGCCGAGCGGTAATAGTATTTAGTTCTACATAAGTGGGTCGACGTGTTCTCTCTACGCTTTGAGCAATATAGCCTTTGCGTTTGAGTGTGCTTAGAGCATCTGAATATGAGCTAAGATCTACGTTGCAACGAAGTATCGTTTTGGCATCTTGAAGTTGAGTTTTTAAAGTAGATAAGTTGTGGGCAATGGTTTGTGGTTGATTCTTCCAGTGCTCGTGCATGTAAACGGCTAGATTGTACCAATGAGAACTATCGACTTTTTCTGCTGGCACTGAGCTGATAGGCGTGCTCGCAGAAATGCGCTGAAGGACAGATAGCGTATTGGCATTTATCTCATGAGGTTGAGTCAGAATTAACTTAATGACCTCACCAATAGTAAAGTGGCTCTTTGTTCCACAGAAGAAATTGAAGTTTCCTTTATCAAACTGACCTCGAAGTTTCTTCTTGAATGCTCTGGCTAGTGCTAAAGAGGGAAAGGTACGTGTTTTCGAGCCTCTGACGGGATCAGTTTTTAAGCTTCTAGCTCTGACTTTAAAATTTGAATTAGTTTTTTCGATAAAAATTGAAGGCATTTCCCCTCCCTTAGATAATAAATCCTTAGAAGGGGTTAGTTTAAGTTGTTGATTTTAAATAAGTAAAGTTTCGTTTGTTTTCAAGGGATTCACGGACTTAGCTGAGTGAAGTCCGTGAAGAGTTGAAGTGATTCACACACTTACAGCAGATTAAATTATCTGTATTTTTTCTAAATCTTCACTAAAAGTGATAGGTTCGTCACAATTAGGCTTGGTTTAGTGAAACCCTCTACTATCTGTTGTGTAAGTTGGCTACACCGACACGCAAGTAAATATTGTTTAATACATTGATATCTTTATGCCCGGTGATTTTCGATATTTCGACAATGTTTAAGCCTCTTTCAAAAAGCTGACATGCTCCCTCCGCCCTTAGGTCGTGATAGTGAAGGTCTTCAATTCCTTGAGACTTACACATACGTTGCCATGCGGCTCCGATCGACGTCGGGTTATACGGGAATATGCGTTCTTCTAGTTTTGGCTGACGTTCAATAATTCTCATAGCTTCAGGGAAAAGTGGGATAGTACTGTGATTCCCTGCTTTTTGACGTGGGTCTTTGCGATCTCTGATGGTTATTGTGTTGTCGCCTAACGAAAGATCCTTCCAAGTTACACGTGTGATTTCACCTAAACGCATACATGTAAGTATCGATATGTGGAAGATATCTACTAGCGGTATGTGGGATGCACGATGGTTTTGTCTTTTGAGTAACCCTTCTTCAGCAAGAGCTAGTTCTTCTTTGCTAGGTCTACGGTCACGCTTATTGCTTCGACCAATGAGTCTATATTTAACGAGAGTTGGAATAGCCTCATTGTGGGCATGAATATTTGCTTTGAATCCAAAGATAGGGCCAGCAACATTAATGACGCTTCGCAGGTAAGTGATATCTTGATATACAGTTTGGGGCAAAGGTGCGCTAGGTTCATTAAGTCTTTCTCTGCAATGTCTTACCAGATGTGTTGCTGTCAACTGATCTGCTTGTACCAAAGCGATATCGTAGCTACGAAGTCTGCGTAATACCGCTGCTTTTGAGCGACCGAGATCTTTTGAAGTTATCTGATCGTTAAGATACAAGGTAATCAGGTCTCCGATGAGGATACTTTGTTTAGGCATGTCTATCGATGGTATGCCATTGTCCTCTAGTCCTTTTACGACATCGTCAGCCCATGCTTGTGCGAGGGATTTTTTGTCGAATGTTTTAGATTTCTCGAATACTCGCTTGTTATGCCGTGAAGCTCTTACTCTGGCTTTATATTTGACCCCTGATTTACGTGCGACTTTTTCGATGTTGATTGTAGCCATGTTTACCTCTAGCGTTGGATAGATTGCTTTAGAGGTGATTTACTTTTGCTCAGCAGCATTGAAGCTATGTCCTTAGATAGCTATAATCCGCCGCCTTTAATGGTATTTTTAGGGGACAGTGCATGTCCCCTATTTCGTCCCCTATCTGTCCCTCGGTGCTAAAATAAGCTCAAATAAGACAGATAATGTTGCAATGCCCCTTTGTGGTATTTGCCTTAAGATGCTGATACTAAAGGAGTATTGTAAAATGTACCCATCATCTAGACTCTCTGTCGCTCCCATGCTCGATTGGATATGTATGCTTTCTATATAAAGGCTAATGTGTTATGAGGGGTACTATAGGGGTACTGAGCTCGGATAAAATAAGGCGCCACATGGGCGCCTTATTTTGTCAGTGATTTGCTACAGAGTCGCAGCTTCAGGGAATTCCATATTGAATCGTTTCTGGGCTGCTTTCTGCTGCTGTTCAACGAGCCTATCAATGTTCTGAGCAGATGCATTTTGGTTCGGCTTGGAGGTTACATCTCTCTCGAAGTCCATAGAAACAGTATACCCGTTTTCACTATTACCTTTGATGTAGACCATTTTTTTCATTATTCACCACCTTCAGCAGAGCCCTTACCATCACTGATGAGGGATGCCATTCTCTGTGCGTGTTCCTGTTTGTCTAGATAAACAGCCAACATTTTACTTATTGCCTGCAGGAAGAACTGATCTCTGTGTAGATCAAATTGTCGCTCTGTCGCACTTGTTAAAACCAAAACTCCGTGCGGCTCATTGTCTGTTTGCTCTGTATCTTCACATGTAAGTATAGGTACAGATATGAATGCACGGTAGTACTTGATGTCTTTCTCGGTTTTGACCGTCAACTCAGTACTATGATTTATATTAGGACAGCTTTTTATCTCTTTGTGCAAAAAAGTCATGCCAACGTGCCCAATACCGGGACGCCAATCACGGTTTTGAACTTCGATGCGATCATCGTTGAAACGCATCTTGACCTCAAGTCTATCAGAGGATTCGTTGTATACATATAGCGCAATGTTATATAGAGATTCTTCTTTGTATGAAAAGAGGTCACCTTTCTTTACGAATAATGGCCATAAAAGATCGTTTAAGTGTTTGTCCATTAACGTTGAAATACTATCTGCCAATGGGAGTGGAGGGGCTTTAGGATCTCTTTCAAGTTCTTTTCTCAGCTCTTTATTGAGATCTCCGACTGCTTTATCAAGCTCTGCTGAAACAAGGTACAACGTTGTTACTTGAGCAATACTTAGGTCACTCATATATTTATAGGATGACCTTAGGTTGTTGTAATTAGTGATGTTTTCATTGTATTTTTCTATAAGTTCAACTACTTGTGGGTAAGTGTGATGTTTTTTTGAGTTTTTGATTTGAACCCATGAAAGCGTCAAGTGCACAAGTAAGAAGGCAAGAGAAAAAACAATGAGTATGAAGTAGATACCTTCATTGTTATCCCCTTTCAATGAAAACCAGTAGGAAATTAGGGCGCCCACGATAAACGGTGCTACCAAAGTCATCCAAACGTTGGACAATAGATTCACTTTTTCGTTGAGCTCTGCATTTGCGCTATCGTTTTCTGAGGCTAACTCTTTAATTGATTTCATTACTTACATCCTTTGCCCTGACCACACCACTTCACCAACAATCTCAAAATCAGCCCCTTTAATATCCTCTCGACTTAGTTCCCACGGCTCATAAGCAGTATTATCACTCACGACCTTGATTCCATTTGGCAAGAATTGAAGCCTTTTCACCATCAAACGGCTATCGTATCGGAATACATATACACCGTCAGTCGTGAAACCATCTACACGATTTACCATCACTATGCTCTGATTCTGAAGAGTAGGGCTCATGCTATCGCCGCGCACTGGCATTAAGAAGATATTGTTAGGGTTGTAGCCTAGCTCTTGGCGTATAAAGCGCTCACTGAATACCATTGAACTTGATTCTTCAATCTTCTCAACTAACGCGCCATGACCTGCGCTCACTTCGATATCAAAAAACTTCAGTTCAAGATACCCCCTTGGTGCGAGAGAACCCGTTTTTGCGATCTCCTGCGCTTTTAGGAAAATATCTTCAGGAATGTGATCTCGATGTTTCCAGTTAGAAATAGTCTTCGGTGACTTACCTAAAACCCTTGCTAAATCAACGTTCTTAGAGGTGTTGGTTAGTTTCTTTAGTTCCTTTAGTTGTTCCTCAAAACTTCCCATATAGATTTCTCCGTGTACTTTTGGGGTTGCATTCTTGATTTTGATCCTCAATAATTCCCCATAAGCTATTTCGGGGTGTTTGAGGGATGTTGGAGTTTCCTTTAATGCCTTTAAGTGTACTACACGGAGGAAGTATGAACACAAATTTTGCACTACTAGCACGATTCGAAAGTCCCACGGTTGAACTAAAGCAGGTATGCCAAGAGTTTTTCGGTATCACTCCTAAAACGGCAGAGCAGAAAGCTAAGGCTTGTGACTTTCCCGTTCCTACCTTCAAGTTGCGCGATTCTGAGCGCAGCCCATCCCTAATCAAAATTGAAGATCTCGCCGCGTATATCGACCAACGCCACGCTGAAGCAATGAATGATTGGCAGTCAGTAAATGGGGGTATCCGATGAGCACACCACTACACGGTATCAACCTAGACTTTACTCACTCAAGCGAAGCCAAGCTTTTGTATAAGGTGATTGAAAATCAAATGCAGCCTAGCAACAGCACTGACCAAGATAACTATCTCACGGGTGTGCTCATTCAGCTTGAGGAGGCAATTGAACTCATGGAAAGCGTCGAGGCTTAACATGAAAGTATCTGACCCCATTCATTTGCCGTGCCCCGATATGGCGGGGTGCGCCAACTTCGACCCTGACAAGAGTGAAAAGTCAGCGCGTATGGTTGAAAAGCTTCGCTCTGAGCTTGGCTTGAACCGCCCACGCGCTCGCAAACTCAACGTTAACCCTCTGACTTGGACTAAGCGTTAATCAATGCAAAAAATCGGCAAGACCACCAATAACCCGTTGACTAAGCTCCCGACTAATCTGCGTCAGGAGCTTGCGACGTATGTGATGAAAAACCAAGCCACGGCGCCTCATTTGGCGATGGTAGCGGAAAAGCATCAACCGCTATGTGGTGCCACGCCTAAAGAGCGCGTGTTTGAGTTCGCTCACCAAGTCGCTAACAAGTTCAAGCTACCTAATGACATTCGCAACTATCTTGATAAAGCGTCAGCGGTTCGTTTCCGTAAGTACGGCTTTAAGCGCGCATTGCAATTCATTGAGTCGCGCAGTGCGGCGGCATCGTCTGCGCTTGGGTCACTGCCTGAGCCATACTGGAAAATCAATACAGAGTTAAAACGCGCTCGCCTTGCCACTGAGTTATCAGGGCGCGCAGGTTTTCACTTTGAGTTAGTTGCCAAAACAGGCGGTACCCCAATGGAAGCGATTAAGCGTATTCATGAGTTCGTGGGTGCTTGTCTTTGGATGCCTCAATTTGAAGTCGCCAATGATGAAGATGAGGCGTATTCCATCCTTGCCCGTTTGCTTGATGAGGGCGTATGGCGACGAGCTATCGACAAACAGACCCTTGCAGCGTTTGAGAATGCGCGCAGGGCGGCGGGAATGGTATCGCCGCACATTTCCCCTTATGCGTCGATTTCGGCGTGTGAGTGGCTCAAGATTCGCCAAGAGCGACAGCGTGAGTGGCTAGAACTCATGGCGATTGAATCCGTTGAGGGGGATGTGGTGGAAATGTCACAAGTTCATGAGTCGTCACAGTCCAACCCTGTTAATCGTCGTCATGAACTTATGACTCGTATTGCTGGCTGTCAGGAGTATGCCGACTCAAACAACCACGCCGCCATTTTTATCACCATGACGGCACCAAGCCGTTTTCACCGACTCACCAAGCGAGGTGAATACTGGATTGAAAACACCCATTGGGACGGTGGCACCCCTAAAGGTGCTCATGCTTGGTTGTCTACGTCTTGGAATCGCTTTCGAGCTTGGGCGGGGCGCCATGACTTAACTTATTACGGGATGCGAGTCGTGGAGCCTCACCAAGACGGCACACCGCATTGGCATGGTGTGTTTTTCATGCCACTTGAGCAAATGCCCGTGTTTATCAAAATGCTGCAGGAATACCAATTTCAGCGTGACAGCGCAGAGCTTTATTTCAAGAACGGCGACCCAAAACACCGAGCTATGAAAGCGCGCTTTGAAGCTAAGATGCTGGACGGCACCGAAGGCGGCGCCGTAGCTTACCTTGCCAAGTACATTTCTAAAAACGTAGACGGCTTTGGGCTTGAGGATTTATCGGATCTCGATAACAAGAAAGCCAAGCTGCAAGACACGGTAAAAAACGTCACCTCATGGTCGCGCACCTTCTGTTTTCGTCAGTTCCAGTTTCAAAAAACACCGTCTGTCACGGTTTGGCGCGAGCTAAGACGCATTAGCGACGAGCAAGAATATTGCACCTTTGAGAAGGCGCGCCGTGCGGCTGATGCGGGTTTCTTCTCTGCCTTTTTTGATTACATGGGCGGTCACAGACTGCCTCAATCCATGCGCCCAATTACCACCAAGAAAGAAGCCAAAGAGAACAAATACGGCGAAATGACAGCGCGTGTTATTGGGTTACGTGGAAGCGGTCTAGAAGTGCTCACGCATGAGATAGAGTGGAAGCTCATCAAAAAGCCTTCCGACTTGTCGGAGGCTTCTTCAAGCAAGCGGGAGCTTGCGCCTTGGTCTAGTGGCAATAATTGTACGCAGCAAATTTCGCCACCAAGACAACAACAAATCATTGATAACTTTTTCCTGTTCCACGAGCTAGATAGGTTTGGCTCGCCAGAGTGGGAGGAGTTCGCCGCCAGAGGTGGCACCTAGCTTACTGCCAACGATGTGAATCAGGGGCAACCTTACCAACAAATTAACCAACGTCGAGAGACAGGGGAACACCATGAAAACCATGACCAAAGATGAGTGCCAAGCCGAGCTTGCGCGCCTTAACACCATTGACGCACTGGAAGCGGAGTTAGAAACGGCGTTTGATACCGTCAAAGACCTGTCACCAAGTGAGCTTTTATCACTGGCGCCCAAAGTCCTTATGGGCGGCGCTGACCCGCTTTCCATGCTTGGCTTAGACCCCAAGCTCATCGACAAAGCAAAGCTGGTCGCCAAATCAAACCGAGTCATTCGAGCGCAGCGCAAACAAGCGCTTGAAAAGCAGTTGAATGCAGTGATTGAGGAGGCGACCACCGATGAGTAAAACGCCAAATCCAGTGCGCGGCTATGTGCCGTGCCCTGTTTGCAGCAGCACTGCCACCGTTCACATGGTGGGTGAAGGTCGTTTGATAGATAGCGGGGAAACCGTCAAGAACGGGCGCAACCTTGGTTTGCTCTATTACAAGTGCCCTGACTGCGGCAACAGTTCAATGAGCAAAACCGTGAGTGGCTATTGCACTGACAACATGACCGACACCGCCGATGCGCTCCAAGCCTTATCTGACAAGGTTGAGCCAACGGTTACGGAGTCGGTTGAATCAACGGTTGAACCGAGTGTTGAAAGCGTTGAGAGTTTTTCGCCTACGGTAACCCCTCCCGCTGAAGTGCTGCCTCCAACCGAATCAAGTACCACTGAAACCACTGAGCCAACACCGCCAGAGACAGGCCTGAAACCGCAAATCTTCAAGGTTGCCGCCTGTCTTGGCGTCATTGTCGTGTTGCTGTTTGCCATCAAGCGCATGTTAGCCAAACCACAACCGAGTGAGGAGGGTGATAGCCATGAGTAACCCAACCGTTGAAACGAGCGCTGACAACCTTGATGAGTTGGATGCGTACATTGCCAACCTCAACAATGAGCCGTCAGCACAAGAAGGTGCATTAGCTTCAACTGAAAGCCAGCCAGAGGTCGATACCAGTGAGGCGTTTGATGCGCTGGTCACCACTGGGCTTGTGGTGGTTGAGCAAGCCGTGTCGATTCTCAAAGACATTGATTTTGAGTTTGATGAGCGCGCCAAGCAAAGCGTGGTCAATGCAGCTCGCCCTGTTGCCAAACAATACGGCGGGGCATTGCTCGACCAATGCGGCGACTACATGAATGTCATGACCCTTGCATTGGCAATTCTTGGTTTGTGGTGGGCGTCGAAAAAGCAAATCACTGCCCTTGAACTGAAAAAGCAGCAGGAGGCCGAGCGTGACTCTCATCGTAAACCCGATTAACTCCAACCCATCCCATGACGCCGAGCACACCGTGTACCTAGGCGGCACAGGTAGCGGCAAAACCAGTGCAGTGAAATACATGGGGCTAGTACCTAAAAAGTCACAAGCCCTGTTCTTTGACCCGTACCGCAACTACGCAGGTCAAAAGTTTCACGGGCAGATGTGCCACGGCTTTACTGACCCCGCCAAATTTATCAAGGCAGCGGTACAAGGGCGCCGTTCGGGGTGTTCGTTTAAGCTCGCCTACATTCCACCAAAGGGCGCGTGTATGTCTGAGCTTGAAACCTTTAGCGCGATAGCTTGGGCGCTTGGCGATGGTCATAAACCCAAGTTACATGTGGTGATTGAGGAGCTGGCAAGCTGCGCGGAAACCTCTGGAAAGCTCGAAGGCAAAACGGGGGAATTGCTCCGTGGTGGTCGTCAGTTTGGTCATGTGGTTCACACCATCTTTCAGCGGGGTCAGGAGGTGCCCAAAACCGTCACTAACCAATCAAGCGTGTGGTGGCTCGGTGCGGTCAACTCTGGCGTTGATGCCGATTGGGTCGCCAAACAAAAAGGGGTTCACTCTAATGAAGTTGCTGACCTTAAAAGTGCCAAGGTCAATAAGCAGTGTATCGGCAAAGCCATTGCCGAATACCTGATTATTCGCGATGGCATTGGCAACCTAGAGCGCGGTGCGTTGAACTGCGAAACGGGCAAAAAGCTCTCACGAAACTACCGTTAACCTCTCATTTCAACCTATAGGTTAAAAGTTATACCTATAGGTTGAACCTTAGTGACGAACTCCCCGCCACCTGATTTGATAATGACTCCTTTAACCGTTCCAACGCTGTGAAGCAGGGGAAACACATGAAAGCAACGCACAAAACAATGCTAATGACCATCGTGGTCATGTTGATTGCATTGGCAGTCATCAACAACGTAGGCGCGCTCAAGCCTATCAAAGAGCAAATCAATGGTAACTCAGGGTGGTTTTAAGCTATGGAACTACTAAACACGCCATTTAACCCGCGCCCACTCGATTTAGACCCTGTTGAGGGTGTGAATTGGGGCAACCAAGCCACACTGCGCTTGGTGAGTGGTCCAACTTACCAATCCATCGAACTGGTCACTGATATTACTGACCCTGCCGATGTTGAGCGTGTACGCATCACGCTAAACGGTAAGGAAGTGTACAACCTGACAGGTCAAGATTTAGTAGACCTTCAAGAACACCGTAAGCAATTTACTCAAGAAGGTCGCTACGTTATCCCATTTGCGGATTTAACCCTTCGTACTAAAGGCGGCGTTCGTACTGGTGAACTGGTCACGCTGCAAGGCGAAATCTGGTTTGTGTATATCCAGCTTGCCTCAAAAGCGGGTGGTACGCCTGCGCCAAGTATCCGCGCTCGCTCTCATACGACAGCCGCACAATCGAAGCGTGTTTACCTACCACGTATCTATTCACTGACTTGGTTCGCCAGCGCGACAGGTCGCACCCCGTTCGACTTTGCCGAGCGTTCGCCACTGTTTTCACTCAAGCGTGTTCACTTCAAAGACTCGTCTATTGACCGTGTTCGTGTCCTGCGTGACAGCGTGGAAGAAATCAACGTCACCAAAGCGGATAACGCTTTTGACTTGGCGATTTCAGGTCTAGAGCAAAACGCAGGTTGGTTCAGCCTTGATTTTGTTCGTACTGGTTTCGGCGTTGAGGGGCGCTTGCCAACTAATGCAATGAAGCAATTGCAATTCGAGCTTGATAAATCACAACACGGCAGTGTGCCCGTGCTGATTGAAGCGATTGAGCAAGTGGGCGTTATCGCACAACCAAAGTAAGGGGGTGACCGATGGAAAACCCTAGTGTGACGCAAACCGCCACAAGTGGTGGCGGTTGGTTCGATGGCATCTTAGAGGGTGCGGGTGAGCTTGTGGGTGGTGCCGTGGATGTGGTCGGTGGCTTTGGTGAGGATTGGCTTGGTATCAAGATGGATAACGAGCTAGACCGCGCTAAGTCTGCCAGCCCTGACGAGAACCGCGCCAACAATAACGACTATCAGCAACCCAACGGGCAACCCGTGCACACCACCTCTGGCGGTATGCAGTGGCAAACCGTGGCTATCATCGTGCTGATAGCGTTAGTGCTACTTGGTGGCTTTGCTTTTGCGCTCAAAGGGGGCAAGTGATGCCGTTAGCGTACTTAGGCTTGGCGGGGGTGACATTGGGTTACCTCACTGCCAAGGAAATCAACAAAGCAAAGTGGATGGTTTTCGCAGTGATTGCGCTGGTCATCTGGTTCAAGTTGAGGTGGTAAATGATTGGTTTTGATTCTCTGACCAATAGCGGTTCGATGCCCATCAATGCAGGTGGCGGCGCGGCGGCGCCTTCGTCGTCACGTTCAAGCAATAGCTCTGGTCAATCTGTAGGTGGTATCAACATGGGCGGCGGTGTGCCGACTTGGTTGATTGTCGCGGGGGTAGTTGCCGTGCTCATTGTCTGGATGCGAAAAAAATGATTCGCGTCGTCACCAAAAGCCAAGCGTCGATTGACGCACTGAAACCCGCTTTTCGCGCTTGCCCCAATGACTTTGCGGTCATGCTGCATGAGATTGAGGCGGGGCGTGTGAGTGTCTATCACATCCAAGGGGAAGGGGTAGATTGTTTACTGGCGGGTGAGGTGCGCGGCGATACCTATTTTATTTGGGCGGCAGTAGGCAAAAACGCGCTCAAGGCTACCCGTGTGCTATCCGAGTTCGTGAAGCAAAACGACTTAACCGCAATGGCTTGCCACTCTTATTTTCCTTTAGTGGTGAGGCTACTCAAGCGGCTAGGTGGTGTGACGGAATCGACCCACGGCAACGCCAAATACCTAAAGTGGAGGTTGTAGCATGGGTGGTGGCGGTAGCTCCTCAAGCAATACAACAACGAATACTAAAAACATCAGTGGTCAGAATGCCATTGACGGCGACAACTTAGGCGTAGCGGTCAGCGGGGTGAGCGATTCCACGCTCAATATCACCGCAACCGACCACGGCGCCGTGGACAAAGCCTTTGCCTTTGGCGAGCAAACTCTTGATTTTGCTAGTGACACGGTGGATGAGTCCTTTGCCTTTGCAGGGGATGCCCTAGATGAGTCCTACGAGTTTGCAAGTGGGGCAATGAGTGAATCGCTCGGTTTAGTGGAGCGAAATACTGATAACAGTCTCAAGTTCGCAGCGGGTGCGCTCAACGAGTTCAGCTCGACCAATAGCGAAAACCTGCAAATGATGGCAGGGCTTGCGGGCAACCAAGCGGCTCAAAACACCGAGAACCTTGCCAAGCTCACCGAGCTTGCGAAGTTCAAACAAGACAACGGGCAAAGCGCACTCAATAAGCAGCAATTGATACTCATGGCAGTGATTGTGTTGGTGCTGGGTTTTGTGCTGGTTAAGGCGGTAGGCAAATGAACCTAAATCTCACCAAGGGGCAAACCATTCCCCTAACCATTGATTCTACGTGGCTCTTTGTTGAGTCGATTTCGGGCAAGTTATCGGTGCGAATTGACGAGACAGGGGAAAGTTTTTCGCTACCTAATCGCTCGGTTCTTCGCTATGGCAAGCCGTTAGGTCGAATTCTTCTATCAGGAGAAGGTGAGCTTTCTCTTGAGCATGGTGTGGGTGATTTCACCCCGCCAGTGGAAGGGCAAAAGCTCGATATACAAACCATGCCGTCAGTCAGTTTCTTGCCTGGTCAAACAGTGGGTATCACCGAGCTACCCAAAGTTGAAATTGAAGCAGGGCAAAGCGTGGGCGTGTCCTATCTGCCAAAAGTGCAGATTGAGGATGGTCAGCAAGTCGATATTGCCAGCTTGCCTGATGTTCAACTTAAAAGCGGTCAGTCGGTGAATATTGGCACCATGCCAAGCGTTGAACTGGCAGCAGGGCAAACAATCAAAGTGCTCTCTGGTAGTGCGCTTTCAACCATTAGTGGAGAAATGCCTCTAGAGGTGCCCGCTAACCCTGCCCGCAATGGCGTCATCATCAAAGCCAGCAGTACCAACGCAGGGCTAATCAGTCTTAACGGCTTTGAGCTTACGGCAGGCGAAAAGCTCACGGTTCAAACTGCCGCCACATTCACATTAACAGGAACCGCGCCCGATAAAGCGCAGGTATTGGAGTATTAATCATGTCTAACTTTCCAGCGTTACCCACGGGCAGCAGCCGCAACAAAATAGAGTTTCTTTATGACTTGCTTAGTGGTTTGGGTGGCGGCGGTAGCAGCGAGTTAATACAAACTATGGTTACCCCAATCCCCAGCACATCAATGAGCGCAGGCTTTAATGAGAAGAAATTTGCGTTAAAAAAACTCATGCCGAGTACCAATACGGCGGGAGATAAAGCGTTTTACCAGTATCAGAACGACCCAGAAACAAAGGTGATGGTGAATGGCTTGGTTGAGCAGTTCAAAGATGAAGACCCCGCCGCTATGGTTGCACTCACGTTCAGTTTGAACATTCCATTTCGCATAGATTGGGCAAACGGCGGTACCGACTTAACCGATGCCGAAAAAGTGTCACTAAGTCGTTTTGTACGTGGTTCGATGAGTTCTTACATCATGGAATCAGAGAGATATATCTTTGATGAAAAAATCCATCTAGTGAGGACTGGTGAGGGTTCAACAGGTCAAAGCTTTTTCTCTTTTCTGGGTGAATGTGTCGTAACGGTTTTTGTCCGTGATATAGCGGAAATATTCGACCGCTATTCGGAAGGGTTTCCAATTGAAATCGGCATCAAAATGCACGGTGATTTGGACGGAGCTGGCACCAAGTTCAATGCCGCGAATATCTTGTTTGAAGATGCGGGAATGTTGCGTTTGGTTGGGTCTGAGGTGGTCGTAATACCACCGCCGCCAATGCCTGAGTAATCACTATGCGTCTAATCATCATAGTTCTGATAGTTGGTGCGCTGATGATTGGCGCACCCAAAGGGGTAAACATCGTGAAATCACAACTCAACCGTGGGATTCGTAACAACAACCCGCTCAACATTCGCATTAGTAACAATGCTTGGACGGGCAAAGTAACGCCCTCCAAAGATAAAGCGTTTGAAACCTTCTCACACTCGAAGTACGGCTTTCGAGCGGCGACTAAGCTCATTCGCAACTACCAAAACCTTTATGGGCTAAACACCCTTCAGGGAATTATCAGCCGCTTTGCGCCAAAGAGCGATAATAACGACACGGATAACTACGTGCAGTTCGTAGCGGGTCGCCTCAATGTGGGCGCCAGTACGCCCCTTAATCTCTTTGATGATGAGTTCATGACGCACCTAGTGCATTCCATGTCGATTATGGAAGTCGGGCGCTACTACTCATTAGAAGATGCAGCGCAAGGGGTAGCACTGGCATGACCCAAAAAGAAGTAATGCAACGTCTAGCGGTTGGCATCTTGACCGCTTTAATCAGCGCTTATATCTGGAAGCGCATCAACGGCTAGGAGTAACAGCAATGAAAATAGATTTGAAACAGGCATCAACAAAGAAGGGGCTTGCGCTCATTGGTGCAGGTGTAGCGCTGGCAACGGGGCATCCTGAATTACTGACGGCAAGTGTGACGCCTGAAGGTGTTGAGGTAGGTGGCTTAATTGGTGTTGCTGCGCCGATTTTGGTTGGTTTGTGGGAAGCTATACGAGATGAGTTTAATGGCTGAGTATCAGACGATTATTGTTGCGGCGGTAAGTGCACTCTCAAGTGGAATTGGAGTTGGTATCGCAATAAAGACTGATATCAAGTGGATGCGACTTATGATGGAAAAGATGGACACTAGGTTAACGAAACTTGAAAGTAGGCACTGACGGTAATAAGTTCCATTTTTGTGCCTCGCGTTACATACACACTGCGTGCATATATATGATAATGTAGCCGTTAATTAGAAAATCGGATAAAGGGATTTAAGTTACTGTATGACACAGACTTTATTGATTAATAGTGAGAAAGATTTTCTTGACTATGCTTATGGTGTGCTGATTGATGAGAAAGAAGCTGGGGCTATTAAGTTCGGCAGTTGGCCAACAGTAGATCTTGACATTAGTGGTGGTCGATATCATAGTTCGCTGCCAACAAAACTGATGGAAGGTTTGGTTAGTTTTCAACAAGAAGTGGATAAAGCGTATGCATGCTTGCAATATGACACTTCTAACAGACAGAAGCTAACAAACGCCGATAAGGATGCACTAGAACTAGTATTTACTATCAAAGAAGGGTCTACAGGCGCTACCAGTGGTGGTGGTGATTGGATGAATGCCCTTATGGATAAGTTAGATGTGGTGTTTAAAGGTATGAGCGGAACACAGAAAACAGCGTTGCTTGCTTTGCTTGTTCTAGCTATAGCTGGCGGGACTGTCGCAAACAATTTTCTAGATGGACAGAGTAAAGTAGAGATAGAGAAAGAGCGCACTGAGCAAATTAAAACTCTATCCGATACTAATGCTCAGAGTGTGGCTGCACTGAGAGATGTTGTTCTTGATAAGGCTCTGTCACAAAGTCCAGATAGCGGAATTAAAGTAGTCGAGCATATCGAAGAAGGTTACAAAAATGTCGTCAAGTCTGTTCCAGATGCTACGAAAATGTCTATTGGTCAAACGGAACTAACCAACGTAGATATAAAGCGCATTTCAGCTAAACCAGATGTGGTAAAAGACGTAGCGGAGGCGAAAGCTAACTTCTTTATTGAGTCTATCAAGAAGAAACCAGACTATATGATTCTTGGTGTTACTGCTGTTGAGAGTGAACTGTCATTTAACCTAAAAGTGGACACCTCCTTTCTTCAAGATAAAGAGAAAGAGTTAATACATGACGCTTTTAAAAATGAGTCATCTATCGAGCTGAAATATCAAGCAAACCTAAAGAATGGTGAGATAGTAAACGCTCGCTTAATTAGCGTTGTAGATAACACATCAATTGCTCAAGCTAAAAAGGACTAGGTTTACTTGATAGGTCTTTACCGACTATTTTGAGTGCAGCTTGTGCGGATAAAGCTGAGTGTAGACTTGCCAAAGAATATTTAAGTTTCTATGACCAGTCACTTGGGCTACTTCTTCAATGGAGTAGCCTTTTTCAAATAAACGACTAGCGCCTTCACGTCGCAAATCATGATAACGTAAATCTTCAATTCCTAGCTTATTTCTAACGCGCTGGAAACCTGCGGTCACACTTCGAGAGTTAAAAGGAAAAATCAACTCGCTCTCTTTTGGTTGGCGCATAGCAATATCAAACGACTCTGCCAACAAAGGAACAATCATGTGATTCCCCTGCTTCTTGCGCGGGTCTTTACGGTCACGCACAACCACAGTTTTGTGTTCTTCGTTGATATCCTCCCAACGCAGAGAACAAACCTCACCGATCCTCATGCAAGTCAAAATACTAAACTCAAGGATATCGACAAACGGGATGCGAGCTTGTCCATTGGCTCTGGCGTTTTGACGCTCAATCAACCCTTGCTTTAGCGCTTCGAGTTCGTCACCTGTAGGGCGGCGCGTTCGCTTCTCACTTTTACCAATAAGCTGCATATCCGTTAATACCGGTACTGCTTCATCAAAAATCTTATAGTTGGCTTCTATGTCGAATACGGGGTTCGCTTTTTTCATCACTGAGCGAAGATAAGCGATATCGTGATAAATGGTCGCGGGTTTGGCGCCTGCGCCACGGCGATTTTTGCAGTGTTGGATGAGGTCACTAGTTTTTAGCTCATTGGTGTCTATTTGCGCTATATCGCAATCTCTGAGCATTTCTATAACGTAGCGCTTGGTTCGCCCTGTATTGTTCCATAAATCCTTATCCGCCATGAACTTATCGAGGAGTACCGAAAGGGGGACGGTTTTGGTACTATTTACGCCGTTTAATTCAATGTCGGATAGGCGTTTCTTGCCATAGGTACGGGCATGCTCTTTCTTTTTGAAAGTCTTTGACTCTCTGTGTATGATTGCCTGCTTTTTCTTGACGATGATTGTTGCTTTATAGCGGAATTCACCGTTTTTAAGTTGCCGCTTTTCGATTGAAAGTGATGCCATTCCGTCGTCCTACTCTTTGAGGGGTACTGTAAGGGGTACTATAGGACGAAATTTGGGAAAATTCCACGATATTCAAAGCGGATTTGATGGGTAAAATTATTAGGTAAAACAATGACCAAGCCAGATAACACAAGCAATTTCCAATCAAACCGCTTATCCGTGGCACCGATGCTCGATTGGACAGATAGGCATTGCCGTTACTTCCATCGCCTTCTGTCATCACAGACTTTGTTGTACACCGAAATGGTGACAACTGGTGCGATCATTCACGGTAAAGGTGATTTTCTAGCGTACAACGAAGAAGAACACCCAGTGGCACTTCAGTTAGGTGGTTCAAACCCGGCTGATTTGGCAACCTGTGCAAAGCTTGCTGCTGAGCGTGGCTATGATGAAGTAAACTTAAACGTAGGTTGTCCATCCGATCGCGTACAGAATGGTCGTTTCGGTGCATGCTTGATGGCTGAACCAGATTTAGTGGCTGAGTGTGTGGCAGCGATGCGTGAAGTGGTTGATATTCCGGTGACGGTAAAAACTCGTATTGGTATCGACGACCAAGACTCGTATGAGTTTCTGACTAAGTTTGTCTCTACGGTATCTGAGAAGGGCGGTGTGGATCAGTTTACCATTCACGCACGCAAAGCTTGGCTAAGTGGCTTGAGCCCTAAAGAGAACCGTGAAATCCCACCGTTGGACTATCCTCGCGCTTACCAAATTAAGAAGGACTTCCCACATCTGAATGTGGCGGTGAATGGTGGCGTAAAAACACTAGAAGAATCTCTAGAGCACTTGCAGCATCTTGATGGCGTGATGATCGGTCGTGAGGCTTATCAGAACCCATACATCCTTGCGCAGGTTGACCAGCTTATTTTTGGTTTAGACACTCCAGTGAAAAAGCGTAAGCAAGTCGTTGAAGAGATGTACCCGTACATTGAACGTCAGCTTTCTAACGGCTCGTACCTTGGTCATATCTCGCGTCATATGATTGGCTTATTCCAAGCAATGCCAGGCGCAAGGCAATGGCGTCGTTATATCAGTGAAAATGCACATAAGAAAGGTGCTGGCATTGAAGTGCTTGAAACAGCACTAGCAAAAATTCCATCTGAACTAGATGTGTAATTTACCAATCATTTGGCGATAAATACCAACTCCGACTGTGCGAAAGCCAGTCGGAGTTTTTGTTTCTAGCTATCTATATGATTTTTAAAGAATCTAAAAGTTGGAACGCTTCCTGCAATCCATTTAAATAATTCAAAAGACTTAAACTAGCAACGAAATGGGAGAGGTTATGTTTGAACTAATTTTCGTTTTGGTATTTCTTGCAACTCTTGTTATGACAGGCGTTACGTTTGTCACTGTGACAATGGCAATTGTAGTGTCGTTCGCGGTGATGTTTCTGTTGGGTATGGTTGGGGTTGTTTTAAATCTCTTGCCTTACATTATCGCCTTCCTTATAGCGATTTGGATCTATAAAAAGGTAATGGCGCCCACAAATTAACAAACTGATCACAAATAACCCTACAGGGATAAGCACAATTGCTATAGTTATCTATATGACCAAGGGCGTCGGTCATTATAGGATTTCTGGAGGGAGCCATGACAATTACGGAATTGAAGTATTTATTCCATCAAGATTTACTGGCAGAAGCGATCATTGAACCCGCCGAATCCGAAGGCGGTTGGATCGTTGAGTTTCGCCATAGGCAAGGCGGTTTCGTTATGCTGACGGATATTCACGGCGCTGAGTGTCAGTACAATGATCTCGACAAGGCGTCTAAATCCGCGCTCGCCGTCGGCTTCACTGAGGTTCGTATTGAGGCTAAATAGCCTCCCTACCAAACGAACCTCTTCTTCCAAAAAGTTATAAAACATTCATATCTATTCTTTCTTGTTATTAAGGTGGTTGGTTAATCTATCGTCACGCAATGATTAGGGATGTCGTGACAATGTCTTCAAACGTAAAACAGTCGCCGAACGGTAATAACAATTCTCAAGAATTACCAAGCCTAGCTGCTCCACTTAACGATCAGCAGCTATCACAACTACAACAAGCATCAACGAACCTATCTTCAAACCAGCTTGCATGGGTAAGCGGGTATTTTTGGGGATTGAGTCAGGCGGGTGCACCATCAGCGCTTACTCCAGTTGCTAGCGCAGTCAATACAGCAGCGGCAGCCGTACCAGCAGGTAAGCTGACCATTATCTTTGCTTCTCAAACAGGTAACGCCAAAGGGGTTGCTGAGGAGCTAAAAGAAGAAGCTTCTGCGCTTGGTATCGATGTTGAGCTATTTGATGCCAGTGACTACAAAGGTAAGAACCTAGCGAAAGAGACACACGTCATCGTTGTTGCCTCTACAAACGGTGAGGGTGAAGCGCCTGATAATGCGATTGAGCTACATGAGTTCCTTCAATCTAAGAAAGCGCCAAAACTTCCGAATCTTAAGTATGGTGTTATTGGCTTAGGCGATTCTAGCTATGAGTTCTTCTGCCAAACCGGTAAAGATTTTGATGAGTACCTTGGCAAGTTAGGTGCCACCTCATTTATTGATCGCATTGACTGTGACGTTGATTACGACGCGCCAGCGGGTGAGTGGCGAGCGAAAGCGCTAGAGGTCATCAAAGAAGATCTTGCCTCTCAACCAGCAGACGTTGTGACACTGCCTGTTGCAACTGCAGCCGCTACGGTTAACTACACCAAGAAAAATCCATATACCGCTACACTACTGACCAGCCAAAAGATCACGGGTCGTGATTCTGGCAAAGATGTTCGTCATATCGAGATTGATCTTGAAGGCTCAGGCATCAGTTACAAGCCTGGCGATGCGCTGGGTGTGTGGTTCGAGAACAGCAGTGAGCTGGTGGACGCACTTCTTGCTCAAGTTGGCCTATCGGGTATTGAAAGTGTGGAAGTGGATGGGGAAAGCCTATCTTTACGCTCTGCGCTGATTAAGCACTATGAGATCACTGCGGCAAATCCTCAGCAAGTAGCACAATATGCGGAGATTTCTGGAAGCAAAAAGCTTGAGAAGCTGGCGGCGGATAAAGACAAACTTCGCGAATATGCTTCGAATACCCAAGTGATTGACGTATTTAAAGAGAAGAAAGCAAAACTAGACGCCGAGCAACTACTGGGTCTACTACGCCGTTTAACCCCACGTCTCTATTCAATTGCATCCAGCCAAGAAGAAGTAGATGAAGAAGTTCATCTAACGGTTGGGCTTGTTGAATATCAAGCGGGCGAGGAAAGCCGATTTGGCGGCGCATCTTACTTCCTATCGCGTGGATTGGAGGAAGGTGGTGAAGTCAAAGTATTCGTTGAGCACAACAATAACTTCAAGCTACCAGAAAATGGTGACACGCCTGTGATTATGGTGGGTCCTGGTACGGGTATTGCGCCATTTAGAAGCTTCATCCAAGAGCGTGATAACCAAGGCGACACTGGCAAGAACTGGTTGTTCTTCGGTGACCGCACGTTTACTCAAGATTTCCTATATCAAGTGGAGTGGCAAAAGTATCTGAAGTCAGGAGTGTTAAACCGATTGGATGTGGCCTTTAGCCGTGACCAGCACGAGAAAGTGTATGTTCAGCATCGATTGCTAAAGCAAGGCGAGCAGGTATGGCAATGGCTACAGGAAGGCGCTCACATTTATGTATGTGGCGATGCCAACCATATGGCTAAAGATGTTCACAATGCCCTGATCGAGATTGTTAAGGTGCATGGTGGAAAAGAAGCTGAACAGGCAGAAGAATTTGTCAACGAACTAAGAAAAGCAAAACGTTATCAGAAGGATGTGTACTAATGAGCAAGCAATCAGCCACTATTCAAGAAGTGTTGGGTGAAGAGTTGGGGCCGTTGTCTGATAACGAGCGTCTAAAAGGGCAGAGTAACCTACTGCGCGGAACCATTGAGAACGATCTACAAGATCGCATCACAGGTGGATTTACCGCTGACAATTTCCAGCTCATTCGTTTCCACGGTATGTATCAGCAAGATGACCGTGATATCCGTAACGAGCGAGCTAAGCAAAAACTAGAGCCTCTTCATAACGTGATGCTTCGTGCACGTATGCCGGGCGGTATTATCACGCCTAAGCAATGGTTAGCTATCGACAAGTTTGCGACTGATCATTCGTTGTATGGAAGTATTCGTTTAACGACGCGTCAAACGTTCCAGTTTCATGGTGTTCTGAAGCCAAACATCAAGCTAATGCACCAAACACTGAACTCTATCGGTATTGATTCTATCGCGACAGCCGGTGACGTGAACCGTAACGTGTTATGTACGACTAACCCTGTGGAATCAGAGCTACATCAAGAAGCCTATGAATGGGCGAAAAAGATCAGTGAGCATTTGCTTCCAAAAACCAAAGCGTATGCAGAGATTTGGCTTGATGGTGAGAAAGTAGAATCGACTGCATCAGAAGGTAAGGAAGAAGACGAACCTATTCTGGGTAAAAACTACTTACCACGTAAGTTCAAAACGACAGTCGTGATCCCACCACAAAATGATGTGGACGTGCACGCCAATGATCTGAACTTCGTAGCGATTGCTGATAACGGCAAGCTGGTGGGTTTCAATGTTCTTGTTGGCGGTGGTCTTGCCATGACTCACGGTGATACGTCGACGTACCCAAGACGTGCTGATGACTTTGGTTTTGTTCCTCTGGAGAAAACGCTAGATGTAGCAGCAGCGGTTGTGACGACTCAGCGTGACTGGGGTAACCGTTCAAATCGTAAGAATGCCAAGACTAAGTACACACTAGACCGCGTTGGTATTGATGTATTTAAAGCAGAAGTTGAAAAACGTGCGGGCATTAGCTTCGAGCAAAGCCGTCCTTACGAGTTTACTGAGCGTGGCGACAGAATTGGTTGGGTTGAGGGTATCGATGGTAAATACCACTTAGCACTATTCATTGAGAATGGTCGATTGCTTGACTTCCCAGGTAAGCCTCTTAAAACCGGTGTGGCTGAGATCGCTAAGATCCACAAAGGTGACTTTAGGATGACGGCAAACCAAAACCTGATTGTCGCTAAGGTATCTAAGTCAAACAAGGCCAAGATTGAGAAGATTGCTCGTGAACATGGTCTGATGGACGATGCGGTATCTGAGCAGCGCAAAAATTCGATGGCATGTGTGGCTTTCCCAACTTGTCCTCTTGCAATGGCAGAAGCGGAACGTTTCCTACCAAGCTTTGTTACTGATGTAGAGAGCATTCTGGATAAACACCAGATCCCAAGTGATGAGAGCATCATTTTGAGGATCACCGGCTGTCCAAATGGTTGTGGTCGAGCGATGTTGGCTGAAATTGGTTTGGTTGGTAAAGCACCTGGCCGATACAACCTGCATTTAGGCGGCAACAAGGCAGGTACCCGTGTACCTAAGATGTACAAAGAGAACATTACGGATACGCAAATCCTAGAAGAGATTGATGCTTTAGTAGGTCAATGGGCGGAGCAGCGTAATGAAGGTGAAGCATTTGGTGACTTCGTTATCCGCGCTGGGATTATAGAAGAGGTCAAAGTATCGAAAAGGGACTTCTATGCCTAGAGACGTTATTTCCCAGAAACAAGCAGCTAAACAAGGTTCAGTTAGCGACATCGTGCAAGAGCAGTCAAAAGCGCTAGAGCTTCAAGAGCTGTTGTCACTGACTAAAACCGAGCAGATTCTTAAGCTAGCAGAGCTAAATGGTCAGCTTGAGCTATTGAGTGCGAAGCAGAGAGTTGAGTGGGCACTAGAGAATTTGCCTAGTGGGCATATTCTAAGCTCAAGCTTCGGGGTGCAAGCGGCGGTTATGCTTCATCTTGTGACCAGCGTGAAAGCAGACGTTCCCGTGGTGCTCACGGATACAGGCTATCTATTTCCAGAAACCTATCAATTTATAGATAAGCTTCAGAAGCAATTAGATCTGAACTTACATATCTATAAAGCGAACATCTCACCAGCTTGGCAAGAGGCTCGCTACGGTAAGTTATGGGAAAAAGGGCTGGATGGACTTAAACAATACAACCAGCTTAATAAAGTAGAGCCAATGAAAAGGGCACTTGAAGAGTTGGATGTTCATACTTGGTTTTCTGGCCTAAGACGTGAGCAGTCAGAGAGCCGTGCCAACTTACCAGTACTTGCTATTCAAAATGGCCGCTTCAAGTTCTTGCCGATAATCGATTGGAGCAACGAACAAGTTGATAGCTATATAGAAGAGCATGGCTTGAGTTACCACCCTCTTAAAGAAGCGGGTTACCTATCTTTAGGTGATACGCACTCTACAGTGAAGTGGGAACCAGGTATGAAAGAAGAGGAAACTCGTTTTAATGGTCTAAAACGAGAGTGTGGATTACATGAAGACGATGGTGAGACAGACGGTTCTGGTATTTGACCGTCGTTCATATCATCACAAGAAGGAGGGTTTAGCCCTCCTTTTTTAATAACTCTGTGGATAACTTGTAGTCATCAGTAGGATAAAGTTGAATAAATAAGCCTTTGAGCGAAAAAGACGCGGTTAGGCGTTATTTTTGTATTTTTTCTAAAAAAAGGCTTGCTAATGTGATCGGTATCTCTATAATGCGCTTCCACTGACACGGCAGAGCCCACAAGGGTTCGAGACGATAGTCAGTAAGGCGTTCAGCTTACAAGATGGTCTTCTAGTTAGATTTGAAAAAATCAAAAATAATTAGAAAAAAGTGTTTGACACTGAGATTCATCTCGCTAAAATAGCCGCCTCTTCAGACGGAAAGCGAAACGCAGAGTTCTGAAGAGAATGTTCTTTAAAAATTTAAACCTATCAATCTGTGTGGGCACTCGTTGATGATAATCAAATTAGATGTTTCTCTTAATAAAGAGCGGTATCAAATTAGGTTTTCAATGAACTGAGTGACCAA
>NZ_JBJHPB010000021.1:0-90253 GCF_059412285.1 Vibrio sp. CB1-5 | reverse complement strand
CTCAGTAAATCAGAGTTAAATGATTAAGTTGAGCTATGTTGCCGTAAGCTCACACACGTTAATGGTTAACTTTGTGTTCTAGCGTCATGCTCTGTAATTCGGTTTTAAGTAAAAGAGCAGTTCTATCTTAGAAATAGTCAACTTAAGAGGTGATGATGCGGTTAGTCAGTTCTTCTCCTAAAGCTCGACCAATTCGAATACTGGTCACCATGACCACGCTCTTTATTGGTCTTGCACTCGTTCCTCCTGATAGTCGCGCTTTTGCTGCGACTGACTACGCCGTTTTTACTTTCAATCAAGATTTTGATGAGCTGAGTCGCAGTAAAGCAAGGATGCTGTATCGAGGCAAGGCAAAGTCACTACAAGGCAAACGGGTGGAGCTCTCTGACTGGCCAGAGGCCTCTAGCGAACGTTCTGAGTTCTATCAATCCTTACTTGGCAAAGATGTGGCACAAATGAATGCCTATTGGGCGAGCCTATCTTTCTCTGGTAAGGCAAGACCGCCAAAAGAAATCGGCAATGCCAATGTCACCACGCTGGTGGCATGGCTAAGTGAAAAACCGAATCGAATTGGTTATGCACCGCTGGATGCGGTACCGAGTGAAGCGAAAGTACTCTATGTGGTGAGTGAGGATAAATAATAATGAAAAAACAACTTCTTACAATGAGCTTAGCAGCGGTGTCAATACCAGCATTCTCCGCGGTGGATATTACGGAAAACTTTTCTATTAGTGGGTTTGGTTCCACCTCTTGGGCACGCTCTGACAACGCTATGCCGGTGATGATCAATCGCAATATATCAGATGAAAACTGCTTTGATTGTGACACGACATTTGGCGTGCAGTTAGATTATTTTTATGACGCCTTAAAAGCGTCGGTACAAGTTGTTAAACGCCCTCAAGATCACTGGAGTGAGCCTCAGTTAGAGTGGGCCTATTTAGGTTACTCAATTGGAGATTTTGAATTTAGAGGAGGACGCCTCAGGTTGCCTCTGTTTTTGGCATCTGAGTATTACTATGTCGGTCATGCTTACACTATGGCAAGACCAAATGAAGAGGTATACAACAGCATACTCGGTATTACTGCGTTTAATGGTGCGAGTGTGACTTGGAACTATGGCATTAATGATGAGTTGCAACTGGCTCTCACTCCGTTTGTTGGGTTTAAAGATAACAATGAAGTCGATTTTAACCCGTCCGTGACATTGGAGTTTGAAACTAAAAATATGTGGGGGGCAAACCTGCAACTTATTGGTGACAGTTTTAGAGTTAATTTTGCCTTCTTAGATTCGAGCTTCGATCAGACAATTAGACTCCATCAGCTCCCCGCGCCATGGAATGAGCAGAAACAGCCAGATCAAAATATTAAGCTCTATTCACTGGGCGGTGAGTATGACTTTGGTCAGTTGAAGCTAACGGCTGAAGGGCAAAAAAATGAATTAGGCTCGTCTTGGTATAGCAGTGCTGCTTATCGAGTGCAGCAATTTACGCCGTACATAGTTTACGGTCAGACTTATCGTGAGGCTTCTGATGACAACGCCTATGACGGAAAGACTGGCGATAGTTGGACTCTCGGCCTAAGGTATGATGTTTTATACAACGTCTCGATAAATGCAGAATGGCAGCGATTTGAGAGTTTTGGGTTGGATAATAATGGGAGACCGATTAGTGGGCCATTTATCGATTCACCGGGCTCAGACAGAGACGCTAACATGTACACCCTCATGGTCAATTTCGTGTTCTAACTTTCGCGCTTAGCATGATCAAAAAAGGCTCACTAAGTGAGCCTTTTCTTTCTAGCCGGTGGGATTATTTCTCACCTTTCTCCGCAACTTTTTCAAGTGCTAGCACTAGACCAATACCAACCAACATTAGAACAACGGCAATCGCCAGTTGCGAAGGTTGACCCGTCACAGATTCAAAGTTGAATGGTGATAGGTTTTCTTGGATCAGTGGTACCTGCTCACCTTTTGAGTTGGTGCGCCATGAAATGGTTTCTTTCCAAGGCCAAAGCTTAGGCAAGGTGCCAAGCATTAGACCAGTAAGGAACACTAGAGCGAAATCACGGAAACGCTTCAGTAACCAAGACAGCACGTGTGAGAAGGATAGTAGACCAATCAAACAGCCCATTGCGAAGATCGCCATAACGTCTAGCTGAAGACCTTTAACAGCACCTAATACAGGTGTGTACATACCAAGCAATAGAAGAATAAAGCTGCCCGAGATACCCGGTAGGATCATCGCACAAATCGCAATACAGCCCGCGAAGAAGATGTTCAGGCTAGTTGGATCCATTTGCAGCGGTTTAAGAACCGTGATGCTGTAGGCGAACACTGCACCAAGGAGCAAGAACACAAAACGCGATAGCGTCTTTTGCTCGACTTGCTTAATCATGTGGTAAACCGACACCAAGATAAGGCCGAAGAAAAATGACCATACTGGAACAGGGTGGGTTTCTAACGCCCAAGAGATGAACTTCGCCAATGACAGGATTGATGTCAAAATGCCGCCAAATAGAGCGATTAGGAAAAAGCCATTGATGTGGTCAAACGCCGCTTTAAAGCCTTCACGTTTCCAGATACCCAATAGACTAGGGTTAACTCGGCGGATACTTTCAAGCAAAGTATCGTAAATACCAGTAATAAAGGCGATCGTACCTCCCGATACCCCAGGTACAACGTCCGCTGCACCCATCGCCATTCCTTTTAAGAATGTAGTCAGATAGTTCTTCATGGTTTCTTCTTGGTTTAAAAAGTTGATGCAGAGTATATATGCATGCCCGTTGAAGTGCACGAGTCAATTGGCAAGCTGGCGATGAGGACTGAATTAGATTGCTAGCTCTGATCGAAGAGAGAAAGCCAAAGCTCTCTCGTATTTAAATTTTGTGCATCTACAAGCTATAAGTCACCACAGAACATAGGATATTCCTATAGGTAATATTTCAAGCTTTAGGCTTCATTTCAGAACGAAAAAAATCCCATTTACTATTACTCACGTTAACTGAACAGGCCTTGAAGCTTGTTTTTATCTAGGTATCACTGACGATATTTGGCTGAGTAGCTTGTCTAACAATTCTAGGCAGTAAGGGGGGGGCAAGGCCGTATTGTTTACGAATAAAAAGCTCGTCCGCAAACTCTTCTCTGAGCTTTTTAAGTTGTTTGCTGACCGCTGGTTGCGACAGAAATATACGCTCAGCAGCACGTTTGGTGTTGCGCTCTCACCAAGTATCTTTAATAGCTTAAGGCTATTAAAGTCGAGTTTTCTGAGTAGGTTGTCATCCATAGATTATGGCAGTCCAAGTAGAGCTCGTTTGTTAATACTACATTGAAACTACGGCGCTCAACAGTGCTTAATTGGCTCCCTATCTTACCGAGAGCTGGTGAGATAGGGCGTAGCCAATGTGGAGCTTATTTCGATAGCTTTTTTGGGAGCATATCGAATACTTGTCGTACCCACTTAGGCACATAACCTTCGCCTTGCCCTCCTGAATAGGCGAGTGAACCTTGTTGATCGGCTTTACCTGACTTCACTTCTTCGACCACTTCATGGAAGTCATTAAGCATTCGTTCGACCTGCTCATCGGAAATAGGATCAATGGCCAAGTGGATAGCGGGTGGCTGTGCATTGCCCAGTAGGCTCCAGCCTCGTTGGGACATGCCGCCCACAACTTTGGTGATATCCAGGGTTGGAGAGTCAATGATCAGTAGCGACAGATCTGTTTTAGCGGTGCGAAGGTCGACGGACTCTGCCAGGCCATCGATGATCATTTGTTTGATGGTCATAATGCGTTTTGCGTTTTCAACGTAACCTTCTTCACCAAGGTAATTCATTACCGCCCAAGCCCCCGCAGTTGAAGCGAAGGTGCGGCTACCCCCCAATGACTGGGTAAAGTATGTACCACAAGGCCAGTCATCAACGACAGTATAATGATGGAACTGCTCGTCACCACCGCGATACATTACAGTCGACATTGGTTTAGGAGCATAGCCATATTTGTGCATGTCAGCAGAAATAGAGCGCACGCCCACTACGGTGAAGTCCCAGTTCGGAAGCTCGTAGCCTGCCTTCTTAACGAAGGGGGCAAGGTAGCCACCCACACAGGCATCAACGTGAAGCCATAGGCCTTTCGCAGTTGCTAACTCAGACAGCTCTTCAATACGATCGTAAACACCAAATGGCCAGCAAGGTGCAGAGCCGACAAGACCGATGGTGTTTTCGTTGATGGCGGCTTTGGTGGCTTTGATATCCACGCGATTGTCTGGCGCGACTGGCGTTCGAACGATCTTTATGCCGAAGTATTTGCCCCCACGCGAGAATGCCGAGTGCGCTGAATAGGGCATGATTAACTCAGGCTCTTTGATGTGAGGCATGGTTTCACGAGCCCAATCACGAATGGCTTTCATCGCACAGTAGATGGACTCAGACCCGCCAGTTGTGAAGTTGGCGCGCATGTCGTCGCTACCATGGAAGATCTCACGGATCATCTCGATGAGCTCATCTTCGATTTGACCTGCTGGCTTGTTCATAAACGTAAACAGCGCGTTGAACGAGAAGAATTTCATCGCGGCTTGCTTCACGATGTCTTGGATATCTTCATTGCCTTTTAGTGAATACATGCCAAAACGGCCACCTTCAACGGGTACCATTTCTTGCTTGAGCTCTTCAAGCTTGTTGAGAACGTCCTCTTTGCCGTATCCAGTCTTAGGAAAATAGGATTGGCTGTGTTTCATGATTGGCATAGTGGTGACCTACTTATTCAAAAAATGGCTGCGATAGCCCATCATCAGGGCGGTGAGTTTGGATGCGGTGAGGGCGGTGATGTGATTGACGTCATTAGCAGGACAAAGCTCGACAATATCAAAACCACAAATGTTGCCTTCTGCGGCCTTGCTGAGTTCGAACAGGAGATCTTTTTGCTGTTTGAACGTCATACCGCCAGACTCTGGATGGGTCGTGCCCGGAACGTAAACCGCGTCCATACCATCGATATCAAGTGATACATAGGTTGGTACATTGGCATCAATCACTTCTTGCATGATCACTTTTGCGCCGTGCGCGTCGACTTCGCTAACGGGTATGATTCGAATCCCCGCCTGTTTGGCTCGCTTAAATTCTGCGGCGGTAGAGTTACGTGCGCCGATAACGGTAATGTTTCGCACAAACGGGAGCTTACGGATATGTGTGGTTTGAGTGCCGTGATTAAACTCAGACTGCAGCGGCATGTCCGCAAAGTCGAGGTGAGCATCAAAGTAGACAAAATCGATTTGGTACCCGCACTCTTCAAAACCACGAACCAGCGGGTAAGTAATGGAGTGATCGCCTCCGATAGTGATAGGTACAGCACCTGACTTTAAGATCGCCTTGACGCTATTTGTGATGCGGTTTCTGTTTAACTTTCCTTCTCCAGGGCTGATCACAACATCACCAATATCGCCGATTTTAATGCCTTCAAGCAGGGTTAAATCGGTATCGACGTCGTAGAGTCCGACATCGCCAATATCAAAAAAAATGGTCACAGGGTTATCACGAAGGGCATTAGGCATCTCCGCTTGCCCCGCCTGAATATAAGGGGCGAATGTACCTTCAGCGTAAGGAACACCGAGCATCGCATAGTCGAGTTTGTGTTCAGCTAAGTTGTGAATGCGCTCAGCACCCATAAAGGTGCGTGGAGAGGCATAGAAATTAGGGATCTTCTCAGACATAGAGTGGCCTATCGTGTCATCGTGTTTCAAAGCCCTAATCATTGCAGTTTTCGATGTTCAATAATTGACTCTTTTAAAGAAAATTGACATTTTAGACATGTCGAGATTAATTTATGAGACATGGATGAACTTACGCGAACAAAATCATTATTTTGCTAGAGTGATCGTTCAGTACTTAATAGAAGTGCTTGAGAGCGAGCGGCCGTCAATGGCTCTCTCACTTAAACGTCAACTGGCAGAGCGTGTCACTCAGCAGGCGGATATTGACTTGGCACAGGCTGAGCAGTGGGCGCGCCATTACAATAAATTCATACCTGGCCTGTATTTAAAACTTTATGAGCGCGTAACTGTGCAAGATTTTGGCTTATATGGTTACGTCGTAGCTGCCAGTTCAAGTGTTCGTATGGGTTTGACACTTTCTCAGCAGTTTTTGGCGATGACGACGACATACTATGAAGAGTCTCTGCTGGAAACATTTGAATACTTAACGATAGTGCCAAGTATTGATGCAAGTGATGGTGCGGCGCAGCTTCTCAGTGAAGACTTTGCCGCAGGATATTGGGCTTTGCTGCTCCGAATCATTATCGGTCAGCGTGTGGATATGGATAAGCTGGTGCTTGATTTTTGCTATCCCGCGCCGCATTACGTTGATCAGTATCATGCCTTATTTTTAGGCTGTACACTGCGTTTCAATCAACCGAAAACACAGATTAAACTACCCTGTCGTTGGCTTGGTGAATCGATTTCACTTGAACATTCAAACATCGAACTTTTGCTGTCTAACCCATTGATATTGAATGGTGATAATGATGGCGATAAGCTGAATGATATAGAACGAAGGGTGTCTGAAATTGTAATTGGTTCGCACTTTACCAAAAGTACGGTGCCAGATGTTGCTAAGGAGTTTTCTGTTACCCCACGACAGCTGCGTTTTTACTTACAACGTGCAGGGCTTAACTTACGCGAAATCGTCTTAGGAGCACGAATGACGGTAGCATCGCAACTGCTAAAAAATACGGAGTTGGATATTGGCACCATCTCAGAAACGCTTAACTACAGCGAGGCAAGTGCGTTTGTTCGCAGTTTTAAGCGTTACTATTCCATTTCCCCGTTGCAATATCGTATGCAGTACTTGGATCCATTTACCTAAGTTAACGGGCGCGCGCTGTTTGGTGTCATGTTTTGCGTTGTGATTCAGGGGGGCAAGTGCGTTCAATGAGCCTCATATGCAAGAGAGTCGAGGACGCCTAATCCGCTATGTACGCCGCCCTCGGTTGTCGTTGATGATTTACTGCGCACCAAATAGCCCGCATACCCGCCGTCAGCAGTAACCGGCTTGTCATTTAAGTGAACCGTAAATAGACCGATTTCGCTAATTAGGTCATCGACAGTATCTGCCACTCCATCTCTTACCAAGAGCGCTGGCGTCGGTCTTGGTACTGGGCGAACTCGTCGCATCAGTGCCCAAGTCTCATATTGCTCCGGGGTCAGTTGTTGCAATTTTTGAGGAATGTCCTCGCCAAAAATACAGTGTCCGCCGCCTTCTCCTTGGTTTTTAAGCACCCAATTGTTGACATTTTCAGTGCTGATAAAGTTGTAGCTTTCCTCATTCACCAGCCTCATGTCACCGAGGAGACCTTTTACGCGCTCTGCTTGCTGCAACGTCAGCTCGAAACGTGTCAGTTGCTCAGCCGTCATCGACGTGAGTAGTGTTTGTACTCGCTTACTGGTGGCGAGTTGCTGGCTCACTGTCGCATTGACGGCAACTTTATGTTGCTCAATGAAAATACGCGTGTTCATTAACGTATCACAACATTTTTTGCTATCGAGATCGTGCGCGGCGTAATCACAGTATTGATAACCCGCCCGTAAATACACCACATCGATACCACCCACACCATCGAGTATTAGACGCTCATTTTCTCCGGAGGTCAGTGAGTTATGCAGCTGTTTAAAGGTGCGTCGATAGGTTTCAATGCCCATTTCACGCAACTGCTGTTCGAGTAAGAACTGATCGAAAATGTTGTCCTCATTTTCTTGCACCACCATTAAAAACTTGGCGCGGTCTCGCTCTTTAGTTTGCGCTTTAATGCTCAGCGCTGCATGAACAACTCCCTCGGCTAAACGGGTGATAGCCAAGTTGTCGATAAGTCTTGCGTGCGGGTTTTCGTTCCAGTTGCTAAACGCATTTGGAGCTTGTTTTTGCAGATAGCGATGAAGTTCATGAGTACGCTGCCCAAATGGCCCCATTCCTGCTGCAATGCCATTAAATTCAATAAGTTGTGGCCCGAGTTCTTGGTCGTCCATAAAATCTGTGCGCATCAATAGCAGTGGCGTACGTTTGGCATAGCCATTTTGGTGAATGGCTTTATGCATCGCGAGTAGTTCACGGAAAAAGGCGTCTCCTTGGGCTACGGGCTCAATCGCTTGTTGAAGAAACTCATGATTTTCAGCCACCGCGTTGATTAATTGACCAAAAATTGGCGCTGATTTACGAAGTGCATTGAAGCGGGCTTCGGAGATCGTTGCAGGCGTGAGGCTTATTGCAGCGTGTTTACTGCTTCCGGACGTCGCTTTTAGCATGACATTGTGGGTCATCATCCAGTTGATGGCGTCTTGGATGGCAAGTGTTGGGATGTTCATTATTCGTACCTATAACATGGCAGTGGTTGACGCTTTTCATCTTCGTGGATGATGGGCTTGATTGACGGCGACAGTCGAAAATAAAAACGAGTCAAACTATATTTCTAATAAAATCGAAATAATACTTCCTATTTTTGTGTTGTCAACATCGATAGCTAAACCCAATCGCTATTGATAGAAAATACCAATCGAATAGATAGGCACAGACGAATTTTCAAAAACGCGCTCTCATTGCAATATGTATCCATCGGCGCAGGACAGTGCCAAACCAGATAACAAGACCCTATTGAGAGAGTAAAATTATGATCAACACGACTATCAAGCCATTTTCAGCAACAGCATTCAAACAAGGCGAATTCGTAGAAATCACAGAGCAAGACGTGAAAGGTAAATGGGCAGTATTCTTCTTCTACCCTGCAGACTTCACATTCGTTTGCCCTACAGAGCTTGGCGACCTTGCAGACCACTATGCAGAGCTTAAAGAGCGCGGTGTTGAAGTTTACTCAGTATCGACAGACACGCACTTTACGCACAAAGCGTGGCATGACAGCTCAGACACTATCCGCAAAATCAACTACTACATGGTTGGTGACCAAACAGGCACTATCACTAACAACTTCGGTGTGATGCGTGAAGGTCAAGGCCTAGCAGACCGCGCAACGTTCCTAGTTGACCCAGAAGGCGTAATCCAAGCTATGGAAATCACTGCAGAAGGCATCGGCCGTGACGCAGAAGATCTAATGCGTAAAGTGAAAGCAGCCCAATACGTAGCGGCTAACCCAGGTGAAGTTTGCCCAGCGAAATGGAAAGAAGGCGAAGAAACACTAGCACCATCTCTAGACCTAGTCGGTAAAATCTAAACGCTCGTAGAGTTTAACCAAACGCAGCAATAAATGACATTCGTGTCCGTGTTGCACGCCCCGCAGTCACTTTTATGGCTTCTACCATTGGCTGGTAAAAGTGGGGGCGTGCACCCTTTAAATACATTATTGATTCAACATCAAAAGGGTTCCCTTTTCGTTATCCCTTTGTAAATTCCTTCTGATGTTAAGCAGTCTTATAGAATAGGTATCAGTATGTTAGATCAAGCAATGAAGCAGCAATTAAAAGCGTATCTAGAAAACGTTAAAACCCAAGTTCAATTGGTTCTAAGTCTTGATGACAGTGAGACGGCCGGAAAGATCGAATCTCTTGCGAATGACATCGCATCTCTTAGCAGCAAAATTGACGTCGTTCGCGATGACGCTGCTAGCCCGCGCAAACCAGTTATGCGCGTTGTAAACCCAGAGAAAGGCACCGCAATCGGTTTTGCTGGTCTGCCAATGGGTCACGAATTTACGTCACTTGTGCTAGCGCTACTGCACACAGGTGGTCACCCAATCAAGCTAGAATCTGAAACCATCGAACAAATCGCAGAGCTGAGCTCACCGCTAAATGTCGAGATTTTTATCTCTCTATCATGCCAAAACTGTCCAGAAGTGGTTCAAGCCTTCAACATGATGGCGGCGATCAACCCGCTGGTTAACGTCACTATGATTGACGGTGCTGCATTCCAAGATGAAGTGAAACAGCGCGATATAATGGCGGTACCAAGCGTATTCATTAACGGTGAACTGTTTGGTCAAGGCCGCATGACACTGAATGAAATTCTAAACAAAGTTGACACAGGCGCAGCGGAGAAAAAAGCCAATCAGCTAAATGAGACTGCGCCGTTTGATGTATTGGTTGTCGGTGGTGGTCCTGCTGGCTCTTCAGCGGCTATCTATGCAGCGCGTAAAGGTATTCGCACTGGTGTGGTTGCTGACCGTTTTGGCGGTCAGGTGATGGACACGATGGCAATCGAGAACTTTATCTCCGTAAAAGCAACAACTGGCCCCAAGTTAGTGGCAAGTCTGGAAGAGCATGTAAAAGAGTACGGCGTCGAAGTCATCACTGAGCAGCGAGCAGCGAATATCATTGACGCAGAAGATACCGATGACGGTTACACTCACGTAGTTCTAGAAAGTGGCGCGGTGCTAAAAGCTCGTTCTGTTATCACAAGTACGGGTGCACGCTGGCGTGAAATGAACGTTCCAGGTGAGCAAGAGTACCGTAATAAAGGCGTGGCTTACTGCCCACACTGTGATGGCCCATTATTTAAAGGCAAGCGCACGGCAGTTATCGGCGGCGGTAACTCAGGTATTGAAGCGGCGATAGACCTTGCAGGTATTGTTGAGCACGTTACCGTTCTTGAGTTTGCAGATGTACTTCGTGCAGACCAAGTGCTTATCGACAAAGCCAACAGCATGCCAAACATCGATATCATTACAATGGCTCAAACCACAGAAGTTCTGGGTGACGGTACGCGAGTGACAGGTCTTGAGTACAAAGACCGAAACACAGATGAATTCAAGCAAATCGAGCTTGCGGGTATCTTTGTTCAAATCGGTCTCGTACCAAACAGTGAATGGTTAAAAGGTACAAAAGTCGAGCTGTCACCACGCGGTGAGATTGAAGTCGATGCCCACGGCGCAACCAGCATGAAAGGCGTGTTTGCGGCGGGTGATGTGACGACTGTGCCTTACAAGCAAATCATCATTGCGATGGGCGAAGGTGCAAAAGCTAGCTTGGGAGCGTTTGACTTCTTAATTCGCAACCCAGCGCCAGTGAAGGCAGCTGAAGTTGCTTAACTAGTCACAACGTTAAAAGCGCTACCAGAACGGTGGCGCTTTTTTGTATATGGCGCCTCGGGGATTCTTGAGCCTTTAAAGTTTCGGTTACAGTAAATAACTGCTGATTCGAAACTAACTCTGCTATGTTGGTCTTAACATAGGCCACCACTGGAACTGACAATGAAAACTATCCTAATTACAGGCGCGACGAGCGGCATCGGTTACGAGCTTACTAAACAGCTGTGTGAAAAGGGCTTTAAGGTTGTTGCGTCAGGGCGCAGCGAAGACAAGCTGGCTCAGTTGAAACAGCAAACAGGTTGTGAGGTCGTTGTCGCAGATCTCAGTGATGCTGGTGAAACAGTAGGTCTGGTTGATAAAGCGATTGCGCTAGTTGGTGGTGTGGATGTACTGATTAACAATGCGGGCATGATTTCTCGCAAATGCCCGATTGAAGAGTTCACGTTAGAAGAGTTTGAAGAGCAATATGCCATCAACCTGCGTGCACCGGCATTACTAAGCCGTGAAGCGCTTAAAGTGATGAAGCCAAAAAAATCAGGCCAAATAATTAATGTAGTGAGCACAGCAGCGAAACGCGCTAACGAAACCATGAGTATCTACTCTGCGATGAAACAAGGTTTGGCAGGTTTTAGCGCCATCCTGATGAAAGAAGCGCAGCCTCATGGCATTAAAGTCACTTCACTGTTCCCTGGTGGCACAGATACGAATTTCCGCGAGGCAGAGCGCCCAGAGTACATGCACCCAGCCAGTGTCGCTAAAGCGGTGATTCAGGTATTAGAGTTGCCAGCTGATGTGGTGATGCATGAAATGACGTTTAGACCTATGGTTGAAGTGGAATAAATGTATAGAGTGATAAATGAAGGCATTGCCAGTATGGCAGTGCTCTTTCCTAGGTAATCAAGCTAGCTTTGAAAACAGCACTTGGTACTCATCAAAGCCTTCGTACTGAATTGTCGTTGGCTTATCGAATGCTACCTCAACAATGCCACAGTAAGAGCCTGTTATGATTGCTTCGCCAGCGTGGAAGTCAACACCACGACGCGTCATCGTGTTAATTAGCCAGTAGATTGGTGTTTGTGCCAGCTTATTAGGATGCTCACCATCGAAGGTTTGTACGTTGCCGTCCTGGGACACGGTAATCTTGATGTTCGCTGCATCAAATGCCTTTTCACGTGGAAGCTCAGGCCCAATAAATAGCCCTTGGTTTACCAGACAGTCAGCCAGCTTTTCATAGAACTCAGCACCGCTGTCGTCAGCAAAACGTGACTGCATTAGCTCCAACGCCATATGGCAGGAGCCGATAGCATCGTTGATTTGCTCTTCGCTATAGCCTTCAGGATTAGCGGGCAGTGCTTTGTTAAGTACGAAGGCGATTTCTGGTTCGACTCGTGCAACCTCGTTGTCTGCAAACAGCTTACACACGTCACCAGTTTGCACACTGTCGGCAAAAATCGGCGCAACGACAAACTTATCGTCTGCGAGAGGAAGTAAACACTTCCAGCCACCCACCTTGTCACTGTGAATATCAATCATTGATGATTGGATTTGCAGCGCATCGTCGAGTGTTTTTGGGCGGTGTGTGTCATCAAGACGTGGCGCTTTCGTGCCCGGCACTCGGCGTCCTAGTAGCTCGGAGGCAGCTAACTTAAAATCACTTGTCATACAATATCACCTAAGTTAAATTATCGGACGATAATAGCTGATTTTTGGGTGATTGGATAGTGGGCGAGATGAGTGAATGAGATGCCTGTCACTCACCGCTTTCAGTTTGGGAAATCCCTGACAGTTTTTCTCTAAACTCTGCGCGCTTCTCTCTTATGAACTCGATAAATAACTGAGACTTAAGCGGTAAGTGTCGTTTGTCTGGGTAGACGAGTAGCATGGTTCTCTCTTGTGGAACCCAAGGCTCAAGTAGGGTTTTGGCATCGCCTGTGTTCAGCTCATCGCGTAATAAGGAGTAGGGTAGATAGCAAATACCTGCATGATTAAGAGCGAGGGCTTTTGTCACGGTAAAGTCATCGGAAATCATATCTGACTGGCTGGTGATCTCCACCTCTTCGCCTCGGTAAGCAAAGTGCCAAGGTAGAAAGTAGCCTTCCACATGATTTCTAATACAGGGCAGTTGATAAAGGTCGAGAGGGTGAGAAGGCTCTCCATATTTGTCACAAAACGCCTTTGATGCTGCGAGTACATATTTAACCGGAGAGAGGTTTAGTGCGACAAGGTTTGAGTCATGCAAAGGGCCAAGTCGAAAAGCAAAATCAATACTTTGTTTGGTGAGATCTTGAAAGCGGTTTGATGAGGCAAGGTTAATGCGAATTGTGGGATAGCGGGTTCGAAACTCTGCCAGCATAGGTGCTAATAGGTCTTGGCTCAGTGCCTTTGGCGCAGAAATCGTCAAGGTACCGATAGGCTGATTTGCCATTTCTTCAGCATCGCTATAGAGCTCTGAAACTGTGTCGGCAATCAGCTGTGCTTTGGGTAAGACTTGTGTGCCAAGTTCGGTTAGAGAGAGTGAGCGGGTTGAGCGGTTAAGAAGTTTCCCTCCCAGATCATGCTCTAGTTGCTGGATCTTTCTGCTGACCGTGGTTGTCGGTACATTCAGTTGTCGCGCAGCTTTAGCGAAGCTATTGAGCTCCACGACTTTAGCGAATAAAGGCAGTGCTGAAAGTTCTTTCATTCCGGTTTAACTCTTATTATCCCAAATAAGGGATAGTAAAGTTCATTTTAACCCTCTAATCAATGTTTATGGGTTTAGCTATAGTAAATCCATACCAAGGCAGCACGCTGCTTAACCGGTGAAAGTAACATAAGAACCAAGGGGTTTATGATGGAAATTCTAGTACTAGGCGCAACAGGCAACACAGGCTCAGAAGTGGTTAAACAGCTAAAAGAGGTGGGAGCCGATTTTGGCGTGATGGCGCGCAGCGCTGATGCAGCTAGCAAGCTAGACCTAAACCCAAATCAGGTTCGCGTTAGTAATTACGACAATGTTGAAACAATGACTAAGGCGCTTGAAGGTGTGAAAAAAATCTACGTTGCTATGCCGGCTCACGCCGATAACAAGCAGTGGATCGAAAATACCATCACTGCAGCGAAAGCGGCAGGAGTTGAACTCATTGTTAAGCTCTCTGGTATGGGCGCAAAAGCGGATGCGGGTTCAGAGATCATCCGTACCCACGTCGTAACCGATGACATGGTTAAGGATTCGGGTATTGCGTATACCATCGTTCAACCAAACTCTTTTTTCCAGAATCTTTATGGCAGCTTACCGACCATCAATGCGATGGGGCAGTTTTTCTTGCCTTTGGCGCAAGCGAAACAGAGTGTGGTTGATATTCGTGATGTGGCTGCTGTGATTGTGACTGCGTTGGCTCAACCTGGCCATGAAAATCAAACCTATCTTCTTTCTGGACCTGAGTCGTTAACGTTTGCAGAGCAAGCTGAGGTGCTAACAGAGGTATCTGGTAAGCAAATTGAGTATGTTGATGTACCAAAAGAAGCGGCTGAAGCGGCAATGAAAGAGGCTGGCATGGATGATTGGACGGCAGAGAAACTTGCAGAAATCATGGCGTGGTTTGCAGAAGGGCATTATGCGACCGTCACAGATACGGTAGAGCGAGTAACAGGTCAAAAGCCAAGAACCTTTAGAGCGTTTGCAGAAGAGTTCGCCGCAGTCGTTGAAAAGTAAACGACAAAACAAAGGGGCAATACATGCCCCTTTGTGCTCTGGTTATTTTACAAGCTTGGAGACGTAAGGAATGTTTCTTAGCTTGTCGTTCCATGGCAGCCCGTAACCGACGAGTAAATCGTCGTTTTCCATCTCATAGGCATAAAGCTGCGGGAATGGAATATCAACTCTGCCCGGTTTGACAAACAGCGTCGCGATTGACAGAGATTTCGGTTGATAATTAGCCGATAGGTACTCAACCAGGCGTTTCATTGTGCCGCCGGATTCAATGGCATCATCAATAACGATGACATCTTTGCCTTCAATTTCGATATTCTGATGATAAACAATCTCAGATTGGTTGTTGCGATCACCTGGTGTATGAGGGCATGAGATGGTATCCATACTCACTTCAATCGTCAGCTGTCTTACTAGGTCAGCGGTGAACAAGATACCACCCGGTACTACAGAGATGACCACCACCTCTTTGAATTGTTGGTTGATAAGCTCAGCGACTTTCTTTGTGCCAGCTTGGATCTGCGCTTCACTCAGTACGAGCTCGCCTACATGCCGATTACGCATAGTTTTTCTCCATTGAGCCGCTATTCCCATAATGCGGCATACATTTATGTCGTGATATCCTAGCACTGAGAGCATTTGTCTTCGTACGCTTTGTCTCGAGTTTGAATCAAAGTTTTTGACTACTTCTCATATCCGGCCTTGATTTAGCGGCCGAGTACTTTGAATTCGTGTTAGACCTTGTCAGCATAGTCCCATCTCGCTCTAAACTGTGTTACCTTGCCTGCCTTCAAGAGTGTTTTGGGTGCGATACAAGATGGAAAAGATCTACTTTGCTGGTGGCTGTTTATGGGGTGTACAAGAGTTCATGCGCCATTTATCCGGTGTAGTAAAAACCCAAGCTGGTAGAGCCAATGGCACAACGGATACCACTGCAAGCGACTACGACGGTTATGCTGAGTGTGTTCTCACTGAGTTTGACCCAGATAAAGTGACTGTCGAGCAGTTGCTGGAGTTCTTTTTTGAAATCATCGACCCGTACAGCCTCAACAAGCAAGGGGAGGATGTAGGGACGAAATACCGCACTGGAGTTTACAGTGTGAATCCTAACCATCTTGAACTTGTTCGACAGTATATCGCGGCGCGTCCAGACTCGGATAAAATCGCGGTTGAAGTACTGCCGCTTAGCAATTACGTCAAGAGCGATGAAGAGCATCAAGATCGATTAACGCTACATCCGAATGACTATTGCCACATTCCTAAAAATATACTGCATAAGTACAAAGGTTAATGTACGAAAGCTATTCTAAAGGGGCAAAATGCCCCTCTACAGGTCAATGCGCCTTTACAAGGTTATCGACAACAAAACCTCGATTTCTCACCATCAGCCACATCAATCCGCCTATCACACCAATACACAATTGAATCATGCCAAGGTTGGCAATCAGGGAATCTGGTCGAATCGATACCAACAGCATACCTGCCGAGCCACAAATCATGGCAAAGAACTGAATTAACGCGACCGCGGAGCCGGTGTCTTTGTCTTGCTGATCAAGCATTAGGTTGGTCGCTGGAACGCGCATCATAATCACCATGAGCGTTGCAGGGGCGCAAAGTAGCGCGAATGCCCATGGAGACGTATCACCAAAGGTAAGTGTCATTACGCCGATGGCAACCAATACAGCAAAGCATCCTGAGATGACGTTCTGCACGGCGATGTGGCGTGATAGCTTCATATAAATGGTTGGGCCAAAAGAGGCGACGATGGCATTGAACGAGAAGAAGTAGCTAAACTGCTGCTCGGTCAGGCCAAACCCGTTGATGTAGATGTAAGAACCCGCTGCGAGAAAACCCATCAAAGCCATAGGTGCGATGGAGAAAATGCACAACAGAATCACAAAGCGCGGGTTTTGAATCACGACACCGAGACGAGTCCAAGATCGTACCAACGAGCCTGTGTAGCGGCTTTCTAAGGTCTCTTTGTAGCAAAACGCTAACAGTGATGCACATGCGCCAAAAATTGCGAGCGTAACAAACATCATGCGCCAAGAGGCGATTTGCAGCAAAAATGCCCCTAGTACGGGTGCTACCATAGGGGCGATGATCACCAGCGACATAATGGTGGCCATGATGCGCTCGCGCTCGCGGCCTTCGAACATATCTTTAACGATGGCAGTTGATACCACGGTGATGGCGCTTCCCGCAAAGGCTTGCAGAACGCGTGAGGCGATAAGGTGCTCAATGCTGCCAGAAAGCGCACACAGGATACTGGCCAGCATATAGCTACCAATACCAACCAGCAAAATGGGCTTGCGGCCAAACTTTTCACTCAGTGGGCCCCAAAATAGAAGACCAACGGCGTAGGTGATGAAATAGCTACTTAATGTCAGGTTGACCATGGACTCGGTGGTATTAAAAACATCGACCATAGTGGGTAGCGCAGGCAGGTACAAATCAATCGTCAGAGGGGGAAAGGCGCTGATAATGACGAGGAAAAATAGGGTTCCTTTTGATCCCAGCACGGGTTGAGGCTGTTTCAAGCTTAAATCCTTCAAGTTGAGAATGTATCAAAGAGCGATAGAACGCATGCGTCAACTAAGGTTGGGAAAGGAAATTTAGTTGACTAAGTCAACCAATTTTATCGTTATTCACTGTTAAGTCAACCAACGTAATGTAAAGCTCATCTATCACTCTCTCCTGCACTAAATTATTTTTTTGACATGAGTTTGTGTTCATTGAATTTTAATAGGGTTAGCGCGCTGAAATGACCCCTTAAATTGGCTATTTTGGGTGTGTTTAAAATGTTGTTTTTATTGGATATTTATTATTAGTTTCAGCTTGCCCTCAATGTTATGCTCCGTAAATCAATCGTGAGGAACACTGAGCCTTTTGAGGCAACAGCAAATATATCGAGAAACTATGTATCAAAGTAATTCGCACTACCAAGACAAAACCTTTCATCAACACGACTTTTCACGACAGGATTTATCGCAGTCTTCGTTTTCTAACTGCCAGTTCTACCAATGCGACTTTGCGCGTGCTGATCTCTCTGATGCGAGTTTTGAGCACTGTAAGTTTATTGATCGTAGCGACCTTGAGGGATGTCACTTCGACTATGCCAACCTAAAAGATGCGAGCTTTAAGCACTGTCAGATGGCGATGAGCAATTTCGAAGGGGCGGAGTGCTTTGGAGCCGAGTTTAGAGAGTGTGACCTCAAAGGTGCTAATTTTGCGAGGGCGAGATTTGCCAATCAAGTCAGCCATACCATGTACTTTTGCTCAGTGTTCATTACTGGTTGTAACTTGTCTTACGCCAATTTTGAGCGTCAAATTATCGAGAAATGTGATTTGTTTGAGAATCGTTGGATTGGGGCGAACTTGCAAGGAGCGTCGTTGAAAGGGTCCGATTTAAGTCGCGGCGTATTTTCGCCTGATTGCTGGGATCAATGTCGCCTCCAAGGTGCGGATCTATGCCATGTAGATCTAGAGGGACTCGATCCAAGATGCATCGATTTAACCGGTGTAAAGATCTGTGATTGGCAGCAAGCTCAGTTACTTGAACCGCTAGGGCTAATTGTGATACCAGCCTAAAAGCGTTTAAACAAGTCAGCGTCTAAACAATGGATTAACTACAATTATAGAGATAGTCAGCTCAGTACAAGGATGCAAAATGAAAAGAGTGATAGTTGCGGGGTTCGCAGCATTAGCGCTGGCGGGTTGCAGTCAGCCAGAAAGTAAGGATGAGCAGTCGCTTGCCATTGCGCCACAGAATATCGCCGGAGCATGGCAGTGCGAATACAAGCTAACGGATATCAAATCCAAGGTGCATGTCGCGTATGGAGAGAATGGCGAATTTAGTGGTCGGGTGTTCTTAAATTACCCAGTAACCACAGGCAAAGGCGCGGTCAAAGTTGAGCTCGTCACCGGAGGCAGTTGGCAATTAGAAGGTACAACGTTGACAGAGCGTTTTGAGGTGCTAAGCATGGCGACAGCCAATTCGAATGGCAATGAGTTATCAGAACCATTAGCCGAGGCGCTGCGCGAATATCAGGAGCTCACTACCGAAGTTCTGGAGTTATCGGCAACCACCATGACACTCAAAGAAATGGCTGGTGAGCAGACTCAATGCTCTCGACGTGCAAGTTAGTGTCTTATTGGGGCTATATTCAGGTATCTAGTGAGTACAGTGGCGCATCGCTGATTGTTGAACTCGATACGACTGAATGTCGACGTTAGTTGTTGTGATAATGGATGGATCCCAGCTGTGGTGTAGCTGGGATTTTTCTATAACGGGGTTATTGCCTGTTTTCAAAGTAAGCCAAAAACTCTCGAGTATCCTTTTGAAATAGCGGCAGTGCCATCGCAATTTTTTCATCACTCCAGTCCCACCAAGCCAGTGCTTCTAGACGAGGCCCAAAACTGTCATCCTCAAAGCGTGGGCGCAGGACTCGCGCTGGATTACCAACCACAATCGAGTAGGCAGGGACATCTTTTGTCACCACGCTTCCCGCCCCAATAATCGAGCCGTTCCCCACAGTGACACCTGGTAGAATGATCGCGCCATGACCTATCCAAACGTCATGGCCGATGACGACTTTGTCTTCTTCACGCCAACTGAACACTTCATCATCCAGTACTGATGGGTTCTCTCCCAAACCGTATTTACCAGGGCGATAAGTGAAGTGGTGCAAAGTGGGTCTCCACCATGGGTGATTGCTTGGATTGATGCGAACAGCAGCGGCGATGGAAGTGAATTTACCCACTTCGGTAAACATTAGATTGCAATCATTTTGGATATAGCTGTAATCACCGAGGGTGACATTATTTAACACGCATCGCTGAGAAACCTCAGTCCAGCGACCGAGTTCCGTGCGATGTAATTGGCTGCACGGCGATATGCTCGACTCGGCAGAGAGAGTTGGTGAAAGAGGCTGACTCATAGTGGGATCTCCTGTCCGTCATGAAGAAGCTGAAAGCTGTCGGAAAAACACTGTGGGTGTTGCTTGGCCCAAAGCAAAACGTTGTGACCTAAATGAATCAGGCCAATACGCTCAGGTTGGCATTGCTCAGCGATTTTCTGCACTTGGTAGATATCGTTGTGGTTATTGCTAAGCCTTGTTTGCTGGCATTCGATAGGGGGAAAACTGCAGTCGGTGACAATCCAGTTTACAGAGCGTTGTTTAAGCCACTCGGTTGTCTCATCAGGCAGACCATTAGTATCGGTCAAGTAAGCAATACAGCGGCCATTCAACTCAAAGGCATAGCCCATACAAGGCCTAGAGTGATAGAGGGGGAGTGGCGTTATGGTGATGTCTTGCCACATAAAAGATTGAAACGGTTGTGAGCGTTGCGAGAAATCCAATATACCAGGGTGTTTGTACAAATCATCGCACCCTTGCTCATCCTCAGGCGCATGCACTGGAATTCGCGCCCCCTTACCCCAGCGAAGATCAAACAAGCTGTGCACGTGGTCCATATGGAAATGTGTTAACAGAATTTTATCGATCGACCCAGATGGAAAGCGATCCAGAAGATCGGGGGCATTAGAATCTAGCAGAAGCTTACGCCCATTGTGTTCAACATAAGCCGAGCTTTTCTCACGTCTTAGCGTTCTATCCTGCCTTGCTTCGGCACATATTTCGCAGTCGCAGCCCCAAATTGGCACCATGGCGCTGTTCCCCGTACCCAACATGACAAGTTTCATCACGACTTCCCTTCAAGCTGAGAACGAATGTCGCGGAACTGCTTAGCGCTCGACTGCACGTCGCCGCTGTTATCAATAGGGTAAAACCCGTCTTGTTCCGATAAGGCAAAATCGCTGGCGCGCTGTAACCTGAGTTCAATCTCTTCGCTGGACTCACGCCCTCGGTTTTGCAATCGAGTTCGCAGTACGTCTAGCTCGACATTGACCACAATCGGAACCAAATCAGAGCCAAAACACTGCTGCGCTTGAGACAATTCCGCACGAGAGCCGTTTAGTAAGACAGAGAAGCCTTTATTGAGCCACGTCTTCACTTCCAGCCCCACGCCGTAGCAGAGACCATGGGCTTGCCAGCTCATGGCAAATAGCCCTTTCTGTTGCCTTGATAAATACTCCTGCTTACTTACCGCAACATGGTTTTCACCACCGGCACCGAAGGGGCGCGTGATGTAGCGATGAGCAACAATAATATCTTCAGGATGATCGGCACGAATGGCATCAATTAGAGTATCTTTGCCGGCGCCAGAAGGACCTATCACGTAGTAGAGTTTGCCTTTACACTTGTCTTCGCCTTTGTGATTGCTAGACGCGTTGGCGTAGTTAACAGTAGGTGAAAAAGAAGCATCCAAGGATGCTTCTAATAGGGTGTTATTAGTCATCGGCTAAAACACCTTTTTACCTTGTCGCCAAACTCGAGCCACCAACGGATGCCCATCTACTTGCTTCGCGAGTACCAGGTCAGCGCGCTTCCCTTCGGCAATCACACCGCGATCATCAAGGCTCAATGCTTGGGCTGGGTTCTTGGTGACCAACTGAACGGCTTGTGGAAGTGTTAAGGTGTTGCGCTCATCCCACGATAACTTGTAGACACCTTCGAGTAGACTCATTGGGTAATAGTCTGACGATAAAATGTCTAATACACCGTGAGAGGCCAGTTCGTGCGCAGCGACATTGCCGGAATGCGACCCGCCGCGAACCACATTGGGTGCCCCCATGAGCACTTTTAGTCCAAGCTCATGAGAGCGTTTCGCCGCTTCCACTGTCGTAGGGAACTCTGCTATCACCATGCCTAAGTCTTTTGACTCTTGAACATGAGCCGTTGTCGCATCATCGTGGCTCGCCATAGGGATATTGTGTTCGCGACATTGACGACAGATTTCATTGCGGTTTTGCGTAGACCAGCGCTCAGAAAGCGCTATTTGCTTCTTCTCAAACGCCGCCATTTCACTGTCTGTTAGGTTGTGCTTGCCCTGATAGTAAGTGCGGTACTTTTCTACATCTACAAACTGGCGCTGACCAGGTGCATGATCCATCAAAGAAACCAACTGAACTTCCGGTAAATGAACGTATTTCTCAAACATACCGACCGTGCTTTCATGGGGCACTTCGCAACGAAGGTGGAGTAGGTGTTCGGCACGCGTTAGATTACGTTTTTGGCTATCTACCACAGTGTTGATGAACAGATCCAAGTTGGTTTGACGCTTCTCATCTCGAAAATCACCCAGCGCCACCGCATCCAGTACCGTGGTAATGCCTGAACCAATCAACTGAGTATCATGCGCACTCATCGCCGAGAAAGGCGGCCAATCCACTTTCGGTCTCGGAGTGAAGTACTGTTCTAGGTTGTCGGTATGCAGTTCAATAAAGCCCGGCATGAGAAAGTCACCTTCTCCGTCATAGGCGCCGGCTACCTGGCTTTGTGAATCTGACATGCTAACGATTTTGCCGTCACGGAGCTCTAACGAGCCTTTTACTACTTCGTTCTCAAGAACCAAATTTACATTGGTGATAATCATGCTGCTTTCTCCCGTTATGCGCATGCTGAGATAGGGTTTGATTGAGTATTGCTTTGTTCGGGCTGTTGAGAGGCATCGTTTTGTTTCTTCACGTCATACAAACGGTCAGCCACCTGATCTCGAGTCGCTTCATCGTGGAAAATCCCCACAATGGCAGCACCGCGATCTTTCGCTTCTTGGATCAGATTCACCACAACCGCACTGTTAGTCGTATCTAACGACGCCGTAGGCTCATCCAATAGCAGAATGGGATAGTCGACGATAAAGCCTCGAGCGATATTCACCCGTTGCTGCTCACCACCGGAAAATGTGGCTGGCGCCAAGTTCCAGAGGTGCTCTGGTACATTCAGACGAGTCAGCAGTGTTTTTGCTTTTTGCTTCGCTTGATCGCGGCAGCCACCCATTTCTAACATCGGCTGCATCACCACTTCCAATGCACTAATGCGGGGAATGACGCGCAAGAATTGACTGACCCAGCCGATGGTATGCTTGCGGACATTGATGATTTCACGCGGTTGGGCCTTAGCAATATTGACCCAGCGCCCTTGGTGCTCGACTTCGATATCGCCTGTATCCACAAGGTAGTTGGCGTAAAGCGCTCGTAGCAAGGTCGATTTCCCAGAGCCGGAGCGGCCATTAAGCACCACACATTCTCCACTTGCGACGCAGAAATTGGCGTTGCTCAGCACATCCAAGGTAATGCCATTTTGGTTATGCAGAACAAAGGTTTTGCTTACATTGGAAACGATGATTTTTGTTTCAGTTGTCATGATAGAAATTCCTTTATTCAGCCATCAGTTCTGCAATACGGACGAAACCAGTAGTTGGGTGTAAGGGTGCTGTGGATCATCAAGCGCTTGGTCGGTCAGCCCCGTTTCCACCACTTCACTGCGGCGCATCACCATGAGTCGATGAGCCAGTAAACGCGCCACCGCTAGGTCATGAGTGACGATAACCACAGCCAGTTCCAGTTCTGTAACAAGGCGGCGTAATAGGTCGAGGAGTTTTGCCTGCACTGACACGTCCAATCCGCCAGTTGGCTCATCCATAAAAATCAGTTTCGGATGCGTGACTAAGTTACGAGCAATCTGCAAGCGCTGCTGCATACCACCTGAGAATGTCGTTGGCATATCATCAATTCGGTCTTGAGGAATTTCTACATCAGTGAGCCATTTGGTTGACGCCGTTCGAATGTCGCCATAATGACGCTCGCCTACGGCCATTAAACGCTCACCAATATTGCCGCCAGCAGACACGCGGCCGCGCAGTCCATCCATTGGATGCTGATGCACAACGCCCCACTCAGTGCGCAGTAATTGACGACGCTGACTCTCTGCCATCAAATAGAGATCTTCAAGTTGAGTCACTTGGTCTTCTCCGCGACCACGAATGTATAGCACCTCACCGCTGTCTGGCGTTTGGCGACCCGACAGTGACTTTAGTAAGGTACTTTTGCCTGAACCCGACTCGCCCACGATGCCTAGCACTTCGCCTGGGTACAAATCAAACGAGACATTGGTAAAGCCTTTTCCTGGGGCGTAAAGCTTGGTGAGGTTGCGAACCGATAATAGTGGTTGCTCACTTACATTAAATGTCTTGGTATCAAATGTCGGCTGTTCTACTGCTAACGTGCTCATGCGTGACTCTCCGTTTCCTTAGCATGGATGGCGTGTTTTTCTACTTGCTGAGAGCAGTAATCCGTGTCCGAACAAACGAACATATGATTGCCTTTGTCATCCATAACCACCTCGTCTAGGAAGGTATCTGTTGCGCCACAAATGGCACACGGTTCGTCCCACTGTTGGATTTCAAATGGATGGTCTTCAAAGTCCAGACTCTTCACTTTGGTATATGGCGGAATGGCATAGATCCGTTTTTCACGACCCGCACCGAACAACTGAAGCGCAGCCATATTGTCCATTTTCGGGTTATCAAACTTAGGAATGGGTGAAGGATCCATGATGTAACGGTCGTTGACGCAAACTGGATACGCGTAAGATGTGGCAATATGACCAAATCGTGCGATGTCTTCATAAAGTTTGACGTGCATGATTCCGTACTCTTCCAGCGCGTGCATTTTGCGCGTTTCTGTCTCTCGCGGTTCGATAAAGCGCAGTGGCTCTGGAATTGGCACTTGGTATACCAAGATCTGGTCTTTATCGAGAGTGATTTCTGGAATGCGGTGACGCGTTTGAATGATTGAAGCGTCTACCGTTCTCTCGGTGGTTTTCGCGCTTGCCACTGACTTGAAAAACTCTCGAATAGAAACCGCATTCGTTGTATCGTCGGCACCTTGGTCGATCACTTTTAGTGTGTCGGCTTGACCGATGATCGCTGCGGTGATCTGAACGCCGCCGGTTCCCCAGCCGTAGGGCATTGGCATCTCACGACCACCAAACGGCACTTGATAGCCAGGAGTGGCGACGGCTTTGAGCAGAGCGCGACGAATCATTCGTTTGGTCTGTTCATCAAGGTAACCGTAGTTGTAGCCGGTCACACCTTGCGCCTGAGTATGGGTTGGTACTTGGCTCATGACTGGCTCTCCTGGTTTTGTTCACTGTGCGATTGAATGAATTCATCATGCTCTTTGTGCATCTTACGAAGCAGCTCGAGCTCTGCTTGGAAGTCCACGTAGTGAGGCAGCTTCAAGTGCGAGACAAAGCCCGCCGCTTCCACGTTATCCGAATGCGACAACACAAATTCTTCGTCCTGAGCAGGACCATCAACGGCTTCGTCATACTCTGCCGCCTGCAATGAACGATCAACCAACGCCATCGACATTGCTTTGCGCTCGGTCGAGCCAAACGTCAAACCATAGCCGCGAGTCAGTTTGGCTTTTTCTGTCTTGCTACCCACAAAACCATTCACCATCTGGCACTCGGTTAGTTCAACCTCACCAATATCAATGGCAAACCCAAGCTCCTCTGGCACCAAACTTAAATCGCAGAAACCGATGCGAATTTCACCTGCAAATGGGTGGTTTCGGCCATAACCACGTTGCGTCGAATAGCCGAGCGCTAGCAAGAATCCTTCATCGCCGCGAACCAAGTTTTGCAGTCGTGCGCTGCGATCACACGGATAGTTCACCGGATGCATGGTGATATCTTCAGGCGTTTGTTGGTTGTCTTCTTCAGTCGTCATCAAGTCGAGATTTTCAAGAATGCTCATCACTTGAGGGCAAGTTTCCATTGCTTGAACATCCGATGTGTCTAGTTGAGGTGCTTCACCTTCAGCAATCAAACTAAAGTCCAGCAGACGGTGGGTATAGTCATACGTTGGCCCCAACACTTGTCCGCCAGGTAGGTCTTTGTAGGTGGCGGAGATGCGGCGCTCAATACGCATTTCACTGGTGTTTACAGCCTGTGAAACCGAAAGGCGCGGCAACGTGGTGCGATAAGCACGCAACAAAAAGATAGCTTCCACTAAATCGCCGTTCGCTTGTTTTACTGCCAGAGCGGCCAATTCACGGTCATAAATGCCACCTTCTGTCATCACGCGGTCAACGCTACCAGAGAGCTGCTCGCTTATTTGTGCCACCGTCAGTTCCGCCAGTTCGGTATTGCCACGACGCTTTTTAGCCTGCAGCTGATGGGCGTTGTTAATGGCTTTCTCACCACCTTTTACTGCTACATACATGAATTCACCTCAACAAATGTGGTTCGTGGTAGGCAGGCAATGATCTCGTCGCAGACTAAGATCAAATCGATACCAAGTGGAAAGGCAAAGTGCTCTTGGCGTCCTTGTAAGAAATGCTGAAACTCTTGTGAGACGGTGACAATGTTCAACATCGATTGTGATTCTATCCCAGGCCCTGATAGCGTAAGTGTGGTGACATCGTTCGAGAGATTCTCGTCAGAGCTATTATCTAAGCTGTTTAGCTCAACAATGACCGTCGTAGACTGGTCTGGGTACTCTTCACAGCCAAGGCTAAATGTTGCCTTGTTCCAATCAAAGTCAGCCAAATCTTGTTCAGCAATCACGGCAAAGCTGGCACTGTTTTGTGTTTCGGTAACGGGACTGCCAGTGTGAAAACGAATATTTTCACGTATAGCGGCGTCTTTTAGATGTGACTCTGACAGCCATATCGGCGTGGCATTGTCGCTCAAGCTCAACAAGGTTTGTGTCGCTGCTTTGTGCATCGAGCCAAAGCCTTTGCTCAAATCTAGAGTGACGATCTCACCCGGTTCAGACATCGCCTTAAGCAGCAATCTAAAGCACTGCTGGCTGTCATGGACTGCATCTTTAAATGCAGTAGTAATTGTGGTCATTATCTCTGCCTTACTTGGTCAATTCGTTAAACCAAACTTGTTCATGTACCTTGAATCAATCTTCACCGCGTACCATGGTGAAAAAATCCACCTTACTGGTCGCAACTTCTTTTGCTCTGAGTTGCTGCTGTTCTTGCTTCATCGCTGCCAAGGGTTCAATGACCATGCGCATTAACGGTTCATGGTGTGATTGGGTCTGCAGTAGGCCATCAATAACGGCAGCGAGCTCTGCTTGGGCTTTATTGCGACCGTGTAAGTAGCTGTAGCCCATCTCCCCACTGTCCAATTTGACGACAGCTCGAGTGATCGTGGCATCGCCCATATTGAACTCACGACCGCTTCCCCCCATTCGAGCGCGAACCTGTGCCAACCCGATCTCTGGTTGACGTACCATTTGATAGCTCGCTTCAATCTTGGTTGAGTGCCACAGTTGCTCTAACTCGCTCTGCTGACTTTGTGCCAATGTTGACATCCAGCTTGCTCTCTCGCTGACAGCTGTCATTTAATGCTCCATTACTATTTCAGTGGTGTCGGAACGGCTATTGGAGGTCGAAAATTCGGCCACCATGTTGGTTCCCTTGATAACGTTCTTGGTTTTAACTCTTAGAATGGGTGTGCTTGATGTAATTTGCAGCAGTCGGCATTCTTCACCCGTTGGTGTTTTTGCGCCCACACGGGTCTCTTTGCGCTCGAGCTCTATATCAAGTCCACGTTTAATGAATTCGTGCAGTGAACCACTCTGGTAGTTCTTCAAAATGTTCCACCACTCAATATTGGCTAAGTAGTGGTCAATGATGGTACGAGGGCACTCTTCGGTTTTTCGCAGTGTACGGATATGGATGATCCTGCTGCCCTCAGGGACACCAAGGTGGGTTGCGATGTCTATTGGTGCGACAAACACCCGATGTTGAATCACCTCGCAGCGCGGTCTTGCACCTTGTTCAATTAGATTCTTGGTAAAGTGCGCGCCCGAATGTACGTGATACTCATTAGGCTGCCTTATCACCATATTGCCTTTGCCTTGGTGGCGCTGAACCATGCCAGTATTTACCAGCTCATCAATCGCTCGGCGAAGCGTGTGGCGATTCACATCAAAGCGCTGCGCAAGCTTGCCTTCCGCGGGAAGATAATCGCCGGGAACGTAACGTTCACGAACTTCTTGCTCTAGTACCGAAGCTATATCTAAGTAGACTGGCATGCTGCCCCCTCCGTGAGTAAGTTATCTAGACATGTGCTAACCCAAAAAACAGCAAGTCCATTGCTGCTGTTCACATGTGTATGTTTCTCTGATAACGCTACTCTGAAGGGAAAAGATGAAGGTTACGTGTCGATTTTTTTGCAAAATTGCAACAATTCGACGTTGTCTATAACTTGTTGGTTTGAGCTTAGTGGTTTGAATTAATTGAGATTAAAGCGGTCTTATGCTCGCTGAGTGCAGACATATATATATCTAAGATTCACATTAACTTGATACGCGATGACGGGATTTTTTAATGTCCTAGCGCCACACAAGTAAAGAAGGCTGTTCTGGTTATCCTTCTATTTGAAGGTGTAGCCTGTCGAGAAACCATCAAAATGGTCAAGGTGCTTAATTTTGCTCGTCAATAGATTGACTGAAACGGTGGTATTAACACTTTTCATTTTAATGGTGCATGCTGTTTGTTCATAAAGTAGTCATAAAACTATCCCGAATTCGTCAAAATCCCACGCTCTAATATTCAATCAATAACGACTATTGACTGGAATAATAATTATGGCCATGACCATGCCTGAACTGACGGTTGTATCGGATGCAGACGAGTTTACAGCCCCGCAATTGGGTAGAAAAGTTCTTGAAACTCACGCTTTAACTAAGTCTTACCAACAAGGAAAAGTGGTGCTCGATGGGATCAGCTTTGAGCTTCACGCTGGTGAATTTGTTGCTGTAGTAGGGCGTTCTGGAGCAGGAAAATCGACGTTGCTGCATACGTTGAATGGCACCATATCTGCGACGAGTGGCGAAATTTTAAATGTGCACAAAGACCTATCGACAGACAACGTATTGTCGATGTCGAGAAAGGAAATTCGCGAGTGGCGCACTCATTGCGGCATGATTTTCCAAGATTTCTGCTTAGTGCCTCGTTTGGATGTGATTTCCAATGTCTTGCTCGGGCGTTTGAGCCATACATCGACGCTTAAATCGCTGCTTAAAATCTTTAGTGACCAAGATAAAGCTCAAGCTATCCAATTGCTTAAGTGGCTCAACATGTTGCCTTATGCGCTGCAACGAGCAGAAAACCTATCTGGTGGACAACAACAGCGTGTCGCGATTTGCCGTGCAATGATGCAAAACCCAAAGATCCTTCTTGCCGACGAGCCTGTTGCCTCGTTAGACCCAAAAAATACCGTTCGCATTATGGAGGCGCTGCAAAAAGTCAGCCGTGATGGTGTGGCAGTAATGGTAAACCTTCACTCAATCGAACTGGTTCAGGAGTATTGCTCCCGAGTAATTGGTCTTGCCAAAGGCAAGGTGATTTACGACGGGCACCCTTCTGGCCTCAATGATGATGTTTTACATCGCCTCTATGGCGATGAGATCGACCAAATCAACTAATCCAATCTGAAAACTGGACATAAATCTTTAAGGACAAATGATGAAAAAGCTTCTTTCTATTGGTATCGCCGTTGCGTCAACCATGACTTTTAACGTGAATGCAGCTGCTCCAAGTGAAATCAACCTAGGTATCCTAGGTGGCCAGAATGCAGCAGCTCAAATTGGCGACAACCAGTGTGTGGCTGATTTCTTGAATGCTGAACTGGGTGTGAAGACCAACATTCGTAACTCCAGCGATTACAACGCCGTTATTCAAGGTTTGCTGGGCGAAAAAATCGACCTAGTCATCAATATGTCACCTAAGTCATACGCTGAGGTGTACTTAAATGACCCTAAAGCGGTGGATCTGGTTGGTATCACGGTCGATAACACCGACAATTCTCGCGGCTACCACTCAGTTATTCTAGTGAAACAAGATAGCCCTTATCAGTCTATTGAAGACTTGAAAGGAAAGGTGTTCTCTTTTGCTGATCCTAACTCAACGTCAGGCTTTCTTATTCCAAACAACCAGTTGGAAAATACGCTGGGTGGTAACATGGATAATCAGTTTGATGGTTTCTTCAAATCGGTCAACTTCTCTGGTGGGCATGAGCAAGACATCGTTGGTGTTCTAAATGGTCAGTTTGATGCTGCGGTAACTTGGTCATCTATGGTGGGTGAAGCGGACAAAGGGTACAGCGCAGGGGCGTTGCTGCGTTATATGGATCATGACGCCGACCTAATGGAGAAAATCCGCATTATTTGGGAATCGCCACTTATCGCTAACGGGCCAACGATTGTAAGCAACCGTCTAGACCCTGATTTCAAAGACAAGCTTGTTACGGCTGTGAAGAAGCTGGATCGTGAAGACAATGCTTGCTTTAGCAAAGCTGCAGGCGGCTCGCTTCACCTTGAAGACACGAGTGTGGCTGAATACCAGTCAATTATCGATTTGGTACAAGCGACGAAATTCGCTCAGCGTTAATCCCTTCCCAATACAAAGCTGGTAGGTGTCTACCAGCTTCTTACTTCTACGGTCAATTTCATGCAGTTTGAACAATATTACCAACAGGCTCGCCGCAAGCAGAAGATGGACGCACTAATGTGGTCATCGATGTTTATGCTGCTCTATTTGCTCTCTGGGCATTATGCAGAGTTCAGTCTCTCTACTATTTGGCGTAATGCTCCCGCCCTGTTTGACTACATCTACGATACGCTTCCGCAGCTTTCATGGGATGTTTTATTTGCTAGCAGAGACGAGAACGGTCGAGCAGTACCCGGCTCTTTGATTTATTGGGGCTATCGTTTACCTATTCAGATCCCTCTCCTTTGGGAAACGATCAATGTCGCGATAGCAGCGACGTTAGCGTCATCCATTGTGGCGATCATCTTGGCTTTCTTGGCCGCCAGTAATGGCTATGCGCCTGCGCCTGTTCGAGTGGCAGTGCGTTCGTTTGTTGCCTTTTTACGCACCATGCCGGAGCTTGCTTGGGCGGTGATGTTTGTGATGGCTTATGGCGTCGGAACCTTCCCTGGTTTCGTGGCTTTGACACTGCATACTATAGGTAGCCTGACCAAACTGTTCTATGAATCTATCGAAACCATTTCAGATAAGCCAGTTCGAGGCCTGACAGCGTGTGGTTCAACACCCGTTCAGCGATTGCGTTTTGGTTTTTGGCCGCAGATTAAGCCAACCGTCCTGTCGTATATATTTCTTCGATTTGAAATCAATTTTCGCTCATCGACCATTCTTGGCTTAGTTGGGGCGGGGGGGATTGGTCAAGAGTTGATGACGAACATCAGCTTGGGGCGACATGATCAGGTCAGCATCACGCTGTTGTTGATCATCCTTGTCGTCGCGCTCATAGACATGACATCGGGCGTGTTGCGCAAAAAAGTCATCAGTGGAGATGTGAAATGACGGAACTAACGTTAGAGCAAATCAAACAACAAAATAAAGCGATTTTCTCGCAGCAGAAACGTTATTTGACCATTGTTGCAGTGCTCGCGAGCAGCGTTTTAGTGTATTACTTCCTATTCTTTACTTTCTTTGGCGTGTCTTCAAAGCAGTTTGAAATGGGGAACAGCAAAATCATGAGTTATTTCCTGCATATGTTTGTTTGGCGAGACTTTTGGGATTGGCCGTTTGCCTATTACTTTAAGCAAATTGCGATAACACTGGCGATTGTATTCGGCGGCACGTTAACCGCATCTCTGGTGGCATTGCCTTTATCTTTTATGGCTGCTCGCAACGTGATGACTGGACCATTTCGCATTATCGCTACCTTGATGCGTCGTGTGTTTGATGTGCTGCGTGGCATCGATATGGCGATCTGGGGCATGATCTTCGTTCGTGCCGTGGGGCTGGGGCCTCTTGCGGGGGTGATGGCGGTGTTTATTCAAGATTTGGGGCTATTTGGCAAACTGTACGCAGAGAGCCATGAATCAGCAGACAACAAGCCGTCACGTGGCCTAACGGCGCTGGGGGCAAATAATCTACAGAAACATCGTTTTGCCATCTTCACTCAGTCGTTTCCGACCTTTCTTGCATTAACCTTGTATCAACTGGAATCAAATACCCGCTCTGCGGCGGTATTAGGTTTTGTTGGCGCTGGTGGTATCGGCTTGGTTTATGCGGAAAACATGCGCTTGTGGAACTGGGATGTAGTGACATTTATCACCCTCGTTCTCGTTGCCATCATTATGGGGCTAGATAAGGTATCGAGTATTCTGAGACAAAAATACATTGTGGGAGAAAGTGTTCCGCTGTATGAAAAGAAATAGGTAATGGTGGGTTAGCTTCTCACTGGCTAATCCTCCTAAGCCATTAACCCATGGTTTCCTTGCTGTGAGCGCTCTTTTAAAGCAAAAAGCCCGGAGCAATGATGCTCGGGCTTTGATTAATGGAAGATGGGGAGGATTAGTAACCCATCAACTGCAACAAGTTTTCAGCGGTGCTGATTGCCTCTTTACGATTGGCAATGTTGAGCTTTTGGTACAGATTACGAATGTGGGTCTTGATGGTCGTACCCGCGACGTCCAGTTCCTGAGCAATTTGCTCATTGCTGAATCCAGAGTAAATCAAACCAAGAACCTGCCACTCACGCTGAGTTAGCGGGCTAGTACGTACTAACTCAGGGATGTTGGGGTGGTTGACCAATTTCTCTACAAACTCTTCGTTAAAATGTACTGAGCGGCTGCGCTGGGTAGTATTAATATCTTTCATCAGCAATTGTGCACGGTGGCGCTCAAGATCGCCTAAATCAGACTTAGAAACCAGGTTTGCTAATAAGTGACCGATGGTCGCGCCGTCAATGAGGAAGTTACCTATCATCCCGGTTTGGTTGGTAAGTACTAACGCCTCTTTGAGCAGTTGTTTAGCTTTTTCTTCATCACGATTATGGACGTTAAGGATCGCTTCAACAATTAGATTTCGGTTACGGTCTGTCACCAACTGGTGCTTAGTCGCTTCTTGGTCGAGGAAGTTGAGTGTACTCTGAGCTTGCTCATAGTGACCAAGGTTGATCTGCGCTCTTGCAATATTGCGCCATTGTAGCTGCGAGAAGTGGTTACAGGCTTCTTGTGGTTTGGTTGCTGTTTCAAGCCACTGCTCAATGGATTCGATATCGTTTCTTGCTTGCCAGTAAAGCAGTAGCGATAGTGAAGCATTTGCCGTCCAGTCAACGTGATAGGTCGACTGTTTCATCAAGTGCTGAATCTGCTCGATTACTTTGGCAGCTTTGTCCAACTCTCCGCGGCCAATCGCTATGCGAGCGATCATGGAGTAGCTATGCAGGTGTTTACTTGGGTCTATATTACCCAACACATCAATACCTTTGTAGGCACACTCTTCCGCTTCGTCTAAACGGTTCCAGCACCACAAAACTTGGGCACGAACGCGTAGCAAAAATTCGTGTAAGGGTATTTGATGCAGTTGTTGCTCTTCAATCAGTTTGAAGGCACTTTCCTGAATCTCATAAGCGGCTTGCACATAGCCTTGTGCGATAAGGATTTCGCTTTGTTGAAGTTGTGCCCATAAAGCTTGGTGGTAGACATGATATTGTCTAGCCAGCTTTTCTGTTTGCTGCATCATTGACAGTGCACGGCTGAGGTTGCCGATAACGTGGTTAACTTCACCGACGACGGAGGTGGCGACAATACGGCTGCGATATTCTGAGTGGTCGAGTTCGCTCAATGCGAGCTCGGCGAGCTCAATCGCGCTATCTGGCGAGTTTTGGTTGATGGCAACTTGGGCACGTAACGCATGGAACTCACCTTCTTCTTTAGCCGTGAGCTTGACTTGGCGAGCGGCCATTTCGGCATCGGCTTTGGCGATGAGCTCACCGACATCGTTGTATCTATGTTGGCTCTGTGCAAGCCAAGCTTGCAGCATGCAAAGCTTAGGTTGGCTGTAGAGCTGATCATCACTCAACACCCCAATCGCGTCTTCTAAGGTGGCCAGTTCCCCGTGGTTGAACATCTTCCAGCCGAAATCGATAAGGATCTTCGCAACCAAATCACTATTGTTGGCTAAACGTGCATGACGAAGCGCTTGGTGCGGCACTTTTTGCTGAAGCCACGCGCTCGCAGCTGCTAGGTGCAGTTCATGTTCTTGTTGTGGGATGCGCGCTTTGCGTTCATGAGATAAGAACTCAGCGAATAGGTTATGGAATCTAAACCAATTGTTTTCACCTTCAAGCGGGTAAATAAACAAGCCAAAACGGTTTAATGACTCGATCATGCTAAGTGCGTCGTCACGTTTAGTGAGTGCCGTTACCAAGCTATCGTTGAAGTGATCAAGTACGGAGCACTGCATTAAGAAATGGCGCGTTTCTTTATCAAGCAGGTCAAATACTTCTTCTACTAGGTAGTCCCAGAGGTGCGCGTGATTAAATTGCGACATGGTTTCAACAGATTGTGCCAACGTTCGCTTTTGATGCTGTGCTTGCAGGGCAAAAAGCTGTAGTGCTGAAGGCCAGCCCTCTACGTAGGAGCGCAGTGAGTTAGCGGTTTCGTTGTCAATCTCGCTCGCTAGTCTTTGACTAAAGAAGCGCGTTGTTTCTTCGGTATCAAACGCCAAAAGTTCATTACCGATTTCGATCATCAGATCTCGGACACGCAAGTTCGCTGTCCCAAGGGGCGGATTGCCGCGACTGGTGACCACAAGCGTAATGTTGTCTGGCATGTGCTTAAGAAAGAAGCGCATTGCCTCGTGGATCTCTTCATCAGAGATTAGGTGGTAGTCATCTAATACGATATAGCACTCGTGATGGTAGCTAGTCAGCTCGGCGAACACTTCGCTAAAGAGAGAGTGCAGTGAAGAAAACTGTCGACGTTCTGCCAGCTTTTGTGCATTTGGGCAGGTGTTGTTGGTCGCTTTATTGATGGCTTGTAGAAGGTAGTTTACAAAGCGGAAAGCGTCATTATCACTTTCATCAATACTGTACCAGCCTACATGCGGTTTATCCGACAACCATTGAGCGGCCATTGTAGTTTTACCATAACCTGCAGGCGAGCGAAAAAGTACCAGCTTATAAAAGGGAGCCTGTGCAAGCAGATCTAATACTCGTGGACGAACGATGGCATTGTGCAAGCGGCCGGGTCGAGTCAGTTTTGAAGGAATCCACATAAAGATATTTCCTACTAATTATTGTTTTCTACTCCTCAAGGAGGAGGGAGCGATTACCACAGTTTTGTAGAGCTAGCTCGATGGTATGAAACAGTGGGTTATACAGTTTTTGATCAAGCGCTAGATTTTAATTATTACGTGGGCCAACCCCTAACTACGCCTCATAAGTGTGAAGCTCATCACTTAAATTAGACCGTGTTCTAGGTTGTTGGACCGACATGTATACAAAATTTCTTGTTTTATTGGGGCTTTTTTAAGGCTAATTGTGATCTCCGCAGCAATTATTGTATTTAGTCAGCGATGCGATAGTAGTGGTTTCTCCGAGAGCGCTTAGATTAAAAACTGAGCTTGGCGTGATCGCTATCACCAGAAAAATCCGAATCCAATATCGGAATGGGACATCGATCACTTAGTGGAGGGGAGTACGCCCCCTACGCCCTCCTCACTCATCCTCCATGGAGTCGGACTTAGGAGGATGTTTATGGAAACGTCACCATGCACGATATGTGACAGATGGATAAAACTTAAAGTGAGATTTCGTAATGAAACCTGCGCAACAGAAAAAATTTGATAAAGCTTCTTTCCAAGAAAGTGTTAAAAAGCACCTGTCTGCTACTTACGCAACAACAGTTGAGACAGCAACTGAGCGTCAATGGTACCTAGCAATGGGCCGTGCTCTAGCAGAGCTAACAACATTTGATCTATTGGCTACTGAAGCGGACGAACGCATTAAGAAAGCGAAGAGTGTCAACTATCTTTCGCTTGAGTTCCTTATCGGTCGTCTAACAGGTAACAACCTAATCAGCATGGGTCTGTACGAAAAAGTGACAGATGCAATGGCTGAACTAGGTCACAACCTAACTGACCTTCTAGAAGAAGAGCGTGACCCATCACTTGGTAACGGTGGTCTAGGTCGTCTAGCAGCATGTTTCATGGATTCATGTGCAGCTCAAGAATTCCCAACTGTAGGCTACGGTCTTCACTACGAATACGGTCTATTCAAGCAGTCATTCGAAGATGGTCGGCAAAAAGAAGCGCCTGATGCATGGCGTGCTGTTGAAGGCTACCCGTGGGAAGTCGCTCGTCCAGAGCTTGCACAAGAGATTGGTTTCTTTGGTCACGTTGAAGTTGTAAACGTTGATGGCAAAGAAGTACGTCAATGGGTTCCTGGTATGTCTGTAAAAGCAATGCCTTGGGATCTTCCAATTGTTGGTTACGAGTCAGATACAGTTTACCCACTGCGTCTTTGGGAATGTCAGGCAATTGCTCCATTCTCTCTAGAGAGCTTCAACAATGGTGATTACTTCGAAGCACAGCACGCGCTAATCGATGCGGGTAACATCACTAAGGTTCTATACCCGAACGATAACCACGAGAAAGGTAAGACTCTGCGTCTAATGCAGCAGTACTTCCACTCAGCGGCGTCTGTACGTGACATCCTACGTCGTCACGAAGCAGCAGGTTACACGCTAGCGGATCTTCCTAAGCAAGAAACCATTCAGCTTAACGATACGCACCCAACCATTGCTATCCCTGAACTGATGCGCATCCTTCTAGATGAGAAAGGTTTGAGCTGGGATGAGGCGTGGGCGATTTCTTCTAAGACTTTCGCATACACAAACCACACTCTACTTCCAGAAGCACTAGAGACTTGGTCTGAGTCGCTAATCCAGCGTCTACTTCCACGTCACATGGAAATCATCTTTGAAATCAACCACCGCTTCCTACAAGAAGTACGTGCAATGTGGCCTGGTGATGGTGAGAAACAAGCGAAGCTTTCTATCATCCAAGAAGGTTTCCACCGCATGGTTCGTATGGCTAACCTATGTGTTATCGGTTCATACGCAGTGAACGGTGTAGCAGCACTTCACTCTCAGCTAGTGAAAACAGATCTGTTCCCTGAATTCCACGAGATGTACCCAACTCGTCTACATAATGTAACGAACGGTGTGACACCACGTCGTTGGTTGAAATTCTGTAACCCAGGTCTATCGGCTCTTATCACTGAGAAGATTGGTTCTGAGTGGCCAGCTAAGCTTGAGCAGCTGGAAGGTATCGCGAAATTCGCTGATGACGCTAAGTTCCAGAAAGACTACATGGCTGTTAAGAAGCAGAACAAACAGCGTCTAGCTGACTGGGTTAAAGCGAACATGGGTATTGAGCTAGATACGAATGCTATCTTTGATGTGATGATCAAGCGCCTACACGAGTACAAGCGCCAGCAGCTTGATTTGCTACACGTGTTGTCTCTGTACCACCGTTTATTGAATGACCCAACATTTGATATGACGCCACGCGTTGTATTCTTCGGCTCTAAAGCTGCACCGGGTTACCACCTAGCGAAAGAGATCATCTTTGCGATTAACAAGGTTGCTGAGAAAGTAAACAACGACCCACGCCTAGGCGGTAAGCTGAAAGTGGTATTCATCCCTGACTACCGTGTAAGCATGGCTGAAATGTTGATTCCAGCTGCTGACGTTTCTCAGCAAATCTCTATGGCAGGTAAAGAAGCATCGGGTACAGGTAACATGAAGATGGCGCTTAACGGCGCACTCACTATCGGTACGATGGATGGTGCTAACGTTGAGATCCGTGAAGAAGTCGGTGACGAGAACATCTACATCTTCGGTCTAGAGGTTGATGGTGTGAAACGCACCAAAGCGGCAGGTTACAACCCATACGACTTCTACAACGCTGACCCACTACTGAAGGCATCTCTAGATCTACTGCTAGGTGAAGAGTTCACTCCAGGTCAACCAGGTCTGCTACGTGCAACATACGACAGCCTACTAGATGGTGGTGACCCGTACTTATGTCTTGCTGACTTCGCATCTTACGTGAAGGCACATGAAGACATGGACGCGCAATACCGTGACCAAGCGGGTTGGGCGAAGAAAGCGATTCTAAACACGGCGCTAGTTGGCAAGTTCAGCTCAGACCGTTCGATTCGCGATTACGTGAATAACATTTGGAAGCTTGAATCCGTTTCACGCTAACAAATTTAACCAAGGTACCTCAGTTCCTCAAGGGATAGAGGTACCTTGGTTTTTACTTGAATTAATAATAACCCTACCGATTTGAAGGTTAAGAGAAGTCCTTCGGAGAGAGCGATGACAGAACAAACAGCATTAAAACAAGTTGCTGAGATGGCAAGAATAGCCGACAGCTACGTAAGTGCGTGGGGCGATGAAGCCAAAGTTGAGGACGAAACCATTCTTCGTCTGCTTGCGTCTTTAGGCTACGACACGACAAATGATGAATCACTACTAAAATCTGCTGAGAAAAAGCACAAGAAAGAAGTGCTCGATCCAGTACTGGTTGTTAAAGACGGTGATGCAGTAGAAGTAGAACTTCATTTAGGTGTGAGCGCGAGAGAAAGCGATTTCAGCTGGCGTCTAGAGACTGAGCAAGGAGAAGTACTTGAAGGCTATCTTCAATCTCAGATCGTTCGTGATGAACGTGCTGAGGGTGGCCCTTTAGTATTTGCGTTACCAAGCAACCTCCCATGGGGTTATCACAAGCTTTACCTGGAGCGTAAGCGCCGTAAAGCACCTTATGAGATGACTCTTATTCGCACACCTCGTGCATGTTACAAGCAGAGCGCGATTGATGAAGGCAAAAAGCTTTGGGGTCCAAGTATCCAGCTTTACACACTTCGTACTCAGCACAACTGGGGTATCGGTGACTTTGGCGACCTTAAACAGTTGGTTGCGGATATCGCTGCACGTGGTGGTGACTTTGTGGGTCTTAACCCAATTCACTCGCTATTCCCAGCAAACCCAGAAGGTGCGAGCCCATACAGCCCATCTTCACGTCGCTGGTTAAACATTCTCTACATCGACGTAAGCTCTGTTGCGGAATTTGCACTAAGTGCAGACGCACAACAAATCGTTGGTGGTTCTGAGTTCCAAGCACGCCTACAAAAAGCGCGTGAGTCACACTGGGTGAACTACACCGAAGTGGCTGAGCTTAAGATGAGCGTATTGCCGCTGCTATTCGATGAGTTTAAATCTCGTCACCTAGACAAACAGTCTGAGCGCGCGAAACTGTTCCTAGACTTTATTGAAGCAGGCGGTGAGAGCCTACTGCATCAAGCCGCGTTCGACGCGATCCATGCTGAGCTTCATGCAGAAGACAGCAACATGTGGGGCTGGCCTGTATTCCCAGAGAAGTACCGCCGTTTCGAAAATGCAGCGACACAGAAGTTCATTGCAGATAACCAAGACAAAGTTCAGCTTTACATGTACTTGCAGTGGATTGCAGACGTACAGATCAATGAAGCTCAAGCACTAGCAGAAGAGAAGGGCATGGCGGTAGGTCTGTACCGTGACCTAGCTGTGGGCGTTGCGGATTCTGGCTCAGAAACTTGGGCAGATAACGGCAACCTAGTGATGGATGCGAGCATTGGTGCGCCGCCAGATATTCTTGGTCCACTGGGTCAAAACTGGGGTCTACCTCCACTGAATCCGCAAGCTCTTCAAGCAACGTCTTACGACGCATACATTCAGTTACTTCGTGCGAACATGAAGCATTGTGGTTCACTGCGTATTGACCACGTATTGGGTCTGCTGCGCCTTTGGTGGATTCCAAAAGGTGAGAACGCAACAAAAGGTGCCTACATCTACTACCCTGTAGAAGATATGCTAGCAATCCTAGCGCTAGAGTCACATCGTCATCAATGTAGCGTTATCGGTGAAGACTTGGGTACTGTGCCAGACGAAATCGTAGAAATTCTACGTGATGCGGGTGTTCATTCTTACAAGGTATTCTTCTTCGAAACAGCAGAAGATGGCGGCTTTATCTCTCCTGAGCACTATGCCGATCAATCAATGTCTGCACTATGTACGCATGATATGCCAACATTACGTGGTTTCTGGCACTGTGATGACCTGAAAATGGGCCGTGAAATTGGTCTTTATCCAAATGAAGAGCAGTTAGCTGGGTTGTTTGATGATCGCCTAGAGTGCAAGCAGGGTATCTTAGACAGTGTTGCATGGCATGGTTACCTGCCTAAAGGTGTAGGTCGTGACGCAAGCCTTGTGCCGATGGACGCTTACTTAAGTGAAGCTCTGCAACTTCACGTGGCGGCAGGTTCATCTGCACTACTAAGTGTTCAGTTGGAAGACTGGCTCGAGATGGATAAACCAGTAAACATTCCTGGCACGGTCAATGAGTATCCAAACTGGCGTCGTAAACTGTCGATGAACCTTGAAGAAATCTTCGCTCAAGAAGGGGTAAATCGCATTGCTAAACGTCTAACGGAAGTACGCGCGAAAGCCAGCTAATCATAAATTATTGAATCGCTAACAAAGCACGACTCTCTTGGAAATTTGTTCTGTCATCTCCAAGGGGTCGTGCTTTTCTTTTGCATAAAGACTTCGCTATATTATTTGAAAATTTATATTGTAAATTGTCGGTGATTTTGACGGATTGCACTACAAAAGTGGGCGTTTGTCACTTCCCGTACATGTGGTTTACAGTACAATGAAATCTTGCAGATAGCCCGCGCATCGTGGGCTTTTTTATTTCGTGCCTCCGACGTCTTTTGCTTTGGCTAAGACTTTACAATAAAAAGGGGGGGCACAGTGTAAGGTCGAGGGAGATGAACGTTGAATAAAAAAGGGCTTAAAAGACAACAACAGGCGTACGATCGACTTTCAGGTGCATCGTTTGCTGACCCATTTTCATTCCTAGGTCCATATCTACAGGATGAGACTCATGCGCTTAGGGTTTGGATGCCCGGCGCAGATGCTGTTGCGGTTGTTTTAGAAGATGGCACGAGAATGCCAATGGTGCGAGATCAGGCGTCAGGGTTTGTCCTTGAATCAGACCTTGATTTGCGCTTTACCCATTATCAGTTGGCTATTGATTGGAATGGTAACGAGCAGATGCTTGATGATCCGTACCAATATCACGGTTTGTATGCAGAATACGAAGAGTTGCACACGCCAAAAGAGATGTACCATCACATGGGGGCGCAGTTCATTACGCAACAAAGAGACGGTAACAAAGTCGAAGGTACCCGTTTCTTGGTGTATGCACCGCATGCGTCAGCTGTCAGCCTTGTTGGTAACTTCAACGCATGGGATGGTCGTCGCAACCCAATGCAGCGACTAGACTACGGCATCTGGGGGATCTTCATTCCTAATTTGCCAGAGGGTACTCAATATAAGTTTGAGCTTAAAGGCCCTGATGGCGAAGGTCTGCCACATAAGGCGGACCCTTGGGGTTTCTACTCAGAGCAGTACCCATCGTTTTCTTCTGTTACCTATGATCATGACCGCTATGACTGGCAAGATACGACGTGGCAACAGCGTGCAGTAACAGAAAAGCGTAAAGAAGCCCTTTCTTTCTATGAGCTTCATGCTGGTTCTTGGAAACGCAATGACAACGGTGATTTCTTAAATTACCGCGAGTTAGCGCATGAACTTATTCCTTACCTTACTGATATGGGGTATACCCATGTAGAGCTAATGCCAGTCTCGGAGCACCCTTTCTATGGTTCATGGGGTTATCAACCAGTAGGGCTGTTTGCGCCAACAAGTCGCTTTGGCTCGCCAGATGACTTTAAATACTTTGTTGATCAGTGCCACCAAGCAGGCCTTGGTGTTGTACTTGACTGGGTACCAGCGCACTTCCCATCAGATGATCATGGCTTAGCAAACTTCGATGGCACGCCACTGTTTCACGATCCAGATCCACGACGTGGTTGGCATCAAGACTGGAAATCGTACATCTACGATCTTGGACGTGAGCACGTTCGTCGCTTCCTAGTATCTAATGCCTTGTATTGGTTTGAGCAGTTCCATATCGACGGTATTCGTGTGGATGCGGTGGCATCGATGCTCTATCTAGATTACTCCCGCAGTCACGATCAATGGATCCCAAATGTGGACGGTGGTCGTGAAAATTACGACGCGATAGCGACGTTAAAATGGATGAATGAAGAAGTGTATAAGCACTTCCCAAATGCCATGACGATTGCAGAAGAGTCGACAGCCTTCCCTGGCGTATCAGCACCAACGTTTGCTGGTGGCTTAGGCTTTGGCTTTAAGTGGAATATGGGTTGGATGCATGACAGTTTGTCATACATCCAAGAGGATCCTGTTAACAGAAAATACCATCACGATACCATCACGTTCCCGTTAGTTTACGCTCATAGTGAAAACTACGTATTGTCTTTATCACATGATGAAGTGGTATATGGTAAACGCTCTATTCACAATAAGATGCCAGGTGATGAGTGGCAACAAACGGCAAACTTACGTGCTTACTTAGGCTATATGTATGCTCAGCCAGGCAAGAAGTTAAACTTCATGGGGGCCGAGTTCGGTCAAACAGGTGAGTGGAACCACGATGACCAGCTTCAATGGTTCTTGCTTGATTTTGAGCGCCACCTAGGTGTGAAAGCGCTGACTAAAGACTTGAACTTACTTTATCGCCGTGAAAAGGCGCTGTTTGATCAAGACTCAGATCCGCAAGGCTTTGAGTGGCGACTGCAAGATGCTTCAGAAGCGAGTATTTTAGCGCACGAGCGCATTAGCGAAGGCGGCGAACGAGTGCTGGTTGTCAGCAACTTTACGCCAGTGCCACACGAAGCATTTCGACTGGGTGTGCCGCTAGCGGGTCGTTATGAGCTATTGCTAAACACCGACGACAGCCTCTATGCAGGCAGTGGTTTTGGCGTTGCTCAGTTTGCAGAAACGGAGAGTGTTGAGAGTGAAGCGCAGCCTCAGTCTCTATCACTGCGTCTGCCGCCGCTTTCAACGGTATTCTACAAATACCAAGGCTAAATGAGTTGAAGCCCCAGCACTTTGCTGGGGCTCTTGTTTATCACGCTCTACGAGAGAGGTAGAGTCGTTAACGAGTATGAAGACCCGCGATAAGATCATTCAAGCCAGCTTGAAGCTATTCAATGAGAAAGGCGAACGCGCCATTACCACCAACCATATTGCCTACGTCCGTGATTCCTTTGTTCCGGTATCCAGTGATACACCTGCGGAGGTTTACCTGCATCAAGCCTACTTGCAAGCGCATGATGTATTGGTCGCCAGAGCTCATGAGTCGGTGCTCAATCTGCGACGCGACGGGTTTATTGTCATCGACGACGATCAAATCGATGAGCTAATTGAATTGATGTGCGTCGTTGGTGGCTTCTGGGTGAGCTATTTAATGGCAAACTCCGTGAGCAAGTCGATAACCAAAGCCGATGTGAATCGAGGCGTTGTTAAGTTTATCGTTCTATTGTGGCCTCATAGTACCGATAAAGGGAAAGAGGTGCTGACTAAGTTGAAATTGAAATCTAAGACGGTGGGTTAGTTGAACTCAGTCACGTAAATCAGTTTCGAGACGCGCTGAATGAGATTCCCTTTTTCAAGGGAATGACGGTAATCTTGACGAAGGCTTGAAGCACGAAACGGGGTAAAAAGAAATCACCTTATCTTAGTTGTAACAAATAGCCTTGAAAGATTGGTATAATTTTTTGTTATCATTGTTATTATCATTGATAATTTTTCATTTTGTCGCGCCATCCCTATACTTCTCCACATCGAAACGAAACACGAAACAATTAATCAAATCAGTTTTTGGAGAAAGTTATGAAAATGAATCACGTTGGTATCATGGTTGGCGATATGGACAAAGCGGTAGAGTTTTACACTAAAGCGCTAGGTCTTCGTGTTGTAATGAACAACACTAAAGTTATTGAAGAGCGCGAATCTGCAATCGGTCGTATGTGTATTGCTGTATTTGGTGAAGGCTTTAAAGGTTTCAATATTGCTCACCTAGTGACAAATGATGGTATCGGTGTGGAGCTTTTCGAAATGGTTGACCGTGAAGAGCGTCATAACGTTGACTTCTCTCGCCTAGGTATCTTCCACTTCTGTCTACAGCTTCCAAAAGAGCAGTTTGAATCTGCAATTAAACGTGTAGAAGAGTTCGGCGGTAAAGTGCGCATGGATATTCACCGTTACCACCCAGAAGATGATTCAAAGCAAGCACAAATGGTTTACCTAGAAGACCCGTTTGGTAACTTATTTGAGTTCTACTCTCACTCTTACGAAGACACTTATGCTTCTGATTACGAGTAATGCTCTTAATTGATTAGTAAATATTTTGATGCCCACGAGATGCCAGATCTCGTGGGTATTTTTGTTATATTACCTAAATGATTTTTGGACAAATTTGTGTTACCAATGGCGCCAGTCGTGACTCGGCTAGCATGATAAAAAGTATGGAAAAACCCTATCTACGTGGCCAGTTTTAGTGAATCACTACAAAATGTCTGGAATAGCTTGACCAGAATAGGGGCTCCTAACTGGTTTAAGGTTTTAGCTTGGGTTTATCTTAGTAGGGTCATAGGGGCGGTGTGTGTCTTGATTCTAAAAGCTGGCCAGATTTCAGCGTGGTTTGATAGGTATCTACTGAAGAAAGGCAAAGAGTAGACGTGATTGTGAAGCTCTAATATCGATCTTTAACATGATAAAAGCGAGTAGCCAAATGAAATGGTTCTCGCTTTTTTAGTCAATTACCACGTTCGATTCGAGATTAAAATTACCCAGTAAACTCTTCAGAATCGGGACGATTGGTAAACTGCACACCATTTAAGAAGTCGCACAGCAGTTGGTCTTCACACTGTTTGTAGTTTTTGTTGTTTGGCTTGCGGAAATACGCACCAATTTCGTATTTACTTAAACTAATACCAACCACTTCTAATACGTCCAACACATCTTCTGCTTTCATGTCTAGCGCAATGCGCAGCTTCATGAGAATCATGTTGTTGGTCAACGCGACTTCTGGCTTAGGTTGCTCGCCGTCTTTTTTGCCTCGCTTGAGGTTAATAAAGCCATTTAAGAATACCGCTAACTCTTGATCCTTCATCTTAACGCAAGATTTGTCACTTTCATCTTTTAACCAGTTTGCCACTTTATCGTGAGCCACAGTGACTTCGGCCTGCCCGAAAGCTTTCATTATCTGCGCGTTTTTAAGGTTTAACGCGTGTTGGATACGACGTAAAATTTCGTTGTTAGTCACTAGGGATTCCTAAAATGAGTTCTAAGGGTGAATAAAAAACCATCAATTACATGCGATCTGTGGGTATCTTTATTCATTAGCGTAGTTGACGGTGACTCTAACAGAGAATACGTTTCTTCGGTAGGTTAAAAAATGGAAATAAGACGGCCTATTCGAACCAGTTAGCTAAGTTGCTAAGATCCCACTTTCATAGAAACTATGCTGATTAGAAGAAGTAGGTCAAACCACCTCACTGTGATTTGTGAGGTTGAACTTTACTGGCAAGGAATAGAGCACTGAATATCACTAACGGCCTTGGACACATGGTGAATGCGGTGGTTAAAGATCATCCTTTTTACAGTCAGACTGCAGTAATTCAAGCCGGCGCAGTCGCGACGCTACTGGCCAGTATTGATGGCGGTTTAGAGCTGAGCCCTCAGCAAATCGAATTGACGCTCGGTTACCAGTACACTAACCGTCAAAACCTACGCCTTAACGACCATAACTTCTCTGACAGTGATGCTCCGGACAAAGTATGGCTTGAATATAACTACGCCTTTTAACGCTTGAGTACTTACTAACAAGACATGGCCCCTAACTCTAAGGGTCATAAGGAGAAACCATGAAATTACCGTTACTAATGACTTTCCTCGCTGCTGTCTCATTAAGTCGCTGTACTTTAGATGAAAACAATAACTGACCCTAACGTAAGGTGGGAGGTGAAAATGGAATAACGACAGGTTATTGAAGGCATTGATTGGCAGAGAAAAATGGCTGACATCGAAGGTAACAAAGTGGTGGGATTGTCCACTCATCACTGGGTGATGACAAGAAGTTAAAAACCAGTCGAGTACTTAGCCTCAATCTCGGCAATTTTCTTTTCTATATCTTTAAGTTGCTGTTTGAGCCGAATAAGCTCAGCCTTATCTTTCGGGGTGACGGTGAGCTTAATCGTTCCAACCCCACAAGCGTCTCTGGTGGCTTGGCTAAATCGAGTAAACCCAGAGAGCGATACCGAGTATTCAATAAACTGACTTTGGTCTTTGTTGGAGGCTCGGATATCGACAGTGCTGCCTTCCTTACTTTGTAATATCAGTCGATTGATTAGCGCCAAGTTTTGCTTGTCGGCCCTCACAAATCCTGACTCTTTGCTGTTTGAGAATAGTTGCCCTTCAAAGGCTAGCGGTTTGTTGTCGTCGACCTTAAATACCAAATCCACTTTGGCGTTTTCTTCATCCAAGTCTTGAGCAAGACCGAAGGTGATGAGCAACTTCGAGCGATCATCGCAGCGAATACCGTATGTGGTAAATTTATCTTCAACCAGATCACCAAACCCCCACACCCTGTGGGTTTCGATGCGGTCAAATTTATCAATATTGTGCTCGTTGAACCAGCTCGCGCTAGCTGCGAAAGGGGTGGAAGCAACAACGATGAAAATTAGTTGATACAGGGTCAGTTGGTACATTTTTACTTGATGCATAGACACTTGATACATGGCCACTCGGTTGGTCTCACTCGGAGAAATCTCAGTAACACTGTTATAAGGTTAGGTACCTGATTGATTTTATGCCAGTTGTGTGACGAATCACGATTGTTGCCTACACTGAATAAAAACAAAGGGAGATAAGGATGACACGAGCATTACTGCCGCCAGCTTGGGTGATGGTCTCTATTGGTCTTATCCTTAATGTGATGGCGATTGTGCTTTCAAGCCAAGTACTGGACAGAATGTCGAGTGATATTGCTTTAATACAAGAACGTAAAGAGGCAAATCTGTATTCGATGCAGCTTGCGTGGAACCAAGTAGAAACTCTGGAAAGAAAGCGCGAAGCATTGCTTCTGCACCTTGATGGTGATGATATTGATACTGATATTGCGGATATGTTGAGAGGGCACCTATCTCAATGGGTGACCGCTCAAGTTCCTCCGATTCATCGTAAGCACCTGCCTGAATTGATGGCTATGATCAATAGCGCGCAAGATACGCAGCGTGATTTGATTGATGGGCTCTATCTAGACAATTTGGAGCTTTCAGAAACGTTAGCAAGTGTCGAAGAAGATATGGCGTATTACAAAAACATCGCGGTTTTTCTACAAATTCTCGGCTTAGCGCTGATCTTAGCCCGTGATCTTTCTCGCCGATCATTGCCAAATTGATATACTCTCAGGCATAACTTTTGCTATTTATGAAATAAACATGCTTACTCGTTCTGATGATTTGGAAATATTACTCTCTGTTGTCGATAGTGGCGGTTTTTCCGCTGCCGCAGAGGCACTCGACATTCAAGTGGCGAAGGTGTCTCGCAGTGTGAGTAAGCTTGAGACCCAACTTGGGTGACGCTGTTAAACCGTACCACTCGCCGCATTGAGCTCACCGATGAAGGTCGTCAGTTTGTGGAAGGAGTCCGAGAAGGGCTGCGTATTCTTCAGCAGACAGAAGAGGAGATAGTGGCCAGAGGTGAGCTGCCAAAAGGGCGATTTAGAGTCGATGCCGCAAGCCCGTTTGTTCTCCATCAACTGGTGCCACTTCTTGAGTCAAAAAGACCACTACGACAGGACGCGCGCAAGTTAACGCCGTCTACTACCGCTCGTCGTCGGTCGCGCGTCGAATTACGGCGTTTATTGAGTTTATCCAGCCTAGACTATCGCTGTAGTTTGCTCAGGGGGGCCGCTATCTTATCACGCTAAAGTCTGGGTAATTGAGCCAATGTGTTCCTCCGACTTTTCGCTCAGCGATACGGATGCTATTGCCCCGTTGATGAGTGTTAAGTTAGGCGGCTTGTGGCCAATATCGAGATCAATCATAACTGGAATAGAGAGATCGCCGAGGTATTGTCTTAGACACTCGTCATAGCTGAGGCGATTTGGGTCGCTTTCATCTGCTGCTGTACTTCGGCCTATAAGTAAGCCGTTAATACATTCAAAGACACCACGATATTTCATGCTTAGAATGGTTCGTGCCACTTCCGTTGGCGGCATCTCTGCATTCTCCAAGTAGAGAATAAGCCCCTCAGGGTGACGTTCTGACATCACTTTGAGGTCGAGGTACTCAGTGCCAAAAAGGTGTGAGAGCGTATCCCAGCATCCGCCAATGAGTCTGCCTTTCATGGCTTTACCGTGCTGCGGTTTTCTTAGCCATTGCCATTGAGTCTCAGTGTCTAGGTTTAACCCGGATTCAGGTTGGTTCACGAAATCTGGCCATTGACTGGCGTAGTGACTGAGTAAAACTTTCTCCTGACGGCGTTGCGAAATAGTTGAGAGTGTTGGAGGTAAGTGGGTCGTTTGAGCTGGGTGATAGATCCATAAGATTTGAACAATGCCCCGTTGCCCAGCCAAGTTTGTACGCAAAGGTGGCCGTTATCGTGCTGACATCGGAAAATCCCAGAATCCATTTGGGACGTGTCCGTTTGAGTTTTTCAAAATCAATCAGCGTTAATAACTCCATCGCAACTTCCCCGCCCCAAGGTGGGTAGATTGCATCGATGTTGTCGTCCAGTAGTATCGACATCAGTTCTTCGGCTCTTTGCTTTGCCGAGCCACTGACATGTTTACCTTGGTCGTACAGGCAGTCTCCAACCACTATGTTAAAGCCCTGCGACTTGAGGTGGTTGGTAACGCATTCAAAGCGCGCGTTATGTTTGGGTGAAATCCCGGATGAGAAAGCGGTGATACCGAAGGTACTGCCTTTTTGTAATGGCTTGGGATATTTCATGGTCAACTACTTGGTAAGACATTGGATTGTTTACAATATCTAATCAACGATCTAAGCACAACCGTGACTCTTGTCCCTATTGATGGCGTTAAAGAGGGGTGTCTTGATGTCACCCCAAATACAGTAAGATCGTTACGCTGATAGGTACTATCTAGCGAGCATCGCTGCGCCGCGAACGCCACTAGAGTCACCAAATCGAGCTTTGGTCACCTGAGGGAATCGGTCGCGTTTTAAACTCAGGTCTGACAGGCGTTGATTTAGTGCAGGGTAAAGGGCGTCAAAGTTTGATAGCCCGCCACCAAGTACGATGACGTCGGGGTCATAGGCGTTGACGAAAGGAGCGAGTGACAACGACAAAAGATCTAAAAAACGCTCAACAAAAGCGACTGCGTTTGGTTGTTTTTGTTGGTAGTCATGGATGATTTCCGGTGCTTTTTTGCTTTCATTGAAATAAAAGCGGTAAAGATCCTCAAACCCAGTACCGGATAGATAGCGGTCTAGGCAGCCTGTCGCGCCACACTCGCATTTAAAAATCGGTGTGCCTCTTGTTGAGCAGGTTAATGTTTGTGCTGCTTTGAAGCTTAATGGGGTATGGCCCAGTTCTAATGCCAGTTGGTTAGCTCCGCTATAACTTTTGTGTTTGATAGCCAGTCCAGCGCCAAAACCTGTCCCCAAGATTAGACCCAAGACATGATCAGAATACGAAAGCTGATCGTTAATCGCCTCAGAAAGTGCAAAACAGTTCGCATCGTTGTCGATACGGATAGTTCGTTGTAAGCGTTTTTCAATGGGGCCGCGAATAGCTCGGCCATCGATACAAGGAATGTTGGGAGCAAAGATAGCCTGGTCGACACTGGACTCTGAGCCAGGAATACCAATCCCGATACGACCTTTACAATCGAGGCTTTCATCGGCTTGCTCAATAATGTTGACGACAGCATCGATAAACTTATCGAAGCTATTGGTCGGTGTTGCTAACCTGATCTTTAACTTTTCGTTCAATTCATTGTCGTAGGCGCGCAATTCAATTTTCGTCCCGCCGATATCTAAACCGTACAGCATAATATTCTCCATTCGATCTTTAATATAGCAAGCAGCTTTCGTTGTTGACATTGTCGCGCGCTCAATAGAATGAACCCGTCGATTAGACTTGTTTCGAGAAGCTGCTTGGGTATAAATAAGTTAGTTGTTACTCACTATGAGTGATGTTGACTCTCGTTCAATTAGAGTGACTCTTGATGAAATGCGCGCTCCAGCCGTACTAGGGCTATTGGATACTTGAACAAGGGTATTGAGTGCTATCGTACATAAATCAGACACTTCACTCGTTATTGTCGTAAGTGAGGGGGTGTTGAATCGACCAGCTTCAATATTATCAAAGCCGACAACCGCGAACTTTTCAGCAGCATTGATACCCAGCTCTTCGAGTGTGTCCGTTAAACTAATTGCTATCATGTCACACATGCAGACGATAGCGGTATAGCCATCAAGTTCGCCTGATTCAATTAGGGATGGAAGCAGACGATTGGCAGCAAAATCGATTTCTTGACGCGAATTAATAGGATCTAGCTTCTGAAAGTCAATGATACAGTCCTGTGTCGTCAAGCCATGCTCGTTCATTGCCTTTCGAAATCCTTCCTGTCGCAAGCGTGTCGTATGGTTGATGTTACTTGTTAACATTTTAATTCGAGAGTGCCCTTTATCAATCAACAGTTTGGTCGATTGATATGCCCCGAGATAATAATCCGGTGATACACTTGATATTCCGCACTTAGGGTCAATACCATTGATGATTACGGCCGGAAGTTGATGTTCTTTAATGACATTCAATATGTCCGTATCGTCGACACCTAGCAATACGACTGCGCTTGCTTCTTTAAGCTTCTCGCTAAAAATATGCAATGAGCGAGGGACTCTAACTAATCTGACTTTCAAGCCTAATTCATGGGCTTGGCTTTCCATTGCACTGAACAAGTTACCGTAAAACGTATTACCGCCCGTTGCATTGAGCTGATTCTCGACAATGACTGTAATTTCGTCGTAAGCGACTTGCCATTTAACATTGGCATTTGGACGTTGATAACTTAGCTCGTCTAAAACCGCCTCTACCTTTTGTTTTGTCGCTTCGCTCACGTACGCGCTTTTATTGATGACTCTTGAAACCGTTGCTTTTGAAACTCCGCTCATCGAAGCAATGTCATCAAGGGTTATGCCTGCATTTATTCCCATGTAGTTAAACCTTAAGCTCTAACAAAACTAATACATCCATATCATACCCAGTACAGAGGTGTTCCTACCAAAAAAAAGAGTAGTTCCTCCATGAAACGTGATGGTACTTACATGAAACGTTTCATGAAAGATAAGATGTTTCACAGGGTGTAACAGATCACATTTTTCCATAATTTGAGTGTGTATATTTATCTCAAAGTTTGAAAGCAAGGTTGTACAGACAAAATGAAAGAATTTGAACACATCAACGGCGATATCCTAAATAGTATTGAGCGCAACATGCCGCGCATAGGTATCAAGAACCCGATGGTTGGTTATAGCCCAACGGAATTTAAATGGCGTTACCCAGAAAACATTTTTTGGACGGATTCATTTTGGACAGGAGAGCTTTGGTTAGCGTATTTGCAGACAGGTGAGCAGAAGTTTAAAAACCAAGCTCGTATGAGAATGGGTCACTTAAGCAAAATTTTGGACAACCCATTACTAATGAACCACGATTTGGGTTTTCAGTTCTCTCTAAGTGCAGTTGCCGACTATAAATTAACGGGTAACCAAGAAGCTCGATCCATCGCGCTACGTGCAGCTGAAGCGCTACGTAATCGATTTAACTGGAACGGAAACTATCTAGTCGCTTGGACTGCAGGCTGTGAAGGCAAAGAGCACGCAGAGAAAATCCAAGGAAAAATCATCATCGATTGTATGGAAAACCTTCCACTATTGCTTTGGGCATATCGTGAGACAAACGCAGAGTCTTTCAAAACGGTTGCGCTTGCTCAAGCGGAAACAACATTGAAGCACATTGTTCGTGATGACTGGAGTACGTTCCATACCTTCGACTTTGATACAACGACGAATGAACCCATTCGCGGCTGCACTTATCAAGGTTACGCAGACGACTCTTGTTGGAGCCGCGGTCAAGCTTGGGCAATTCATGGCTTTGCTCATCTTGCAGACGTTGAGAACTGCGAACGTTATGCGGATGTGAGTGCCAAGCTTCTGGATTATGTGATTGAGAACATCACCGACGACCTAGTGCCAATTTGGGACTACCGTCTTCCTGCACATGAACCTCAGTACAAAGACTCTTCTGCTGGCTCAGTGACAGCAGCTGGTGCACTTCTTCTCGCTTCAGTTTATGAGCGCATGGGTAATGAAGAGAAAGCAACTAAATACCGTGAATTTGGTTTGGCTATGCTAACGGCACTTCGTGAGCACTGTGATATTACCCATATCGATGAAGCTCAAGGCTTACTTTGCAAAGCTGCGTCATTTGTTCATTTCGCACATGAAAATGACTGTGACTATCAAGCGAATTCTATGTTGCCTTACGGTGACTACTACTACTACGAAGCAGTGCTTCGTGCTCAAGGGCACACAGAACTGTTCTGGTAAACAATAAGAGGTAGGACTCTGCCTACCAACCCCCTACAAAAATGGAAAGGAAATATCCATGAAACTAAAAAAACTTGCAGCACTAATGCTAACAGGCGCAGTGGCGTTGACTTCAGCGAGCGCGATGGCTAAGACTTATAAATTGGCATCCAACGTTCCTGCTGATGGTCCTCCAGGTCAGCTACTTCAAGAGTTTGCTTCGCGTGTTACTGAAGATACCGATGGCCGAGTCAAAATTAAGGTTTTTGCTAACGGCACTTTAGGCGGCCAAGCACAATACCTACAACAAGTGCAAAGTGGCGTGATCCAAATGGGTCTAGTGAACTCGGCCATGATGGAAAACATTGAACCGAAGTTTGGTGTCTTGAACTTGCCTTATATCTATCGCTCATTCGATGAGTTTAAGACGGTGATGGACAGTGATCTAATTCAAGATGAGCTGTTCTCTTCAACTGCAGACAAAGGTTTTAAGATTGTTGGTTTCCTAGATAATGGTCCACGTAGCATCTATTCGACTAAACCAATCAATTCTGTTGATGACCTAAAAGGCTTAAAGCTCCGAGTCATGTCGAGCCCTACTTACATCGAAATGCTTGAGCTAATGGGTACAGCTCCAACGCCGCTTGATTTCTCCGAAATCTATTCAGCGCTTCAGCAAGGTATGATCGATGGTGGTGAAGGCGGTCTTGGCGCTCTGTGGGAAATCAAGTTTGGTGAGCACGCAAAATACGCAATTAAATCTGAGCAAACTCGCATGGTTGACCTGATTGTCATTAACGACAAAGCACTTTCTAAAATGAAGCCAGCTGATGCTGATACGGTCAAACGTATCATGAAAGATGTGACCGAGAAGTCTTACGATGTGGTTCGTGACCAAGAAGCTGAGTCTTTGAAACTGGCTCAAGAGAAACTTGGTGTGAAGATTGTTGAAATTGACAAAGCACCACTAGTCGCGTCAATGGCTCCTATCTATGAGCGAGCTATGGAAGACCCAGACAAGGGCCCTATGTTGAAGAAAGTATTTGAACTACAGGGTCGCGAATTTTAAGCCCCTAGATAACATAAAAAGGGGGCCTAGGCTCCCTTTTACGTATTCAACCAAAGGATGTTGTAATGGCTGAAGTAATGAATAAGACACCGATTGATGAGTGCCCTGAAGTATCGGGTTGGAAAAAGTCAGTAGTTGGTGCATATAAGCGTTTAGATTCCGTGATGTCAGCGGTGTTGATTGCACTGATTTCTATAATGAGTGCTTTGATTATATATCAAGTATTTACGAGATATGTTCTAGGCTCAGCGAGCGGTACATCACAAGAGCTTCTTATTTATTCGATGATTTGGCTGGCGTTTCTAGGTAGCGCGGTGTGTTTTGGCAAGGGCTCTCATTTAAGTCTTCCACTCTTATTTGACGCGCTAACACCAAAAAAACAAAACGTGATTACGATGCTAAACGGCACACTAGTTTGTGCTTTGGCGGTGATTATGATCGTTGGTGGGCTTGGAGCTGTTGAAAAAAATGCCAGCTTTATGACGCCAATGATGAAAGTGTCTATGTCAGTGCTGCAATCTATTCTTTGGATAGCTGGTGGCATTACGATCGTGCAACAGATCGGTCGAGTAATAGAGCAAATCGGTTTCAATAAAGAGCTGGCAGTAAGCTTTCTAAAATCTAGTTTGATTTTGTCTATCATTGCGCTGTTTTATTTTCAATTTCAGTCATCAGAGTACTATGAATATTTGGTAGATGAACATATTGAGATTACATCTACTATCGTACTATTTACCGTTTTCTTTGCATTGTTGGCGATTAACCTACCCATTGCCGTAGGACTTGCATATTCAGGCTTAATTGCAATGTCATTGCAACTTGACTCTGAAATGTTGATCATGACCTCAAGTGAGAAGCTATTCAGTGGTTTGGAAAGCTTTGGTTTCCTAGCTCTCCCATTCTTTATTCTTGCTGGTAACTTGATGAACCAGGGTGGTATTGCTCGACGTTTAATTGAGTTGGCTTTACTCATTGGTCGTAAAATTCCGGGAAGCTTGTGGCATTCGAACGTCATAGCAAACATGCTGTTCGGTTGCCTGTCAGGTTCTGGCATTGCTGCTGCCACTGCTATTGGTGGTGTAATGACGCCGATGGCAAAAGAGAAGGGCTATGATATGTCAGTTACGACTGCTATCAACGCGGCTTCTGCACCAACTGGTATGCTTATTCCACCAACAGGTGTGTTTATTATTTACTCCATGATTACTGGTGGTAGTGCCTCTATTGCAGCTATGTTCCTTGCTGGCTATATTCCAGGGTTAATGATGGGGCTTTCAGTCATTGTAGCTGCTTATTTTTACGCGAAACGACTGGGCTATAAAACAGATACTGAATCGAAGTCACTAAAATCAGTATTAGACACTGTCTGGAAAACAGTTCCAAGTTTAACCATGATTGTCGTGATCATTGGCGGTATCTTGACAGGTGTGTTTACTGCGATAGAAGCGGGTGGTATCGCTGTTTTGTATAGCTTAGTGTTATCGCTGTGTTATCGCACATTGACTTGGTCTTCTCTTGCAAAAACACTTCGTGACTCTGCAATGATGTCTTCGGTGATCCTTTTCCTGATTTCATGTTCAGGCTTGATGAGTTGGAGTATGACATTCGCCAGTATTCCAGACACCATCGGTGAGTTGCTGATCACTGTATCAGAAAACAAGATTGTTCTGTTGCTACTTATGAACCTGACTTTGTTGATGGTCGGTATCTTCATGGATATGGCTCCTGCACTATTGATTTTCACACCAATTTTCTATCCTGTAGCGATGTCATTGGGTGTGGACCCTGTTCAATTTGGTGTCATTATCGTTTACAACTTATGTATGGGCTTGATCACTCCTCCGGTTGGTACTGTGCTGTTTGTTTCCTGTAGTGTCACAGGTCAAAAAATTACAAGTATTGTGAAACCACTGTTGCCTATCTTCTTCTTGCAGTTTATAGGACTCATGCTGATTACTTATTTCCCAATATTTACCATGGGTCTACCAAAACTATTTGGTATTAACTAACCAATTAAAACCAGTCTAATATTACCCCCACTTTCAATGGCATGCAGTCATGCCATTGAAAGGCGTTACCACATCTTAAAAAATCCATTACCCTAAAATAAATAAGAGAAAAAGTTGTGAAAAATAAGAACTCTAACTCTCTACACACCATGAGAAAAACGGTTATTTGCTTATCATTATTAGCAACACCAGGATTTGCACTTGCAGCAAATGATGCTTCTTGTCCTCTCTATCATGTAGCTATCGACCGAGCGTTTGATGACGGTGAGAATGACGGTCATGGGCCGGAATATACCATTGACCATAATTTATTGGATGGCTCTCGCTGGTCTTCCCCTGGCCAAGGTAAACAAATTACTTACGATTTAGGTCAGTCTAAGCCTATCAATCAAATTGATATTGCGTTTTTCCAGGCAGAAGTTAGAAGCACCTTCTTCGAACTGGATGTTTCAGATGACGGTAAGCAGTGGCATCGCGTGCTTGATAAAACCCAATCGTCTGGCAATAAAGCAGGATTTGAGGCGTTTCCCTTTGAAGCCACTAAGGCCCGATATGTTCGTTTGACCGGTTATGGTAACTCCAACCCAGACTCCGCTAAATGGAACAGCATTTTAGAAGCTCGAGTGATGAGCTGTACTGAAGATCCTGCGCTAGAAGGGCAAGAGATCAGCTACGTACTTCCAGCAGAGTTAAGTCCGAAAGATCAAAAGCTTTCCGGTGAAGAGGTGACATTCCGACCAGCGTTGTACGGTCATGCGACGGTTTATCCGGACAACCAAATTGTTGATGAACAGTTTTCAATTCTCGGTAATGATGCGCCAAAAGGTGTGCTTTATCGTGATGAGACTACAGGTGTGGATGGGTCTCCGGCCTATCAGTTCCGCCTAAATGCAGGTCGTCGTATTGAGTTGAGCACTGCCTATGTGACTGAATCAATGGCAAAAGAATATGATGCTGAATTTATTGAGACTCTTCGAGATATCGAAGACTTATATAGACTCGCGAATCTTGGTGACTACGGCGATACCATCACCTATGAATGGAGCATTCGCTTTCCAAACCTGCCGCAAAATGGCCACGAAGGTATCATTGCTCAGTGGCATGGACGTCCGGATAAAACCTTGACTCGCGATCCCGAAGGCAACATTAAATACAATACGCCTCAAGAGATGGCAGAGCTACGCAAAACCATGGATATTTCAGCAGAAGTAGACCAAGGCGTTGGCTATGTAAAAGGGACTAAGGAGCCAAATGGCTGGTATGTTGATTCTTACCAACGTCCAATAGGCGAGCTTATGGTCTCCGATGGCTATCTGTATCTGTTCTTCCGTAATGACCCGCATCGTTTATCAGGTACCGATGCAGACTCTCCCGTTCCACACCCAGGTAAACATCCACTTCCTTACACAAAACTGGGGAATGGCGTTTCTGCTACCATCGTATGGGAGCGTCCAGTATCAGAGCTTAAAGCTGATGAATGGATGAACTTAAAGCTAGAAGTGAAGTATGCGACCTATGCTGACAAGGAAGATCGCGTCCTTGAAAGCGGCCATGCAAAGTTTTGGGTCAATGGTGAGTTAGAGGCAGATTACCAAGGTCCAATCGGCAAAAATGACAAGTTTGCGCCTTACTACCAATTTGGTGTGTATACCGGAAAAGGCATGCAGATCGACCATTCTAACTATAAGTTCTTTGTTAATGGTGAAGCGTGGTTTGGTCCAACTGGCCCAAAGAAGGTAGCTAGCAACTAATAGTAGAATATACATTCTATAACTAAAGAAAAAACACCCACTGTATTAGCACTGGGTGTTTTTTCTTTAATGGGGCAACTTAGCCTTGTTAAGTTAATAGAGAAATTGGTGTAATTCTTCTGCCGATGGCTTGGCATACGTCAAGCAGCTTGTCTTTGGTCGTATCGACACTATCAACAGCGTGGTGAACAGCTTCTGAATCTAGAGTGACATAAGGCACTGTCATCACAGCCATTAGCTTTGAACCTAAATAGATTGGAGCACTGATATTGGTAATCCCTGAAATTTGTGGGCTTTGACCAATGAAGTAGCCTTGCTTCTTTGTATTAGAGGTCTGGCTTAGCGCTTTTAGTATTTCTGATTCGGTTGCCCTACTTTGCTCTAAAATGAGTTCTTGTTCTGGGCTGAAGCTGAGTAACACAATGCCAGAGCCAGATGAACAGACATCCAATTTAGCACCTACTTTCAAGCTAAAGCCCATTTTGTATGGGCTTTCCTCTCTGGCCACAACAACAAGATTAAGATTGTCGTACATCGCGATATGGCATGATTGGTTCACTTGTTCACTAAGCTCTTTCATCAATGGCTTTGCAATATCCAACAACAATGACTGTGGAGGATATTGGTTGGCAACAGAGAACATTTTCATCGAAAAAGCATATTCGCCTGTGTCTTCACAATAGCTAACATAACCACGGCGAACTAACACCGACAGTACTCGAAAAATCTCTCCGACACTGCGCCCTGTCATTTCTGCGATAGCTTTTTTGGACATAGGCTCGATAGAGTCGGCCAATAACTCCAAAATATCTAGGCCTTTTTCTAGAGCAGGAGCGTTGTACTCCTGCCTTACTGCTTTTTCCAAGCACGTACTCCTTATTTAACTAGACCCATCATTTGAGGGATAGTCATCGAAATTGCTGGAATGTAGGTAACTGCCATGAGCACCAAGAAGATGACCGCAAAGAATGGTAGCAACGTTTTAATTACGTGGTCAATTTTAATGTCGCTAACCTTGCAGCCTGTGAATAGGATAGGGCCTACCGGTGGAGTAATCGTACCTAGCGAAAGGTTAAATACGAGTAGAATACCAAATTGGACAGGATCCATACCTAAGTTCATACAAATCGGTAGGAAGATAGGAGTAAAAATAAGCACTGCCGGCGTAGGATCCATAAACGTCCCAACGAATAACAGTACGACATTGATGATCAATAGGATAATGATTGGGTTGTCTGTTAAGGACAGTAGGGTATCTGCAATAACGCCTGGAATTTGAGTGAATGCCATCACCCAAGACATAACTGAAGAGGCCGCAATCATGAATATGACAATCGCTGTCAATTTAGCGGTAGCAAGAAGAATTTCTGGAAGTTGCTCTACCTTTAAGGCGCGATAAGCAAAACCTAAAATTAGGGAATATACAACGGCAATCGCTGAAGCTTCGGTAGGAGTAAAGATACCAGCAAGAATGCCACCAATCACAACGACGACGAGAGACAAACTTGGCAAGGCGTCGATTAACAGCTTCACACGCTCTATACCTGACATGGTGTGCTTTGTCATATAACCACGACGATATGCCATGATTCCAGCAATAAGCATGACACCGCCACCCCAAAGAAGCCCTGGCAGATAGCCACCCATAAAGAGGGCAGAAATAGATACTGAACCAGCAACAGTCGCATACACGATAAGCGTATTACTAGGTGGAATGAGCATGCCCGTAGGAGCGGAAGCTATATTAACTGCCGTACGAAATGCAGAGTCGTAGCCTTCTTTCTTTTGAATTGGGTTCATAATGCCACCAATCGCAGCGGCAGAGGCAACGCCAGAGCCACTGATTGAACCGAATAGCATGTTGGAGACTACATTCGTTTGAGCAAGCGCACCCGGGAAGTAGCCCGTAACAATTCTCGAACAGTTAATCAATCTTATCGCAATTCCACCGTTGTTCATTATATTGCCAGCTAGAATAAAAAACGGGATCGCGAGCAGTGCAAAACTATCGAGGCCGGTGAACATGCGTTGTGCCGCCGTTGTAGTTGCCCCTGCGAGCGGGAGAATGCTGAGCATAGCAGCGAAAGAAGGAAGACCAATACTAATACCGATTGGTGCACCTAAAATAAGTAACAAAATTGCGCCGCCAAACATAATCAGCGCAGCAAGAGTAGCAGCATCCATACGACTTTATCCTTTTACTCTAAGTTGTTGAAATTTATCTATTAGCTTTACTTGATTGATGGCGAAATAGATGAGAATTAACGCACCTGAAATCGGCAAAGCGGAGTAGATAACACCCATAGGGATTTCTAATGCCGAGTCTTGTTGCCACATTTGGCGGACAGACGCTTTGTAACCGCCCTGCCACATCACGATGAAGGCGAAGATAGCGATTGCCCACTCGGTGAGCATGTCGACAGCGATGCCGACCTTAGGAGAAAACTTATCGCGGACATAGCTAATCGCCATGTGTTCGCGCAAACCAAATACATAGGCGCCGCCAATAAGTACTAACCAAACAAACATATAACGAGAAAGTACCTCGCTGATAGCACTTGGACTATCAAAGACGTAACGAGTAATGACTTGGTATGTGACGAGGATCGTGAGGGTCGCCATAATAGCAATACATGCGCGTTCTACGATCCAGTCCAACATTGATTTGAGTTTATCTGTCCAGAATAACAACTTTTCCACTAGACTCTTCCTTACAAAGAAGAAAGGCTAGGCCACAAGCCTAGCCTTTCTATGTGAACCTAATTACTGAATTAGCTAAGTTCGTTAATTGCTTCAACTAGAGACTTTTGAGCGTCCGTTTTGATTAGCTTATTTTGTAGTGGCTTGCAGCTGTCTTGGAACTGTTTCACATCTACGTCTAAGAAGGTTGCACCATTCTTTTCTGCAACTGCTCGTGCATCACCGATCTTAGCGTTCCATTTTGCAAACTCATCCAGAGTAGACTCTTTTGCCAGCTTACGGATGGTCGCTTGGTCTTCTTTTGGTAGGCTATTCATGAAGTCGTCGCTGATAACAACAAGATCTGGCACCATTAGGTGAGACGTTTTGCTGAAGTAAGGAGCAACTTCGTAGTGCTTCATGTCTGCGTAGGTGATTTCGTTGTTCTCACCGCCATCAAGTACACCTTGTTGAACTGCCGTATATACTTCACCTTGGCTCATTGGTACGCCAGTGCCGCCCATACAGCCCAGCATTTCAACCATAGTGTTCGACTGCATTACGCGGATCTTGCGGCCATCCATATCTGCAACCGTTTTGACGTTATCTTTCTTGGTGTAGATATTTCGAGAACCCGCTGTATACGCTGTTAGTACTTCAAAGCCAAACTTCTTCGTTGAGGCAAATAGTTCGTCGAGTACGCCAGAAGTAAACACTTTCTCTTGGTGTTCAATGCCAGTGTAGGCAAACGGCATACCGATTGCCGTAAACGTATTGTCATAGTTCTCGATGAGTGGGTTTGCTACGACCGCCATCTGTACAGCACCTGATTGAACCAACTCTAGGGAAGCACGTTGGTCGCCTAGAAGTGCATTTGGATAAATGGTTACCTTGTACTCGCCATTGGTCGCAGTCTCCAATTGTTTGCCGAACTCAGCTAGAGCTGCGTATTGAGGGTGACTGTCTGATTGGTTGAAAGCTGCTTTGATCTCCGTAGCCGCAAATGTCATTGAGGAAACAGAAACGGTTGCACCAGCAATAGTGGTTAGGAGTGCTTTTTTCAGAGTTTTGTTCATGTTGATTTCCTATTATTATCAATTAAGCCAATGTATCCATTGGAATAAAGTCCATATCGTCGAATGTTTGGTTCTCACCTAACATTCCCCAAACAAAGCTATAATTTTGTGTGCCGCAACCCGAGTGGATAGACCAACTTGGGGAAAGAACCAGTTGCTTATCTCGTACTACAATGTGACGAGTTTCAGTCGGTTCACCCATCATATGGAAAACGGCTTGTTCCGGTTTGATGTTGAAATACAGGTACGCTTCCATACGACGTTCATGAGTATGTGCTGGCATTGTGTTCCAAACGCTTCCTGGCGCTAAGTGCGTGATTCCCAAGCAAAGTTGGCAAGTTTCAATTACGTCTGGATGCAAATATTGATTGATAACACGTTGATTCGATGTTTCTAGGGAGCCTAGCTCAACAACACGAGCTTCTTGTTGTGTGACAATTTTTGTTGGGAGTGCTTTGTGAGCAGGAGCACTCAATCCGTAAACCGTTGCTTCACCATCTTCTCGAACGATTTCAATATCTTTGGCGCCACAACCAACATAAAGAACATCGAGTGTATTTAGGTAAAAGGTCTGGGCATCAATCGTGACTTTTACTGAACCAGATAAGCAAGCAAGGCCAAGTTCACGGCGCTCTAGAAAGAATTCAGTACCGAAAGACTTACTGTCGATCCACTCCTGTAGAACCAGTGGCTTATCAGTCGGAGTAATACCCAATGCTACAGCTCGATCTATGTGGCTATAAGCGACTTTGATCTTTGACTCTTCAAACAACTCTTCAATTAAAAACTCTTCACGTAGTTGCTCTGTGGAGTATTTTTTTACGTCATTTGGGTTTGCGGAATACTTCGTTAACATAACTTTCCTTAGCCTTTAGTGATGTAATTAATGATAGTGAACATTCTTATATGATCAATACCATTCGTATATGAACGACTTTAATGGTGACCTATGACTCTAAAAAGCGTGGAAATTAATCAGAATTCTTGATAGAAATCTCATTTTGAAACGCCATTCCAAAAAAGAAGACAGTCAAAACAGTAGGTGCTTTATCTGAAGAGGTGTGATGTAGGTTGTGGTATGAAGCTACGTAAGGGACGCGTCGCGAAGAAAAAGTCAAAAGGGAAGAGAAAAGGAAGCAGTTGTGCTTTATGGCTATACCCAAATGCATTTAATTATTTGCGCGCACTTGGGTATAACTGGATTGTGTCTGTTTAGCTGTGTTCTACTACACAGGGTAGTTCTTGCAGCCTAGTGCTAGTGAAATATTTCGCCCTGCGGTATGCAGCAGCGCCACATACTCAGACTTTTTAAGTTCATCAAAGCGGATAATCGGGAATGACATTGATACCGCAGCAATGGCTTTGTCAAAGCGGTCATATACTGGTACGGCAATGCATCGCAGCCCCGGTTCTTGTTCTTCGTTATCCTCACCAAAATGTTGCTCACGAACTATACAGAGTTCTTCCCATAGTTCATCTATGTTTGAGTGGGTTCGTTCGGTATGTTTGACAAACTCTACATCTTTTAATAGCTCATAAACCTCTTTTTTAGGCAGGCCACTCATGAGAACTTTGCCAATGGCGGTACTGTAAATTGGATTGCGTCTACCAATGCGAGAATACATGCGAAGCTGGTAGCTGGAATCTATTTTGTGAAGATAAATAATGGCATTCTCTTCTAAGGCACCCAGATGAAGTGTCTCCTGCGTGACGTTGTGCACAGTTTCCATTTCTCGATTGGCCAGTTTAATTAAATCAACATGTTCTAGAGCTTTTGCGCCGACTTCAAACAGCTTGAGAGTTAAAGCGTATTTGTCCGCTTCGCCTTCTTGTTCTACGAAGCCTAGCGTTTTCATTGTTTGTAAGAAACGATAGGTCGTTGCCTTAGACATCATTAATCGCTGAGATAGTTCAGATACTCCAATTTCCTTTTGCTCGGCAAGTGCTGACAAGATGTTAAACACTTTTAGTACAGAGGATACTGCCTCTGGCTGACTTGATTTTTCCATTTTATGCTCTGAAATCAATAATTAGTTCAAGTGATTATAACGGACATCTTTCTGTTAGTCAGCATTTTCAAAATGCCATTTCATTATTTTAAAACCAACATCATGAGACTTGCTTCACTTTTTTGATAGGTTTATGTAAATAATGAACCGATGTTTCAAAAAAATCTTTCAATGATGATTTTTTTTGTGTACTGTAGTTTGCAACATAGTGAGCATGCCAATTTGTTCACCACACAATCATTAAAAGGAACGGATTATGATTCTTGATTCATTTAGTCTTGAGGGTAAAGTAGCGGTTGTTACTGGATGCGATACAGGTTTAGGTCAGGGTATGGCTCTAGGTCTTGCGAAAGCAGGTTGTGACATCGTGGGTGTGAACATTGTTGAGCCTTTAGAAACCATTGAGATGATGAAAGAGACTGGACGCAAGTTCATCGATATTCGCGCAAATTTGATGAAGTTAGACGATATTCCTGGCATCGTAGACCGCGCTGTTACTGAGCTAGGCCGTATCGATATCCTAGTGAACAATGCTGGTATTATTCGTCGTAATGACGCGATTGAGTTCTCTGAGCAAGATTGGGATGACGTAATGAACATTAACATCAAGTCGGTGTTCTTTATGTCTCAAGCAGTTGCCAAGCAATTTATTGCCCAGGGTGAAGGTGGCAAGATCATCAATGTGGCGTCAATGCTGTCATTCCAAGGTGGCATTCGTGTGCCGTCTTACACCGCATCAAAAAGTGGTGTGATGGGTGTGACTCGCCTTATGGCAAACGAATGGGCAAAAGAAGGCATCAATGTGAATGCGATTGCACCTGGCTACATGGCAACTAACAATACAGCAGCACTGCGTGCAGACGAAAAACGCAATGCAGAAATCGTAGAGCGTATTCCAGCAGACCGTTGGGGCACACCAGAAGATTTAGCAGGTCCATGTGTATTCTTAGCTTCGAAGGCATCTGACTACATCAATGGTTACACTATCGCTGTTGATGGCGGTTGGCTAGCTCGCTAGCAGGTTTAAAAGAACGATGATTGATTTGTTGCTTGTCGGTCAACTGCTTGGTTTTCTGAGTTTTGGTTTGGGCATCGCGACGTTTTACCAAAAAGACGACAAGCAACTGAAAATCTTAATGGTGGTTTTCAATATCAATCATCTGATTCACTATTTTTTACTGGGTTCGTTGGTGTCAGTGGTTGCATCGGCGTTGTCCGCAAGTCGAACGTTTGCATCGATATTTACTCAATCAAAACTCGTCGCTTGGGCATTCATTGTAGCTGCGGTGGTATTTGGTCTCTTTGTTTCTGAAGGCGTTATTCACATTTGGCCAATACTCGGTACTGCTATCGGTACTTACTGCGTATTTATGCTCAATGGTATTGCTATGCGTGTGGGCTTTCTGATTGGGGCGATATGTTGGTTAATTAACAATATCGTTGTAGGTTCGATTGGTGGGATGTTGTTAGAAGCGACATTGATCGTCACGAATTCGGTGACTATCTATAGAATGTATATTGATAGCAAAGTGGTAGTGATTCAAACGCAGTCGTCACAGTAAAAAATGAGCGTGGCGACTGAGAACGAATCAGTTATTTGGTAAGAAATTTAGAATTTGGGCGACAAAAGTCGCTGGAGATACGTTATGAAAATTGCACTAATGATGGAAAACAGCCAAGCACCGAAAAATGCAATGGTTGCTTCAGAGCTAAACTTAGTAGCTGGTGGCCTAGGTCATGATGTTTTTAATGTTGGTATGACTGATGAGAATGACCATCACCTTACTTATATTCACCTTGGTATCATGGCGAGCATTCTTTTGAACTCAAAAGCGGTGGACTTTGTCGTGACTGGTTGTGGTACAGGTCAAGGTGCGTTGATGGCGAGTAACCTTCACCCTGGCGTGGTATGTGGTTACTGCTTAGAGCCATCAGATGCATTCCTTTTCAACCAAATTAACAACGGTAATGCGATTTCATTGGCATTTGCGAAAGGTTTTGGTTGGGCTGGGGAGCTAAACGTTCGTTACATCTTCGAAAAAGCGTTTACTGGTGCACGTGGCGAAGGTTACCCAATTGAGCGTGCTGAACCTCAGCAACGTAATGCGGCCATTCTTAGCGAAGTTAAAGCTGCTGTTTGTAAAGACGTTGTAGCGTCACTAAAAGCGATTGATCAAGACCTAGTTAAGCAAGCGGTTGGCAGTGCGCAGTTCCAAGAGTGTTTCTTTGCAAATTGCCAAGTGTCAGAAATTGCTGAATACGTTCGCACTTTGATTGATTGACGCGACTCAGATTCAAGTAACCTCGAGAACCCTTGTTAGCGAGGTTACTTAGAGTCATAGCAGCACTACATGTTTATTATTCTTTTGTTGTTTGTCTTGATGTCTATATCGGGACTTTGCCAGCCAGTGTTATCACTGGCTTTTTTTTGGTTCATCGCGAATTACCGTGAGCATAAATAGAGTTAATCACTCGTTAAAGACACATTTGAACGATGTGCTTGCTAAGTGATTGAAGGTTCGAAAAAGAGTTTCTAAATTGGGGGCGGTTTCGCGATCTTTCGGTGCCAATGCATGCAAACCATAAAAGTCGAGAACAAGCGCGATGATATTCAAGAATGGTAAGCGCCTAACAGGCCGTCTCTTTGGTTGACATTAAAACAAAAAAGCCCCGCGAACTAAATCGCGAGGCCATAACCTTCATTCGGGTGTAATTAGTTAACGTGAGCAACCGCGTCTTTCACCAACTGACCAAGCTCTTCCCAACGACCTTCGTCGATAAGGTTCGTTGGAACCATCCAAGTGCCGCCACATGCCAATACAGACTTGATAGATAGGTAGTCATCGACATTCTTCAGGCTTACACCACCTGTTGGCATAAATTTCACAGGATACACAGCTGTCAGCGCTTTTAGCATACCCACACCACCAGATGGCTCTGCTGGGAAGAACTTCAATGTACGCAGGCCCATTTCCATCGCTTGCTCAACTAGGCTTGGGTTATTAACACCCGGTACGATGGGTACGTTTTTGTCGATGCAGTATTGAACGGTGCGTGGGTTGAAGCCTGGGCTTACGATAAAATCAACGCCTGCTTCAATCGCTTGATCGACTTGCTCGTTAGTAAGAACGGTACCTGCGCCAATCAGCATCTCTGGGTACGCTTGACGCATCGCTGCAATCGCGTCGGCTGCACATTCGGTACGGAACGTGATTTCTGCACATGGCATGCCGTTGTCTACGAGTGCTTTACCTAGAGGAATAGCATCTTCAACTTTGTTGATGGCAATTACAGGAATTACTTTAAGGCTTGCTAGCTGTTCGTTTAGGGTTGTCATTTGTCTTTGTCCTACTAATCAAGAGTTGGCGTTGCTGTGTTAGGAATAATAGCACCGCGGTATTGAATTACTGTGCCTGCTACTTTGTGCCCCATTGCGGCTGAGTTAAACGCGTCGCCACCGGTTAGTCGCTTAGCAAGATAACCTGCGCTGAATGAGTCACCTGCGGCTGTGGTATCAATCACGGAGTCGACTGGCTTCGGTGCGACATACTCTGCGTGACCTTCGCTAAGTACTAGACACTCTTTTGCACCACGTTTAATGGCAATTTCGCTGACACCAGCGTTTTGAGTGCGCTCGATGCAATCTTCTAGGCATGTGTCGCCAAACAAGTCTTGGTCATCTTCGAAGGTAAGCAGTGCGGTGTCGGTAAAACCAAGCATCGCAAGGTACGTGCGCTGAGCGATATCACGGTTCGCCCAAAGCTTGGGACGATAGTTGTTGTCAAAGAAGACGCTGCCGCCTTTGGCTTTGAATTTCTCTAGGAAGCTAAACAGAGTGTCACGTCCAGAGTCGGTCAAAATAGCCAAGGTAATGCCGCTTAGGTAAACCGCATCGTAATCCATTAACGATTCAACAAGAGATTGGCTTTCTGGTTGATCAAACACGAACTTGGCTGCTGCGTCGCTGCGCCAGTAGAAGAAGGTGCGCTCGCCAGTTTCATCTGTTTCGATGTGGTAAAGGCCGGGCATTTTGTCGTTTAGGCGCAACACTTGGTCGGTATCGATACCTTCGTCCAACCACGCTTTAAGCATTTCAGATGAGAAAGGGTCGTTGCCTAGTGCGGTAATGTAGCTTACTGAAATGTTGTAATTTTTCGTCAAGCGAGAAAGGTACAGCGCCGTGTTCAATGTATCACCACCGAAACTTTGCTTCAGTAGATCTTCTTTGCGTTGTAGCTCCACCATGCATTCGCCGATGATCGCTATTTTGTATTGGTTCATAGTCAAATACCCAGCTTGAGAGTAACCGGTTTAACCCGTTTTACTAAGTTTTGTGAGTCTAAATTCATATTTTACAGTTGGTTAGCTGTATCAATGCAAGTGATATAGGTACGGAATTTAAGCCCATTAACATTTGTTCTGCGCTTTTCTTTAGTACCGACTATGCAAAATGAATAGGTGGTATGAATTTATTTGAAACGTCGTTTTAATATGACCAAATCTACCAGTTCTAGGTAACGTACGGTTAGTAATATTTCTACTTTCTTCAGTTAAATGTGATTTGGGTCGAGTTTCATTTTTACGGGCGTTTACGAGAAATGTTGTTGCATAGTTATCGTATGCTTGTTGGCTATTTATCATGGACTATAGTTCAAAGGAAGTCGCTTGTTTAAAGCGACGAGTTTGATACTTTTCTTTAGCACATGGAGTGTTACGTGAACAACGACAAGGACAATCTTAAGCAAGCCTTATCCCAAGCCTTTACGGCATCCCTAATACGTTTTTCTACTATCACCTTCATTGTATTGATGTGCTGGTGGGCATTCGCTCCTTTTCTGCCCATTTTGCTTTGGGCGCTGGTTCTTGCGATTGCTCTGTTTCCAGTGCGCAATTTCTTAAAGACTAAGTTTGGTTGGACAACCAAACGAAGCTCAATTGCCATCGCTTTGATAGGGGTGTTGGTACTAGGTACACCTGTCGCTTTGGTGGGCAATTCAATCGCGGTAAAAACTCTGCAGACCTACCAAAGTTATGAGCAAGGTGATCTTCATATTCCAGCGCCTCCTCAAAAGGTGAAGGATTGGCCACTAGTTGGTGAAGATGCTTATACGGCGTGGAATGAGGCGGCGAGAGACTTGCCGAACTTTATCGATAAGTATCAGCCACAGCTTAAAAATGCATCTGCCTGGTTTGTTGATAAAGCCAGCGGTGCCGCGGGGAGTGTCTTTATGTTGATTGGTGCGGTGATCATCGCTGGTATTATGCTCGCTTGGGCAGAAGATGGCACAAAAGCGATGCGCCGGATTTTCAATAGCTTTTCCGATGAACACAAAGGGCCTGAGCTACATCATTTGACCACGGCAACCATTCGCCAAGTGGCGGTAGGTGTTATCGGTATTGCTTTCCTAACAGCAACCATTTTTGGTGCAGTCATCGCACTTGCTGGTGTGCCTGCTGCGGCGTTTTTAACGGTCATTGCTTTAGTTTTTGCGATCACTCAATTGCCTGTCACCATTATTGCCATTGTTGCTGTCGCGATGTTGTGGTCGAGTACCGATGGTTCGACCATGCATAACACTATCTTCTCTGTCTTGATTATCGCTGCTAGTTTAGTGGACAACATACTTAAACCTATGGTGCTTGGGCGAGGTTTAAGTGTCCCTATGCCTGTGGTACTCATTGGCGCCATTGGCGGTATGATGTCTGGCGGCATTCTCGGCATGTTTATCGGTGCGGCGTTTTTGACTGCGGGATATCAGGTATTCATGAAGTGGGTAGATGAAGAAAATGACGATGTGTCACCTGAGACCGAGCCAGATTCGTCTCAATATTGACCATTATTCGTCGGGGCGCTTCTTGATCAATAGTTGAAGTGCCTCGCATATTTATGTTGGTTGGGTGAAATTTAACCAGGTTTGGTAAGGTGATTTTTGTGACTAATCTTTTGGCTCTAAACGCTGCCATTGAAGCGGTAACCAGCATCAACGCCATGGTTGATTCTGTCGCGAGTGCTTGTGAGAGCAGTCTAATGTGAGTAATACCGTTGCGGGGGATATGCGCGAGCTTGATTCCAGCGCAGCAGACATGCGAAGTGTTAACAATGAACTGCAAACCTTAGCTGAAGCCATCACGTTGAACACGACTGAATTGAATAGTCAGATCCGTCGTTTTAGGTACTAAGCGTGAGAATCTTCTATGTGCATTAATAGCGTTAAGCTAGACACTTTTATGAATATCTGATTCTAACAAAAGTCTAAGGGGAGTGATTGCTCACTCCTTTTTTTGTCTCTATAGACTTTGCTGGTGCGCAGTAATGAGCGCAGCCATTTTTTCTTCCGCCGTCTTACTCGCTTCCTCGTAACTCATCGTATCAGGAAAGTCACTGATCACTTCGTAATAACACTTCAATTTAGGCTCGGTGCCAGAAGGGCGCACGATAACACGCGATTTATCCTCAAGGATGTAAATAAGTACATCACTGGCAGGTAAATTGATGTGCTCAGTCGTACCGTTGGCTAACAAGCGTGTTGAAGACTTAAGATCCTCAGTCACGGTGACCATTTGCCCTGCAATCTGGGTTGGTGGTTGCTTCCGTAACTGGTCACTGATAGGTGGCGAATTCGGGTCGAGCGCAATACTGCGCTGCACATTGCAGTAGAAGCCATGTTGTCGATACAAGGCTTCGAGCTTGTCCCAGATAGTTTTGCCCTGTGCTTTTAGCTCGCCTGTTAGCTGGGCAAAGGCAACCAGTGCAGACAGACCATCTTTATCCCAAACTTGATTTCCGATGGTATAGCCTAGTGCTTCCTCATAGGCGAATAGGAACGGATGGGCTTTGCTTTGCTGCTCCATAGCGATGTTGGTGAGCCATTTAAAACCGGTGAGTGTTTGATAGTATTGCGCGCCGTGCTTTTTGGCTATCGCACTCAATAGTCTGGAAGACACAATCGTATTGCCAACCAGCGCATTTGGCTGATTTTCCAATAGGTAATCGGCAAACAGCGCCCCGACTTGGTCACCAGTTAACATTTGATACTCGTTATCCTCGCGCTTTACTGCGGCGGCGAAGCGATCAGCGTCTGGGTCATTCGCACAGGCGATATCCGCGTTGTGGGCTTTGCCAAGTGCCATCACCCTATCCATAGCGCCCGCCTCTTCTGGATTTGGGAAGTTGACGGTAGGGAAGGTACCATCAGGCTCTCGCTGCTCTGTAACGCTAGCGACGTGGTCAAATCCGGCATCAGCGAGTAAAGTTTCTGCCATCTCGGCACCCACACCATGCATTGCGGTGTAGACAATGGAAACGTCAGTGTTATTGCTACGTTTAAGTAGTGGGTTACCATTCATCGCACTGCGATAAGATTGGTAGTAGTCTTCTTTTAGCCATTCCAACAGGCCTTGTTCGCTCGCTTGCTCTAGAGGCAATAAAGTGAGTGGTTTGGTCGTGGCTTGGTCAATTTTACTAGCGATGCCCGCGTCATGGGGCGGAATGATTTGTGCGCCATTTTCCCAATAGACTTTGAAACCGTTATATTCTGGCGGATTGTGGCTCGCTGTGACGACGACTGCTGCGGCGGCGTTAAATTTTTTCACACCAAAAGCGACAATCGGCGTTGCCGCCACTTGGCTGGTCAAATAGACCTTAATTCCCATAGCGGTAAGCACGCTAGCGGTATCGTGAGCAAACTGTTTTGAATCGATTCGACCATCATAGCCGACGATAACGCCTCGCGTGTCCGCATTATCTATTTGCTCAAGCAGATATTGCCCAAGCCCTGTTGCGGTTTCTTGGATGACGAGTCGATTCATTCGGTTGGGACCGGCGCCGACTTTGCCTCTGAGTCCTGCGGTACCAAAAGCTAGACGTGTACTGAATCTATCTTTCAGTTCTTGCTGACTGTTGCTATCGATAAGCTGTTGAAGCTCTTGACGAGTTTTTGAATCCGGATCTCGTGCTAACCATTGAGTGATGGCTGTGGTCATGGTGTTCTCCTTACCCGCAGTATATAGGCATCTTTATCGCTATAAATTGTAAATGACTCTTACTCTCATTTCTGGGGTGGCAATCGATAAAACTGTGTTAAATCAATATTAGTCTAATCAACGTTAGCTAGAACAATGCCTATGGGTGAAGCTGATGAACCAACGTATTTAATAGTTGCCAGCCTGACCTATTTACAACTTCAATTGTCAGTGCTTGATGGTTTTGTCATCAAAGTCGGTGAGGAATTATACTGAGCTATCTGTAGTTGTTTGCCTTCTTGAACAGGTTGAGAGAAGCGCTAAGTAAAAGGTAGAACATGGATCACGCAGCGATTCAAGCACTAACGTTGGCCTGCCCAACATGCAAGATTGAAGTGAAAAATGAGGAAGGTCGCACTTGCACTCAGTGTCAGGTGAGCTTCAATAAAACGCCATTTTGTCCTGATTGCGACACAAAGCTGGATGCCATGAAAGCGTGTGGCAATGTAAGCTATTACTGTAATTGTTGTCGAATTCCCAAATCACGATCCGTCATTGAATGGAAGTTGACTCCAGCTTAGACACTTAGCTTTTAGCTTACGAATATCAGTTATAGCCCAATTTCCAAATTGGGCTAAAGTCTTCAGACGATCCGTTGTTCGCGAAACTGAGATTTAGTCGCCTGAGCGAGCCTCATCATCGACGATGTCATTGCCAATATCGTCATTGCTATCATTATAATCAGACTCATCCTCGACGCTTTCGGTTGCGGCTGCCTGTTTCCCATTTAGAGTATGGAACTTCTTCCGGTCTCGAGCTAGATGGATGTACTTGATCCAAGTTTTCTCAAGCTTGCTTTCCGCTTGCTGTTCATCGGCGACAGCTTGCAGAAAATGGCGCTCCTCTTCAGATTCAGGAGCGAGTTCGCCACCTTCAAGTAAGTTCATTGTATCCCCGAAGCGGATCAATATTTCCTCTTCAGCGATAGTAAAGTCTCCGGATTTTGCAAACCCACGTCGAAACCGTTTGTTGTCGTAGAATGGTTTCTTTCCAAGACGAAAATCTACATTAGACATAGCCACCCTCATAAAATGACGTTTATCATCAAACTCTGCCTCAGTATAGACAGAGCTTTGGCGTTTTTTGAAATTTTGCCAGACGATTAATTTAAGCATTTAGTAAGTCGTTACTTTCACGTGAAAATTTGAAAGTTAGATGACAATGTGATGAAGCTTTCCTTGCGAAAATTACCTTATGTTGAGTTCCGAAAATGGCTAGTCACTGAGCGTTCTTGGTTTACACTGGACACTAATGACAAAAAGAGCGGGGCGACGCAGTGGCAGTAATCTCAATGACCAACGAACAGTACCAGCAGGCGAGGCTAGCGCGTGATGTACGTTTTGATGGCGTGTTTTTTGTTGGTGTAAAAACCACAGGCATATTTTGTCGGCCGATTTGTCCTGCTAATCTGGCGAAAGAGCACAACGTGAGTTATTTTCAGCACGCTCATGCTGCACTTGAGGCGGGGTATCGTCCGTGTTTGCGTTGTCGTCCAGAGAGTGCTCCCAATTCATGGGCTTGGCTTGGCGCGGAAACCAGCTTTCGCCGTGCTTTGACACTTATTGAGCAAGGGGCGCTGAATCAATCGAGTTGTGAGACACTCAGCGATCGTTTAGGTATTAGTAGCCGATATCTACGCCAGCTATTTCAAGAGCATCTTGGTTTGTCACCTAAGAAATACGCCCAGTACCATCAATTAATGTTTGCTAAGCAGCTTCTCCATCATAGCCATTTATCGATCTCGGATATTGGCTTTGCCTGCGGCTTTAATAGTGTAAGGCGTTTTAATGATGCATTTAAGAAGACGCTTAAGTTAACCCCATCGGAATTGCGTCGCGGAGACGGCAAAGTCACTGCTCGCAACGAAGTCTATCTGGCCTATCGAGGCGCATATGATTGGTCTGCAATGCTCAGTTTCCTTCAAAAACGTGCGATCAGCGGCGTTGAGCGTATCACCGATCAAAGCTATGAGCGCTACGTTGATATCGATGGGACGCTAGGTTGGTTTCGATTGTGTGCAGACCTAAACGGGGAGCAGACGGTCAAAGTCGAGTTTGAACTAGAGCAGGTCACCCAGTTGGCAAGTTTGTTAAGTGGTATTAAGCGTGTATTCGATCTTGATACTGACATTACTGCTGTCGAGTCTCACCTAAACGCTGTTGATGAGGGGCTTATTTTAAAGCCTGGTCTTAGATTGCCTGGAGTTTGGTCGGCTTGGGAGGCGGGCGCACGGGCGGTGCTTGGACAGCAGGTATCTGTGAAGGCCGCGATAGGTCAGCTCAATCTTTTGACTGAGACTATGGATCAGCGCCTTTCAGGCCAGCGAGTGTTTCCGACCCCTGACCATGTCGCAGGAAAAGACCTGAGTTTTTTGCGAATGCCCGAAAGCAGGAAAGAAACCTTATCGCGACTTGCCTGCCATCTAGGCGAACACCCAGACGATCATCCTGATAATTGGTTGTCGCTAAAAGGCATCGGGCCATGGACCGTCAATTATGCAAAAATGCGCGGCTTATCCTCCCCAGATTTGCTACTTAGCTCAGATCTTATTGTTAAAAAATATTTGATTGATCATAACGAAGTCAATGCAGAGCATACTGCACCATGGGGCAGCTATGCCACTCTTCACTGTTGGAGCCATTTCTCATGAATTATTACACTGTGCTCATAAGTGAGCTAGGGCCTATTACTGTGCAAGCAAGTAGTGAAGGCTTATTGGGCATTTGGTTTGAGCAGCATACAACTTGTCCTGATGAACTTGGGGAGTACAACCCAAGCTATCCATTGCTGAGACAAGCAGAAACTGAGCTAAAGGAGTATTTAGCTGGTGAGCGTCAAGCGTTTACTTTGCCGCTAGCTGCCATAGGGACTGAATTTCAACGCAAGGTTTGGCAAGCTCTTTGCGAGATTCCGTATGGAGAAGCGATCAGCTATCAAGAGTTAGCCAATCGAGTGGGTAACCCAAAAGCAGTGAGAGCGGTTGGGACGGCGAATGGTAAAAACCCACTCTCTATTGTGGTGCCATGTCACCGAGTGGTGGGTAAAAATGGAAAGTTGTCTGGTTACGCGGGTGGTGTGGAGCGAAAACTTAGGTTGCTCAATTTAGAATCGGACAATTGCTGACGTTTGGAAGGTTGTGTGTTGGGTGTCTTTAATCGAACTGGCTTAACGACAACTTAATTCTTTCATGCCTTCATTTATGCAACAGATAACGCTTGTAGGGTGCGTGTTTTATCAATATTCCTACTATGAGAAGCGCTGTGATTGCAAAATGCATTTAAATTTGCATTTTGCAAATGCCATATGAACGCTATTTACATAAAATTGGTGTAGATCTAGTCAAAATCAATTAAAAAGAGACTTTAAAAAGTTGGCACGCATACTGCATTAATAAAAGTGACCCTTTTTAAGCCGAGGGTCACCTAGCCAACTGACGTTGTTAGTGAACCTATTTTGTTCACACTTGTATATAGCCAGTCACACAGATTTTGTGGCTGGCTTTTTTTCTTTCTGGATTCAGAAAAGGCTCTTTCCAAGCCTATTCTTCACCTAATTTAGATTCCCCTTTCATTGCATCAATTTTTCGCTTGCTAGGTCTTGTGCGTGTTAAACAATGTCTCCCAGTGTCTGATTTGCGTCATCCTTACAACCTTCATAACAACTTGGTTTACGCGGACAAACAGCACCTCGAGAGCAGATTAATCGAGCATCGCCTTCAATACCACGTTCTACCCAGTTGATATTGAGTATCTTGGCGACCGTTTGCAGATCTTTTTTGATATGACGCGGAATGGTGACACTACCACCACCTTCAACGCATGAACGCTTAAGTTCGCTAGCGATTTCTAATGCATTACCGCCTTGCGCATCTATCGCTGGATTGAGATCGATACCTGCACATAGCACTCGATTGTTACCCGCAGGATCGGTCATGTTGATGGACTCACAACAATAGATCCTTGGTTCATCACCGACATTCAATATCGATATTTGCGCCGATGAACCATTCTGTGGCTCAGACAACCTTCTGAATACCGCCCAGTGCTGACAGGGGTCATTAACCATCCGCATATTTCCCCACGGAAGCGGAATACCATTTCCGCGATAGACGGCCTTGAGTTTCCCTGGGCCATAAGCATCGAAATAGTGCCAGTGGGGATATGGCGACACGACGGTCATACGACGCATTGCTACCGAAGGTGACACGCCGACTCGTTTATGAACATCAATCTCATAGCCGCTTCGGTCGAGCAGTTGTCGAAAGGGTACCTTGGGGCACAGTAGTGCCCCTGCAAAGAAGCTGGATTCAAAATCGCGCCATGCTTGAAGGATGTCCTGTGAGTTGAGTGCTGAAGAAGACTGATGAGCCGCACTGTCGTCCCAGGTATTTTGATTGCCGACGCTGAGTACGCTTTTTAAGCCTTCATCGCGATGCAGGATACGGTGACCAATATACACCGCCAAATCGTACTTTAGACGTGTTGGGTAGGCTTTCAGGATTTCGTTGAGGTAGATGGTGCCGGGTGGCTCGAAAAATGATGTCACCAGCTGCTTGGCGTTCACCCCAAGTTCGTCCACCACATCTTTGGGAGTCCGGTTTACCCATTGCACGCGCAGCCCTAAATCGCTCGCAATATCGATGAGATCTTCAATCGAGAGATTGAGTCGTTTCAAGCCAACGTCTTCTGCGGCACGTTCAAGATCGGGGAAATGGTTCTGCAAACTTTCCTGATGCGCGCGTATTAACAAGTGAGCAAATTGACGACCCGTGATCCCGGTTTGCGAGAGCATTTCGGGAATGGCGATCTGCAAAATGTCATTGGAGAACAAAAAGCTTGGCTCAAGTGCCATACCACTTATTCCGCCGCGATTTCCTTTTACCGGGGTAATTTCATCTGGCTCGGGTTCATTGTCGAGAAACCAAGCGGGATCCTTTTGAAATACTTCGGCGATCACCTCCAGCATATCGATGCTAGGGACGCGTTTTCCACGTTCAATCATCGACAGGTAAGAGACGGAAGGCGCGTACTCTGGGTTGACGCGAATACAACGCGCAGACAGATCTTCCATGGTTAAGTGGTTACGTTTTCGTAGGTTACGAACTTTGGTGCCCAAAAAATGGGACTGGCGGATCAGACTTTTTGACACTGGCATTTTGTAAAATTCACATTGTAAAATTTTTGTTGTGAAATTGTAGTCAAAAACACGCTAGTCTACAAAGTATACAAATCACAAAACGAATATAAATTTAAACATCCGTTTGGGTTAATTACTCTAATTTGGATCTAGCAGCAGTAAGAGGGACAGACTATGAACATGCTGACATTCGATAAAACAGAACTTCATAAGAACCATTCAACCTTTATCGCAGAAGCCGTGTTCGCCGTCGAGATGGTTAAAGCTGATGAGCAGATGGAAAAACAAAAGATGGCAAAACAGCTGCTAGACACCCTGTTTCCCCTCGAAAAAGGTTCACACGAGGACGTGGTGAGCTACGAAATTGATTATCGCCACGTACAGGCGTATTTCAAAAATGGTGAGCACACGGGACTCAAACGCGCTAAGCACTTTGTGGCTTACCTTGGTGATAAATGCGCACCAGAAGGTATTTTGCTTCGCGATGAAAGCGGCACTCACCTGGAGGTTACGATTGGTCGCCGTAAAGGTACTGGCAATTTAGAGCTGGTAGAAATCGAAGACATTCAATTGGAAACATGTACCACGTTTGGTCAGTCAGAAAACTGTCACGCTTCGGGAATTCGTCACTGGGTTAGTCTAGTGAAAGGCGATGAGCAAGGACGACCACGTGCTTGCAGTGAGGATAAAGAGTACACCGCGAAAAACGGTGATGATTACACATTAGGATTCAGCTTCGCATTTTAATTCACGCTAGCACGTTTATTATTACCGCATTTTCCTTTGGTAGTATTGCCCCGCCTTAACGGTGGGGCGTTTTTTTAGAACGGCATCACTCGGTTACGACCAGAACGTTTAGCGTCGTAAAGCTGCTTGTCGGCACGATCAACCAGCGATGCGTAGCTGTCACCTGCTATGAATTCTGCGACTCCAAACGAAGCGGTAATGTTGCCGATCTTTTGGCCGTTTTTACGATCTTTAATGGTCATTTTTTCAACGGCCAAACGCAGGGCGTCTGCCATTTGTCTTGCAACGCGCAGTGATTTATTCGGTACAATCAGCGCGAATTCTTCGCCACCGAATCGATAGGCTGTAATGCCGCCGCGACAAGCTTGCTTCAGACGCTGAGAGATACCTTTCAAAATGGTGTCCCCGAACAGGTGTCCCATTTCATCGTTAAATTTTTTAAAGTGGTCGATATCTAACAAAATCAAACTTAGCGGCTGCTTGGCTTCGCAAAACATGGTTAAGTCAGCATCAAAAGCACCGCGGTTATACAGCGAGGTTAAGCTGTCGAACATGGCGTTGCATTGGACTTTTGCTAACTCAGATTTGAGTCGGCTGATCTCATCGCTGGCGTTTTTTAGCTGTCCGTGTATAAAGTCTGTGGAGTGCCTAATGTCATTGGCTTCATCGACTAATTGTTTGATAAGAGGCATCACTTCATCAAGGGTCGGTGCACGTTCGGCATCCAGACTTGAGGACAAGCCATCAAAGCTGTGTTCGAGTGCTTGCGAAAACTCGCTAGTATCATTGAGCGCATCATCCATCGAGCTCGACATCTCAGTCACAATCGCCTCGAGGTTTTCTTTTAAACCCTGAAGATCCACTTCTGCTTTTTCAGCAATATGGTTTCGATAAAGAGAAGCGGAATTAACAGGTGGTAGGACTTCATAATCTTTGAGTATAGCGTCCATATCAGCATTTAACTCAGGGATGGTTTGGTCCACATAGGTATACCACAAAGCATAATTCGCTGGCGTCGCCGGTACGTGATGTTTGACCATTAACGGAACTGCTTTTTTCAGATTGGCAGCTGATTTCTGAAAATCATTTTTCTTCATAGTTCCTTCGTTGTCCTTAGCTCATTCTGATAATTGCCATGATTTCTTGTAGTTATTTTTTACAATGTAGCGATTCGATTATCTAATGAGATGAGTAAATTGTCACTTTCGGATCCTCAGTTTTTGAAAATAGACACTAAAAAAGGCGTGATCTTGCTTCAGCAACAGCACTCTTATAAATGCTGTTGCAGTTTACAATTTGCGTTGGACGCTTTTTGAACATTATTGATTAAACTTGTTCATCCTACGTGTTCGGCGCTTAACCGTCGACTCTTTGACCACATGATCGAACAGCGGAGCAAACAGGTTCGCGAACAAGATAGCGAGCATAATGCCTTCTGGATAAGCTGGGTTTAGCACGCGTATGAAGATGGTCATGACGCCTATTAGTACACCATAAGCCAGTTTTCCCGAGTCAGTAAATGCAGCGGAAACCGGATCGGTCGCCATAAAGAAAGTACCAAACGCGACACCACCAATCACAAAGTGCCACCATATCGGCATGGAAAACATAGGGTTGCTATCTGACCCAATCAGATTGAGTAATGTCGCAGTAGCAGCTAGGCCAATCAATACGCCAAGCACAATTCGCCAAGAGGCGATGCCTATCGCAATCAAGAATATGCCAGCAAGCATGATAAGCAGCGTCGACACCTCGCCCATGGAGCCTGGCAGATTACCAATAAAGGCATCACTCCAAGAGAGTGTTTCACCCGTCATATTATTGATAAGCGCACTTTGGCCACCTTCATACCATTGGCTCAGTGGCGTTGCGCCCGAGTAACCATCGGCAGCCACCCATACTGCCCCTCCAGACATTTGAGCGGGGTAGGCGAAATACAAAAAAGCCCGTCCGGCAAGCGCAGGGTTTAAAAAGTTACGCCCTGTCCCTCCAAATACTTCTTTTGCAACCACTATCCCGAAGGTGATGCCAAGCGCTGCTTGCCACAAGGGAATCGTGGGGGGCAAGATAAGTGCAAACAGGATAGAGCTGACGAAAAAACCTTCGTTGACTTCGTGTTTACGAACGATAGAGAACAACACTTCCCAAAAACCGCCGACGATAAACACCGTCGCGTAGACAGGTAGAAAAAAGAGTGCGCCGTAGAACATTTCACTACCCCAACCGGCACTGGCCAGTGTCTCTGGGGATCCAAACGCTAGAGACAAGCGCCAACTTTGCTCAAACACGGGCACCAGTTCATCCAGTGTGTAGGTGACACTGAGTGCCGCTGTTGCTTGGTTACCTATGTTGTACATTCCCCAAAACATGGCAGGGAAGACCGCAATCCATACCATGATCATGATGCGCTTCAAGTCGATACTGTCTCTCAAATGGGTGCGGCCTTGGGTTACGTGACCGGGCGTATAAAAAAGGGTAGCGACAGCTTCGTACAGTGGGTAGTAGGTTTGGTATTTTCCTCCTGGCTCAAAATGTGGGGCGAGATTATTGAGTGTTTTTTTGAGTGCCATAACGCAAGCCTCTTTTGGTTTAGACACACTTCTTACGTGCGTACTTCGCGAACCGCCCACTCATTGACTAAGCTAACTAGCGCGTCTGTACGTATGTGTAAACACTGCCCACGCTTAACGCGACGAACATAGCGAGAACAAGATGGCCATCAAACGAGGATTGTATTGGTTTTATAACGACTTGCGGCTGCATGACAACGCACTGCTCTCCAAAGCAGCTAGAGAGGTTAGCTCTCTTCACTGCGTGTTTTTTCCTGAATTAAAGACACAGTTTGAACGCCGATTTCTCCCGGTTGAAATCAATAATGATGCCAAGCAGCACTTTGTAATGCAGTCAGTCGGAGAGCTTAATCAGTCCCTCAGACAAATTGGGCAAGTGCTCCACAAGTTGGAGGCAAATAGCCTTGGGGAAGCATCGCTGCAGTTAAGCGAACTGATTGGCCGCTATGACATTACTGACCTGTTCGTTGCACAAACAGCAAGTTGGTACGCTGAGACTGTGGTGGATCACTTGGTTCGTCAGTACCCAAGACTCACTGTACATAGAGAAGAAAGTCACAGTCTGTTTAGTGAAAACACATTACCTTTCGACTTGTCTGATTTACCCGATTCATTTTCAAAGTTTCGAAAGCTGATAGAAAAGCAGCCCATCGCTCTTCCCGGAAGTACGGTGACTGAGCTGCCACCTCCGATTAACAATCGCCAAGGACTTCCTGAAGCGTACGGATGCTTCGAGCAGGCGTTAGATATGGGAGAACAAGGCATCCGGGGTGGCGAGCTTGCAGGACTTTCGCATGTGCGAGGATATTTCGAGACAGATGCTGCGCTTAGCTACAAGCAGACACGCAATGCTTTGGACGACTGGCGAGGCTCCACCAAGTTTTCGTTGTGGCTTGCCAATGGCAATGTGTCACCGAGAACGATTGTTAGTCAACTGCATCGTTTTGAAAGGCGGGTTGGTGCCAACGAGTCGACCTACTGGATTGTGTTCGAGCTGCTGTGGCGGGAATATTTTCATTGGTACGCTCGCTGCCACGGCGCCAGCTTGTTCGCGTTTTCAGGTATTAAGCACAAGTCGCCGTTGACTTCTTTTTATGCTCAGCGATTCCGTCAGTGGGTAAACGGCACCACCCCCTATCCAATTGTAAACGCTTGTATGCGTCAGCTCAAACAGACAGGTTATATGTCTAATCGTGGCCGACAACTGGTGGCCAGTTGTCTTGTCCATGAACTTGCCATTGATTGGCGTTACGGCGCTAACTACTTTCAGCATACATTGATTGATTACGATGTGGGTTCGAACTGGGGGAATTGGCAGTACTTGGCAGGTGTCGGGGCTGACCCTCGTTCTTATCGTAAGTTTGACTTACAAAAACAGACACAACTCTATGATCCTGATGAAGTTTTCATTCGTAAGTGGGAAGGTGATGGCATATCTATGAGTGTAGATGCGGTAGACATGGTGGATTGGCCACTTGATAACAGCTAAATGACCCGCTGAAGATGTCGCATCATACAGACGGAGCCAGATATCACGGGCAAAACTGACTGCCAACATACAATAGAAAGGGAGAGTAGCGATGGCGTATCATACGGTTCGACTCATACTGGGTGATCAACTCAACTTACAGCACTCTTGGTTTTCAGATGTAGAAAATGGCGTGCTCTATCTTATTGCTGAGTTAAAACAAGAGTCTGAGTATGTGACTCACCACATCCAAAAGCAGGTCGCCTTCTTTCTTGCTATGGAGTCCTTTGCTAACGCGTTGGCAGAGCTGGGGCATCATGTTGAGCATTTAACGCTTGATGACAGCGCTCGGTTTGAATCGCTAGACGAACTCATTTTCGCAAAGTGTCTACATCATGGCGCCGAGCATTTTCAGTATCAAAGACCTGACGAATGGCGTTTGCTCGAGCAACTGAGACAAATCGCACTGCCGGATATAGCGGTGAAAGAGGTGGATACCGAGCACTTTCTGTTGCCGTTTCCAGAGATCGAAGCGCTGTTTCCGAAAGGGAAAGCGATCGTTATGGATCGCTTCTATCGGAAAATGCGCAAGAAACATGGCATGTTGATGGAAAGCGAAGATAAACCGCTTGGAGGAAAATGGAGTTTTGATGCAGACAACAGAAATAAATTAAAAAGCAATGACTTAAATGACTTACCAGCGCCTCTCCTATTCGCCAACTCTACCCGTGATGTCATCGATCGCATGGTTAGACACGATATTGAGTCCATTGGAGAGATCGGCCAGCAGTTGCTGTGGCCGATTAATCGCGAGCAATCGCTGAACTTACTCGCCCATTTTTGCCAGATCTGCCTACCTAAATTTGGCCGATTTCAAGATGCGTTGACGGCGGAGCATGATTCGATGTGGAGTTTGTATCACTGTCGGTTGTCATTTTCACTCAACAGCAAAATGTTGTCTCCGTTGGAAGTGTTGTACGCCGCAATCAATACCTACTCCGAATCAGAGGGCTCAATTAGCTTAGCGCAGGTGGAAGGTTTCGTGCGTCAAATATTGGGTTGGCGCGAGTACATTCGTGGAATGTACTGGAGCAATATGCCGGAGTATCAGTACAAAAATGCCCTTGAAGCACATCGGCCTTTGCCCAAATTTTACTGGACTGGGCAAACGAAAATGCGCTGCATGCAGCATGCCATCTCTCAATCGCTAGAGTTTGCCTATGCGCATCATATTCAACGCCTTATGGTCACGGGTAATTTTGCACTGTTGACGGAAGTTGACCCAGACAAAGCTGAAGAGTGGTATCTCGGGATATATGTCGACGCCATAGAGTGGGTTGAGATGCCCAATACGCGAGGAATGGCCTTGTACGCCGATGGCGGACTCATTGCGACAAAGCCGTATTGCTCAAGTGGCGGCTATATCAACAAGATGAGCGATTATTGTGGTGGCTGCTACTACAACGTAAAAGAGAGAAGCGGAGAGCAAGCGTGCCCGTTTAATGGCTTTTATTGGCGCTTTATGCACAAACATCGTGACAAGTTAGCGAGAAACCCACGTGTTGCGATGATATATCGAACCTGGGATCGAATGGCGCCGGAAGTGCAAGATGAGCATCTGACGACCGCGGAAGCCAATTTAGATCGAATTGACGAGTTATAAATCATTACACTGTTTAGGAGCAAGGGATGTCAGATTTAGGGTTAAACGTTTTGATTGTTGGTGGCTCAGGCGGCATTGGTTGGGCACTATGCAAGACTCTATCTACACTTCCCAACGTGACAGTAATGGCTACATATCGACAAGGTATTCCAGAAGAAGCAGAAGACTATAGTGACATTGCTTGGCTGCCTTTGGATGTATGCGAGCCTTCGCAATACGCGTCTCTGGTTGAAGGGATAACAGAGGTTCTATCAGGGGAAAGAAATCAGGCAGCTAGGCAGCCTGCTTGCCTGGATTGGGTGATAAACTGTGTTGGGCAGCTTTCTATCGACCACGAGCTGCCAGAGAAAAATCTGAAATCTATTGAGGCTGAGCGATTTGCCAAAGCGATGCAGATCAACACATTGCCGACTCTGCTTCTTGCTCAGCATTTACAGTCTTTGTTAAGGCGATCCGCTGCGCCTCGTTTTGCAACGGTTTCAGCTCGTGTTGGCAGTATCAGTGATAACGGTTTAGGGGGGTGGTATAGCTACCGCTGCTCGAAAGCGGCACTGAACATGGCGCTAAAAAATATCAGTATTGAGTGGGGGCGTTTGATGCCTAATTCCTGTACTGTTGCTCTACATCCTGGGACGACCGATACCTCTCTTTCAAAACCTTTTCAAACCAATGTGCCTGAACACAAACTGTTTTCAGCAGACACAACCGCACGATTGCTCATGAGTGTGTTGATGTCGCTGCAGCGTGAGAACAATGGTCAGTTTCTAGCCTTCGATGGTTCAATGATCGAGTGGTAATCGATGTTTGTTTGAAGCACAGCGCTTTGAGCAATACTTCACATCGTCCCAGCAGCGTTGCCATTTCTTGCGCCAGTTAAAATGGCGTTGACACACGGGGCACAATTTACTCGGCAGATGGGTTTTGTTGTGCATAGGGAGCTCATGTCTAGGTCGGTGAGTTGATATACGAAACTCGGCTGTAGATAGGAGCAAATGTGACCATGATTCCGAGGTTGCTTCAGGTTTATTGAGATATTCCCTCGTTTATTATCTATTCTTTACACAGCAGTGGTGTAAAAAGGTCATTCTCATGAAACTCGATATTTATCAGGTAAACGCGTTTACCGCCGAGCCGTTTAAAGGCAACCCCGCAGGGGTTTGTGTTACGCAGCAGCCGCTGCCAGCATCATTGATGCTCAATATCGCTAAGGAAATGGCGATTTCAGAAACCGCATTTTTGTCGCTTAGTGATAACCGACTTCGCTGGTTTACGCCGCAAGTTGAGGTCGCGCTATGCGGTCATGGCACTTTGGCTACCGTTAATGTGTTAGATGAGCTTGGACTGCTAGAAGCAGGAGGGGAGTTTACTTTTCAAACTCTGTCTGGAGAGTTGTCTGCGCAAAAATCTGGTGCGCGGATTTCAATGGACTTTCCTTTGTTTCCACCACTCCCACAGGCATCCATTTCAACTGAGCGTTTGGCTGCGTTAGGGCTTAGCAGCGATGATATTGAGTTTATTGGAGAAGTAGAAGGTGGGAAAGATTTCCTAGTGCTGAAACATGAAGACAGCTTGCACCATCTGCGTCCAAACTTTAATGCGTTATTAGAATCGGATGGCCGGGCAGTGATTGCGACGGCTCAATCTTCGAGAAGTGATGTCGATTTTATTGCTCGTTACTTTGCCCCTTGGGTTGGGGTGAATGAAGACCCTGTGACAGGATCCGCATACTGCGCTCTCGCTCCATACTGGGCAGAGAAACTCGGCAAGTGCTCACTTGTGGGGTATCAGGATTCTGAGCGAGGTGGTTATGTTGGTATGATGGTGAAAGGCGAGCGTATTGAGCTGTGTGGACAGGCAGTGACCCTAATTAGGGGTACGATTGATGTTTAATACTGGTTTTCTATTTTCATAACGCGCTGAATTTCTGTAGTCTTTGCCTTTCTATCCCGACGTGAATCTGGAGATTTTATGATTGAACACCAACAAGAACGTCAACGTTTTGTGGTTGCGAAAGATGGCCACGAGAGTGTGTTGGAGTATAAATTAAACGGTAACAGTATTAACTTTACTCGTACTTATGTTCCGGATGTATTTCGTGGGCAAGGTATCGCCAAACAATTGGTTGATAAGGGGCTGGAATGGGCTCGTGCGGAGCAGTTTGATATCGAAGCGGACTGTTGGTACGTTGCGAAGTTTTTAGACTAAGCGAAATCTTTCGACTTGCTCAAGGTTGCAGAGCGACTTTATTTATAGAGTGACGTGTTTATAGAGTGACTTAGTTTTGGATCGGCGAATCGTCAGTGACGGTTCGCCGATCTGCGTATTATTGGCTATCGATTGGGATCAAAAGGATAGGGATCGAGTCCATTACTCACCCCGTCATTGTCACTATCGTTATAAATGCCATCTACCGGCGCCTGTCCCCATTCTTCTAACGAGCGGTTAATGGCTTTAGATACCGAGACGTTGTCAAAATATAGGGTTCTTGCGTCGCGAATCTCCGTGTACATACCAAGCTTGGTATAACCGTTGTTACCAATCAGTAGCGTTTTACCCGCGCGATCGAGTTTCAATTCACCATTTACCCAGATCATCACACGACCATCATCGTCTAACGATTTTTTGAAGTAGACCCGAATGTCCGTCCAAGTGTCTTGCGGCGCAACACCAAGATCCACCGTTGGATAGTTAGGTGCGTGGTAGGTAAGCTTAAAGTCGCCGTTGTTGCTCAGTCGAATAGCGCCATGTGGCCCAGAGCTAAAGGATTTCCACTGCGTAACGATAATGGAGTACTTAGTGATGTTTTGCCATGATGCATCAGGGCGAATACTGGCACTGTAATAGTAATCATCCCCCGGCGCGAAATTGTAATCACTGTTCATAAAGGCAATTTCACTGCGATACGCCGGTGGCTCTCCATAAAACTTGAGCACATGCTCACCCGTTCTTGCCCAAGGGACGTTCTCTACTTGGTAATAATGGTAGCTGGCTGGCTCTTTTGTCAGTGAGTCATAGCTACTTGAAAATGAAGCAGTCAGCGTTTGATTCAATCCTGATTGAGGGTCTCCATTTTCGAAACCGGCAGTGTAGATAGGGGCGGCATCCTCAATAGGTGTCGTGCGATCTATTTGTACGCTTACCCATTCTGGGTCGGATAAATTGAATCCATCGTCAATGCGGTAGCTAAATTCATCAAGACCGACGAAATCAACAGAAGGCGTATACAGGACTTTGCCTTCAGCAACACTGATGGAGCCATATGTTGGCTGTTCTGTCAGTATAATGGTGAGTTGATCGTTTTCAGGATCATGATCATTGGCGAGCACATCACACAGCAGCTGCTGATTTTCCGCACCTATACATTGATCCGGTTGAGTGCTGGTGGCGATATTTTCTGAACGTGTTGGGTCGAGAGGGTAATCATCATCGACATCTGGAACGCCATCATTGTCATCATCAGGATCTTGGTTGTCACCTATTCCGTCTTTGTCTGAATCTTTAGTTTCTGCTGGGTCGTTAGGGAAGGCATCTTCGGCATCGACAACACCGTCACCATCGGAATCCTTTGATAGTGGTGACAGGTCGAATTGTATTCTGTCGACGCGTACCGAACCATCTCGTGCAAAAAGAGTAAACGTGTGCTCACCGGCGGTTAGAAACAGAGTATGTGGTTGGGTTTGTTCAAAGTTTCTTGTCTCCCCTGTACTTGATAGGAAGGGCATGTCGACCAGGATAGTATCCCCTTCATGCAGTTCGATAGAGCGAACTTTTGTCGACTTAGAACCAAGCCAGGCCGAAAATTCATAATAACCCGATTCAGGGACGCTTACGGTGTAGTTCATCCATTCACCGCGACCAAACCAGCCGACATGGACTTTGCCATCGTGAGTGGAGAAATCTACCCCTTCGATTCGATAGTTCTTTGACCCTAGGTTGTCCACCTCTCGATCCGAGTAAGCAACATCTTGACCACCGAGATCGAAGTCTTCCGCTTCAATGACGGTGGGCAACTCATGAAATGGCAAAGCCCATTTGGTTGGATCCCAAGGGAAAACATCAAGATTGTCATTGATACCATCTCCATCGGTATCGTTAGCCAACGTTGTTGTCGACGTAAAAGCAAGCGCAATGGCCATCACCAGTGTTCGATTTTTTATGGTTGTGGACATAATGCCACTCCTTATTTATAGGTAAGCAGATCTTCACCGCCAGGCGTGCTTGGCGATGGATATTGAAAATAGGAGTGCACTCACCTTCAACATAGCGAAGTTAATTCATATATCAAACAAGGCTGATATTGGCCTGGTGAATGTTTTGTTTAGTCTGGTACGTAAAGTGAATAACTGTTGTCGCTTTCTATATTAATCACGAAAAAGTGACTGTTTTGATCATTTAAGCCTTGTATTTCTATGGGTTAATTGAAAGCGGAGCTAATCTAAGTGATTAAATCTAACGAGCTCAGGAGGCAAAACTATGATTTTGCTTCCGCATTAGAGAGTGAGTATTGGGGTAAGTAGTATCGAGTTCAAGATTGCCCGTCTTTTGCTATCTCTCAGTTGTTAATAGTTTTTATATCAATAAGTTGAGCTACACGTTTTCTCAATCTTCTATCAACCACTAATATGTCGTAATTTGGAACAAAAATCCCTTTATCTCCTTCTAGTACAGGTAGTACCAGTTTGATATGCTAAAAGCAGATCAGTGGTTTGGAGAGAAGTAACATGATGCGGAAGAATTGGGCACTGTTTGTACCCGCAATATTACTCGTAGGATGTAGCAAACCCGAAATGGATGTCACTGACGCGCAGTATCAGGCTCATCATGGCGAGCAGGTGGTGATAGTGCATGGTTTAGCTCGTAGCGCTTGGTCGATGCAAAATATGTCGAAAGGCATTGAAGAACAAGGTTATCAAGTCTGTGTCGTAGATTATCCAACGTTGCGTCAGCCCATCGAAAACACTTTGGATCGAAGTGCCGAAGAATTGTCGCGCTGCATCTCAGAGTTCTATGACTCTAGACAGAAGAGAGATAGTCAGGCATTGGCGGAGCATGCTTCTGGTGAATACGTACCAACCAACTATGCTTTGACTAACCATGCTTCAAAAAATCACGCCAAGATCCATTTTGTAGGTCACTCCCTCGGCGGTTTGGTGATTCGCTCTTATCTTGCGGAGCAACCTGATTTTGTTCATTCTGAGCAAATGGGCAATGTGGTTTTTGTAGGCACACCTAATCATGGTAGTGATGTTGCTGATTTCTTTTCTGATACCTGGATGCTGTCATTAGTGGGTGGCACCGCAGAATCATTGACGACAAAACCAGAGAGCTTTCCAAACCGTCTTCCACTTCCCAACTATAATTTTGGCGTTATCGCTGGCACACAAAGTTACCCGGTGTTCAATGGTATGTTTGCCAAAACCAATGATGGTTTGGTGTCCGTTGAGTCAACGAAGCTAAAAGGCATGCAAGACTTTATTGAGGTTGACATTAAGCATGACAGGTTACGTCGAGATCCTTATGTTACGGGGCTCATTGTGAAGTTTTTACAGTCAGGACAGTTTAAACCTGGCAGTGAATAGACCCAAAGGCCGATTCTTCTAACTTCTCTCGATGCTTCCATCTTTTCGTGATGCACCTGGTCGCACGCCGTAAGGCAACTGCCTAAAGAGCTTTGGATCCGATGATACATTCGGTCCGATATAGGGTGCTTTCCAGTCGAGTAACATAATGGCGAGCACGTTGCGATGCTCGCCATAAGCAAAATCGAAATCGCCAGAAACTGATGGGATCATGCCATGTTTCTTATCAATGGCACGAGCGATAGCGGCGCGTGCTTTCTTTACAACAGGATCATCATGAAGTCCTGCTAATAAAAAGCTGATCCCAACTTCTGCAACAATATCTTCCTTGGTGTGCTTGATGATGTCATCGATGTTGCGACGGAAATAATCGTAAATCCATTGATGGTCTTTTTCATTGACTGGGCGTTGATAGTAACCAGAATCCGCTAAAATGATGTGCGTCATACCATAGAGTTTGTTGCCAAACTGCTGCTTGCTTAAACGATAGTCTTCGCTATCTGGGTACGTGCGTTGGAACGCGTCGACAAACTTGGAAATTAAATCTTGTTCACCGATCTGCCGTAACCAATACGCTTGGTTAGCCAGTTGCGCCGCCCAGGCGGTAATCATTGTCTTATCAGTCAGAACGTTTTCAAAATCGTAGCTTCGAAGCACTTTGCGTAATTTTTGATCAGACTTATGAGTGACTCCATATTCTTGCAATCTGGCGAGATACCGTAAAAGGTCGAGTCCCATATAGAAGTAGTCTGGATTATTTTTGGTTGCAGCATAACGGCGCTGACTGCGCTCATCTTTACCTTTTTTGTATTCAGTTAGGCGAGCAAGCGAGTGCTGACGAATTGCTTTGGGCGTGGTGACGTCTGCTGCTATTTGATTCAACCGGTCAGTCACATTGGCAAGGTCGACCAAAATGGTGGTGTGGTATTTCTCGTCTTGAGTTTGGCGGTACATGCGTAAACCAAAATGCCCCTGTTTATAGGGAGATAGAGAGAATAGCCTGGACTCGTAAGTATCTTTAACCACGTTCGCGTATGCCTGAAGCTGATGCTGGCTAGGGGAGTTGTTCAGATCAAAGATACTAGCACCGGTTACTAGAAAGGCACTCAGAATTAGAATCAGCAGTCTTTTATTCAATAGCATAGCGTTTACCCAGAGGATCGAGATCTACAAAGTGTAGGAACAAACCGACAGCGTTTTGTGATGGTTGGGTCAGACTTATTGTCATCCTGAATGCATGCTGTCAAAATGTGCGAAAGTGAGTTGTCAGCCCTTGCATTGGCCTGGTGAATGATTTGACTTGTAGTCATTTGTGCTGGTTTTTTGTACAGTAAAATAAAGCTAATTCTTTGCTAATCTATGAATTTCTTGTCTATGCTGAAAAAGCGAGGCAAGGAGTTTTCATAGTGAAGTCATTAGTAGTGTTCGTGCTAAGCACGGTATGTTCGTTTTTGGCTTTGCTGATGATGCAGGTGCGCCAGGCAATATCTGTTTAACTGATACGGGGTTGGTGGTAACTACTCATCTTGTTACCTGCCCGAAAGACATGAAAAAACTATATTTACCTTTCGTTTTCTTTTGTTGGTTTGAATGTCCAATTATAGAAATCAACTTATGAATAAATTAATTCTTCTGAGTTAAAATATACCGCAGTAAAATACCCAGGTATTTTACTGCGGTATATTTTTCTGGCTGTTGTGTTAGCTGGTAAATTAAAATCGTTACTTCTATTCGAATTTTTGCTGGATAGCTGTTTGTTCTATTTTTGATGTTTATAGGTCAATAAGGCTATAAAAGATGCTGGTTTTTAACCTTTTTGGATCAAAAGTTGTCATTTGTGCTAATGCATTTAGCTTTAAATTAACATTTTAGTTCTTCTAATTAGAATATTTTATAATTTTGAGACATTGAGCATGACTATTTTTTCAAAATATTGATTCAGGCTATTTCAATATTTAAGTTTGGTAGTAAGTTAATAATCAACAAACAAAGCAATATGATCTATGGATAACATAATAAAATGTTACACCCGGAGTAACATTTAGTCTGTCGTCGTATGGATATTGTACTTGTTTGATACCAGTCAGAATGAAAGGCCACGGTGGCCTACTTATTTACCAGAAGGATGCTTGCTGAAATTTTGCGGTATGAAAGCAGACAGTGTTTTCACACAAGCAAGAGGGATGCGCAGAATAGTTATGCTAAAAAATCTATTTAACAAACTTGGGATAGAACTTTGGTTCTCCGCCCACCTTGCCTACGGCTTTGTACAGCTAGTCTTCATTCCGATTGTCATGCCTGCCTTTGTTGCAGAGCGTACAGGCAGCTTTGCAAACGCTGGTCTAGCAATGGGTTTCTTTGGTGTTGCAGGCCTTGCAGCTCCAATTATTGGTTTATTGGCCGATAAATTTAAGGCGCACCGTCTAGCGCAGTTCCTTGGTATGGTTGCGTATCTCGTATGCCGTCTTCTGCTTGAAAAAAAAAA